>CAZSVH010000030.1:0-14854 GCA_964610235.1 uncultured Methanospirillum sp. | reverse complement strand
GTTTCCTGCGATGAGCTGGTGAACCGACATCCGATGCTCCTCCACAATCTCAGGGATGATCGTCTCTGCAGCCTCCATCAGTGCGGAATCTTCTCCGATTCCCTGAAGTGCCAGGAGTGCCCGGGCACGGGTGGTCCCGGTCAGCCGCTCAAGACTCCGCACCGCTGCCTCGATATGCCGGTCGTACGCTACCGGATATGATCCCTTCCTCGCCCCGGTGAGCGCCAGGGGGATGATCTGGTCGATGTTCCTCCCCAGCGTCGCGGCGGTCCCGATGACGGGCGCACCAATGAGCGAGGAGAGCCGATCAGCATCGACGGTCACCCCGGCCCGCGTCGCCTCGTCGATGATATTCAGGATGACGATCACCGGGAGATCGAACTCAAGAATCTGCAGGAGCAGGTAGAGGTTTCGCTCCAGGTGGGTGGCATCAAGGACAAGGGCATAGACATCAAAGGCTCCGGAGAGGACGGTCTCACGCACGAGTGACTCTTCAGATCCGGGACCGTCGAGAGAATATATCCCGGGGAGGTCGACGATCTCAACCGGGCAGCGGGCATGGCAGGTCGTCCCGGTACAGAGATCCACGGTCGTCCCCGGGTAGTTACTGATCTCAACCCCCACTCCGGTCAGCTGGGTGAAGATGAGGGATTTGCCAACATTGGGATTCCCGATAAGACCAATCTTCATTCGCAGTTCTCAACCAGGACCGTATTCGCAATATCTGCACTGATGGCAATATCCGTCCCCTTCACCTGCACAAGCATCGTCTGTGCCATCTTCCTCCTGACAATCACTTCCTGACCAGGGATGAGACCCAGGTCTGCAAGGCGGGAGGAACGTCCGCATCCCCGGATCGCAGCGATGCAGATCCGATCACCCTCTCCGCACTCGGCAAGGAGACGGTACAGGCACCCGTCGCGGTCCCTGCGATGGAACCGGTGCCTGCCGATCATGCACCGCGGGGGGGCTCCGATGAACTCATCAAGCCGGGAGATGGTCTCTTCAGAGGCGTGATGCTCCAGGGTACAGGCCTGCTGATGGGCGGCATCCCGGTCCATTCCGAGCATCTCCTCAAAGAAGGTCTCGAGTACCTTATGCTTCTTCATCACCGCCGCTGCCGCTGCTTCCCCGGAAGGAGTCAGCAGGTACGTGCCGTCGCCGGATGATGCTATCTCACCGGCCTCCTGCAGTTCCTGGAGGAGGGTAAGATCCGCCGGCGAAATACGGAGCAGATCTGCCAGTTCCGGAGGGGCAGGAAGGTGACCGGTCCGGGACTGCACCCTCCTGACCGCAAGGAGAAGATCCTCACGAACTACCGTATTCATTGCAGAAGTGTTATCCCTGCCGCCTCTTATAAGGAACAGAAACAGGCACGTATCCCGCCGGGTTATTTCTGTCTGGTTCGCACAGCTGTATACCAGGAAGAGCGTATGACCAGCACCGAGGGGCCGGGCCGCCTCACCCGGATAATTGCAACCATCGGACCCGCATGTGCGGATATGGGGAGTATCCACGATCTGATCCGTGCCGGAATGAACATCGCCCGCCTCAACCTCTCACACGGGACACCGGAGGACCATCGCGATGTATTCACCCGTATCCGGCTGGCAGCGCGGGAGTCAGGCAGGCAGATCGGGATCCTGATCGATATCCCGGGACCCAAACTGAGGCTCCGTTCTCCCTCTGGTCAGGCCCTGACACTCAGAACCGGGGACCAAATCATCCTCTCGTCAACCCCCGGAACCGGTGAGGTCGGGATCGAACCGGCCGAATACATCCCTGAGGTGAGGCCGGATGATATCATCCTTCTCGGGGACGGGGTCATCACCCTGAAGGTAATAACCGGCAGGGAGACCATCAGTGCGGTGGTCACCGCCGGAGGGACGGTCAGGGACGGGGCCGGGGTGGTCATCCCGGGACGACGTCCCGCTATCCCGTATGCAGACGACCACCTGGTCAGCAACCTCAGGTTCGCGGCTGGTCTGGAGCCTGACTTCCTTGCCCTCTCGTTTGTCAGTTCACCCCGGGACCTCGAGGATGCGAGGGAGTTGCTGGGGACGGCAGGAGATATCCCCCTGATTGCAAAGATCGAGACCGGTGCTGCCGTCAGCCGGTTCGAAGAGATCCTGGGAGCAGCTGACGGGATCATGATCGCGAGGGGCGACCTCGGGGTCGAACTGCCGATCGCCCAGGTCCCCCATGTTCAGAAGAGGCTCATCAGATGCTGCAATCAGGCAGGGAAGCCGGTCATCACCGCCACCGAGATGCTTGAGTCGATGGTGGAGAAGAGCCGGCCGACCCGTGCTGAGGTGACCGATGTGGCCAATGCCATCGCAGACGGGACTGATGGAACAATGCTCTCAGCAGAGACCTCCATCGGGAAATACCCGGCGACCGCGGTGAGGATGATGGCAGAGATCGCCGGTGAGACAGAAAGGCAGCTCCCATACCGCAGAATTCTCAGGGAAGCCCTGAAATGGCGTGAGGAGACTCCCGAGGGGATCATCGGGTACAGTGCCTGCTCCTTAGCCCACGAACTGGAGAGCCGGGCCATCGTCGCATTCACCAGGTCAGGGATCACCGCAGAACGGGTCTCCCGGTGCCGGCCCGGTACCCCGATCATCGCCATGACCCCTGATGAACAGATAGCACGGCGTCTGCTCATCAGGCGGGGAGTCATCCCCTGTATTCACCAGCCCATCCACACGGCCGGGGAACTGGTCAGTGAATCCCTCGCTCTCGCCTCCGGGATGGACCTGACCCGGCCGGGAGACCGGATCGTGATCATCGCCGGCAATTTTGCCGGCGTGAAAGGCACCACGAACATGATCCAGTTTGAGACCGTTCCCTGACAGGATCAGTCAAAGAGCGGATCCCTGAATTTTTCCGAGATTCCAGAAGAGGGAGGCGACTCTCTCTTCGGTTCAGGGGTTGGCGGCCGCGGCGGGGGCGGCACGAGCCGGGAGAGGAGAGAGATCGTGCAGGCATCGTGTACACCGGACCAGATCGCACACCGGTCCCGGATACAGGGGTGCTTGTCAAACGGGCAGAAGAGATTCTTATGGTCAGTCATACCACCCCTATCGTTTGCCATCCCATTCCTTATCCTCTCGGTTGCCAGGATGAGGTACCGTCCGGATCTCCTCCCCATGGTGCGGCAGAGCAGGGACAGGATCCCGTATCCGCCACAAAAGCAGAAGGGATGCAGAGAGCACCAGCAGGCAGACGAAGAACGCCAGCAGATGGATCTGAACGAATGCACCAGCATGCGGCATCACGCCGGATATCCCTCCTGCGGCACCATCAGCCGTCTGACCGGCCATCACAAGGCCGGTGAGAACCGGGCCTACCATTCCCCCGACAGTCTGAACACTCTGCATCAGCCCGGTCGCTTCAGCAGTCCGGCTCAATGGCACATAGTCGATGATGGCTATCATACACGCCGTTGCCGTTACTGACATCCCGCCTGAGAAGATCATCCATGCCAGGGTGATCATCAGGAGTGAGTGCATCCAGAAGAGGAGGATGAGCGACGATATGACCATCATCAGGGAGCCAATCAGGCAGGGGAGCCGGATTCCGCGTGAGACGACCATCCTTCCGGTGAGCGGACCGGCGAGCATATCACAGAGAGTACCTGGCATCAGAACGAGCCCGACGAACCCCGCGGTCAGACCCAGCCCGGATTCTGACCTGATGAGAAAGGGCATCTCCTGGAGGAGGAGCATGAAGGTGAGGATCGTCAGGGAACCAATCAGGATCAGGATGAGGACAACCCGCTGCCTGGCCAGTCTGAGATCGACCAGCGGGCGGGATGTGCGCAGTTCCTCCCTGAGAAAGATGAACCCGGCAGCCACCGCCCCGGCAGAAAAAAGAATCCGGGGCAGCTGCCCCGAACCCCCGTCATCCCCCACCGAGAGGGCCGCAAGGCCCAGCAGCAGGGCGGCGAGGAGAGAGATGAACCCGGTCCAGTCCAGGGAGGGACGGCTGGACGGATCCTGGAGAGGGGGCCGGGGTTCGTGAATTCCGGTGAAGGCAAGAAGGAGGAGAAGGATCGAGAGCGGAATCAGCACCAGGTATGTCTCCCGCCATGAGAACGCCTCAATCAGAAACGACCCGCTGATAACACCCAGGAACATCCCGGCCCCGTAGGTCGCACTGATCACCCCGATCCCGACATCAGCCTCACGAACCGGGAGCTGATCACGGAGGAGTGCATAGGCAAGCGGGAACGAGGCGACACCGATGCCCTGCATCGCCCGTGAGAGGAGCAGGGTCCAGATGCCGGGAGCATAGTACCCGCAGACCAGTCCTGCCAGATAGATGGCGAGAGCAGCCAGGAGAATCCTCTTTCGTCCGTACTGGTCACCGGCAGTGCCGATGAACGGGGAGGCTGCGGCTCCGACGAGGAGGACCATCGGCAGGATCCAGGACTCAAACACCCCGGGGACCGCGAATTCACGGGTGATCTCAGGGAGGGCTGCCGTAAGCATCGCCTCACCGGCCATCACCACCAGCATGATCACCGTCAGGATCGGCAGAAGAAACCGGTGTGGTCTGCTGTCCGTGAGACGGAGAGAACGAATCACACATTCACCTCTTCCAGAATCATAGGGATCGGATGCATAAGGCTTTACCCTGTCTCCTCCCTTGTTTCTGGTATAATGCCTTTCTCCGGAGGGGAAGGCGTCACATGATACCATGAGTCATCAGGATGCACAGATAGCAGGGATGGCCTTTCGATGCCGCTCTGACGCGACACTGGGGTTTCTCTCGGTAGATGACGGATCCAAGCGGGTTACCGGGTATAACCATGCAGAACTGGTGGAGACCGGTATGATCACCCTTCCTGACCTGATTCAGCCAGACCAGAGGGAGGCCGTCAGAAAGACCATCCAGGACGGAATCAACAGAAGAGGGGCCTTTGCGGCCAGATTTGCTATTTTTACCCGGGATCGGACTCCTGCCACCGGAATCCTTATTGGAAAGGGCATATTCTCCGGCCCGCTCGAGATGACCGCAATCGAGGGGTACATCATCAGGACGGAAACATCAGACCAGGAGGAAACACAGAGCGGATGGCTCCTCCCCGAAGAGCTCTGGCAACGGATGCTTGGTCATACCGGTGATATCATCGCATACATCGGCCCTGACGGGGTCATCAGGTATATCACCCCGTCGGTCATGCGAATCCTTGCGTACCGGGCTGATCAGGTGACCGGAAAACCGTTCACCTCCCTCCTCATCACCGAAGAGCAGACGAGGTTTGATGAGATCAGGCAGCGTACCGAGGCATCAGTGGGAGGAGGAACGAGTGCAAGATTCATCGCCATGGCATCAGGCGGTGCACCGATCCCGATCCTCATCCGCCTCTTCCAGACCGGCGGACCGGACCGGAGCGCAATACTGACCGTATCCCCGGTCGGGGAGGAGAAGCAGATCGCAGCCCAGGTCAATGAGATCTACCGGGCCGCATGTGAGGCGTCCCCGGTTCCGCTGGTCATAACCCGGCGTGATGATCGGAGGATCCTCACGGTCAATGAAGCTTTTCTCCAGCTCATCGGAAAGGGAGACCCGGACGAGGTGACCGGGCTCTCCCTGACCGCCACCGGGATCCAGGCACCACCAGAGGAACTGGGGATGATAGAGTCGGTTCTGGACCAGAACCGGAGTTATGAAGGGAGCCGGTCAGGAATCCGGACCCCGTTCGGTGTTACCCCGGTCCTCCTGGGTGCCCGGTCATTCTCAGCCGGCGGGGAGGAGGCGGTCTCCTGGTCTATGGTCCCGGTTCCTGAGAACCTGCCTGAATCAGTCCCGACCATACCGGAGAGCGGAGCCGGACAGATCAGGGTGGTCACCCAGGGCGTGAAGACTGATCTCCAGCTCCTCGAGGCGATTCTCCGGATGAAAGGGGTGCAGGGAAGAGGGCGGGGGGAGGATACCGGGAGACAGGACCGGACGTTCCTGCACGCGGTCTCATCCCTGTACCAACGCCGTTCGGCATCACCTGATCTGGCCGGTATCCCGATCTGCGCCTACCTCAACGATATTAAAACGAATGTTGCCGAGGAGTATGCCGACGCTCTCAGTCAGGTGACCATCTCAGTCCACTGCGACGGTGACTGGACCGTGGGGACCGGTACCGGGGTTCCGGTCGGTATCATGGTCACCGAACTGATAGCAAACAGTGCAACCCACGCGTTCACCCCGGGTGAAACAGGGAGAATTGAGATCTCCTGTACCCGGGAAGAGGACTGGTTCATCCTCCAGGTCCGGGACTCGGGGAAAGGGCTGCCGGATGAGGTGACCCGTGGCCAGCCCACCAGCTCCGGGCTCGCAATGGTTGAGAACCTCGCCCTGCAGATCTCGGGGACCGCGACCTTCTCCAACGAGGGAGGGGCCCGGGTCCGGATCATCTTCCCTGACCAGGAGACGCAGCACCAGTAAGCGGCAGATCATCAATGAGGGAGGGAGAAGAGCATCACAAATTTAATATGAGATGGCGGGCAGATGTTCTACTACCATGGCAGCACTGACCCCTGATATGATTGAGGCATTTCATGCACTCAAGGTGTTTCCCCTTGCAACCGCCTCAAAGGACGGAGTCCCGAACGTCGCCCCGATGGGATCGGTCTTTCTCATCGATCCGGAGACGATATGGATCGGTGATAATTTCATGCACAAAAGCCTGAAGAATGTCCTTGAAAACCCCCGGGCCGCTCTCTACCTCTACGGTGCCGGTGCAAAGGGGTGTTACCAGATCAAGGCGGATGTGACGGTCAAGACATCAGGCGCGGAACATGCCCGGATGGTTGAGATGATCCATGAGAAGAAACCCAACCTTCCGGCAAAATCTCTCCTCATCCTGAAGATCACGGGCGTCTTTGAATGCATGCCGGGTGCAGACGCCGGAAAGCAGCTGATCTGAAGATATCCCGCCATCTTTTTTTCCCGTTCGCCCAATACCCGGCTGCCATCAGGAGAGAGACCATTACGGGAGGGAACCGGCAAGAATCAAATCACCTGAAGACAGATCAGTAATGAGCCTTTTATGCTTGAATTACAGGATCTGCATGTCTCTATCGGGGACCGCGAGATACTTCACGGGATAAACCTGCGAATCGGACAAGGGGAGACCCATGTCCTGATGGGGCCGAATGGTTCGGGAAAATCAACACTCCTGATGGCGATCATGGGGTTTGATGCCTATACCGTCACCAGTGGGAAAATCCTGTTCAACGGCACGGACGTGACCCGGATGCCGGTACATGAACGGGCCCGGCTCGGGATGGGGATCATGTTCCAGCGTCCCCCGACGATCGCGGGCCTGAAACTGGGGAAGATGCTCGAGGTCATCAGGAAGGACTCAGATACTGACATCCAGCCTGCGATCGAGCGGATGAACATGGGGGATTTCCTTGGCAGGGATATTAACCACGGATTCTCTGGCGGGGAGATCAAGCGCAGTGAAATTCTGCAGATGATGATCCAGCAGCCGGTCTTCATCATGCTTGATGAACCCGAGAGCGGGGTGGACCTGGAGAATATCCACCTCATGGGTGAGTCGATCGCCCACCTCCTTCAGAAACACCACCGGTTCGCAAACCGGATGAACAGCGGCCTTGTCATCACCCACACCGGCTATATCATGGACTATCTGGACGTGGACCGGGGTCATGTGATGATCAACGGTGAGTTCAAGTGTCACGGAAACCCGCGTGAGATCCTAAAACTGATCAAGGAGAAGGGATATCATGAGTGTCTCAGATGTGACAAGATCGTATAGATCCGGTTGCATCTGCACCGGTCCGAGACCAGATCCCTCCCGATCCAACTCCCTTCTTCCGTGACGTCCGGTTCTCTCTCCGGGTACACCCCGGTTGCACGCCTCTTTCTGGGTATGGCTATCGGAGATGCTTTTGGTGCACGGTTTGAAAACAGATCGCCGGCTGCCATATCCCTGGACGGAGAAGAGAATACCTACCTGGGAAAGAACCGGTACACTGATGACACCCAGATGGCAATCGGTATCGGTGAACTCCTCCTCTCCTCCTCCCCCCTCACCCGGGAGCATATCGCCGGGTCACTGCTTACCGCCTACCGGCGGGATCCCAGGCCCGGGTATTCTGCCCTGACCCGGGCCATGCTCGAGGAATCACCGGACGCGGCATCCTTCCTCGTGAGCCTCTCACCGGATGAGATAAGCGCACGAAAGAGCGATGGTGCCGCAATGCGGGCCCTCCCGATCGGACTGCTGCCTGACCGGGGTGACGTGATCCGGATCGCAGCCCGGAGCGCTGCGATCACGCACGGACACCCTGACGCGATCGCTGCCACCGTCGGTGTCGCCCTCATCGCCCATGACCGGTATTATTCCGCTGCTCCGTTCCCCATCATCATCCGCTCCCTGCCTGCCACCATCCCCTGCCTTTCCCGGGATGCCCGGCAGTATCTTGAGGCAGTGATCGGGAAGGGATATCATCCCGGAACCATCCTGGGTCAGTATGCCACAACAGGCGTTCCCTATACCGAGTCGCTCATCCTCCTCGCCGCGGTCATGGCTGTCCTGGTGGCGTATGGAACCTCACCCCGGAAAGTCCTGACCAGGTCGGTGAGACTCGGGGGGGACACAGACACCACTGCCTGTATCGCCCTGGCGGCATCCCTGATATGGCCCGATGAATCATGGATCCCTGCCGCACTCATCACCGAACTTGAGAACGGACCCTATGGAAGGGATTTTCTCCTCAGCCTTGGTGACCGGCTGGGCAGGAAGTTTCCGGTCAGAAGAGCCGGAGAAACCACGCCACCATCATCAGGATGAATGCGGCGACTACGGCACCGGCGATCACCCGGCGGATCAGCACCCCCGATACCCTCCTGCTCTTCACATCCCGTCTGAAACGGCTTTTATCGGGCTGGGAACGTCTCCATTCGTCTATATGAGTACATGCATGATTGAACGGAAGACGATGAGAGGGACAGAAGCTTCCCCCGCAGTAGGTACAGGTAAAAGAGGACCCCCCCGAGACCTTCTCACCACAGATATCACACTCTGCCATCAGATAGTGATTCAGATTTTAATCAGATAAACCTGATCCGGATTCCGGTACAATGGACCCGGGGATAATCCCCCGGACCATCGCCTCCCGATGGGCCCGGAACCGGGAAGTAACGAGTTCGTCAGCCCGGTTTGCATAACAGTACCGGCAGAGGTGCATACAGGTCGAGTACTCACCCACGTCCTTGGAGACGATACAGGTGCATCGGGGCCGCTGACCTTTGTCCTTTTTTGCATCACGTTCAAGCCACCTGACAAATTCGGTATCATCTCCGGCTATCCTGAGAAAGAGCCGGTCATCCACACATCTGCCAGGGACGATCCCGAACCGGGAGTAATCACCCTCCTGGCAGCATGCCATCACCATTGTCCCGTACCGGCGGGCAGACTCCTCAAGCACCCCGGCGAACCGTGTTTTCTCAGTTTCAGTACACTCACGGACGTCGGTCAGTCCGTACCGGTTCAGATTCCGGGTAACTCCCCGGTACCCGGAGATATCGACGAAACTGAAGACCATCCGTTTGCAGAACGGACCAAGGCAGGAGAAGAGGAACTGAATCCGTCCGGCAAGATCATCAGGGGTGATCTGATCTGAGAGGAGGAGGGGATCAAACCGCCATACCACCCGTTCCCGTCCCAGTCTCCGGCTCAGCTCCTGAAAGTCTGCAATCCGCTTCTGCAGGGGGGGAACACCAGGTTCATACCCGGATCCCTCATAATGGTTCAGCGTCACCTGGACATAGTAATGGAGACCGAGAGCATCGATCTCATCCAGTCTGACCAGCAATGCACCCGGATCCTTGGTCCAGAAGACCGCACCCCGTGTCTGATCAAAAAAGACCTGCTGCCGGTGATCCTGGCGGTACGGGTTCTTCCAGAAGAGATACCCCCGGGCGTACCGATCCAGAAACCAGTCCATGTAAAACGCGGGGATGTCAGTCTCCCTGCTCACCGAGATGATGACCGGATGCACGGGAGTCACCCGGACGCCGGGGACCTGTTCCACCCGCGTTCCCCCGAGCGTAACCTGGTAGTCATCCATCGCCATAACGCCCGGAAAACGAAGGGAAGAACAGTTTACTTCTCATACCGCATCGGTGTGTAGGAGTTCATCCTGGCAAACCCGAACCGCCGGTAAAAGTACTCAGTCTGTGGTCCGGCGATCGTCCCGACCCAGGTGATTCCGGCAGAGGTACAGATATCAAGGAGGATCCCGACGATCGCTGATCCGATCCCCTGCCCTTCCCATGCCGGAAGGACCACGATATCCTGCAGATACGCATCAGAGACCCCGTCAGAGATGAGTCGTCCCATCCCGACCCAGGAACCGTCATCCATGGAGGCGGTAACGAATGCGAAACTCTCTGCAACGATAGCATCGAGGAGGGCATCATTCCAGTCATCCTCCCACCAGCCCCCGGCCCGGAAGAGTGCCTGCATATCTGCGGGCCGCCCCGAAGTACCCAGAGAAACCGTGACCCGCTCCCCTCCCCGGCTGGTCAGATACCGGCAGGGGACAGTAATAGCCGGGGAAGCAGAGGCATCAGGGCCGGTCATAATTACCGATCCCCTAGGCAGGCACCGGTGATCTCAAGGAGGTATCCCTGCACAGATCCGTCCCGGTCCAGGAGAAAACCGGCTCTGACCGTGACCGGGATACGATCAGCATGCCGGCCCTTCACCACGACCCGGTCCGGTCTGATGCAGATCCTCCCGTTCCTGTCTAATCCCCGAAGATCATCCAGGCAGAGCCAGTCAGAGATGGCAGTCCCTACCAGTGCAGCAGCATCAGACCCGAAGAGGGTACCATCCCCGCAGGCGGCATGGGTGATCCGCCCGTCAGGGGTGAGGGTGAGGAGGCAGGGGACCGGGGAACCACCCGGGGATCCCCCGGGTACCACCGGGGGTCCCAGGCGCATCTTCTGCAGGATCTCTGTCCTGCGCAGTGCCAGCTCAACGGCCGAGTAGAGTTCGCGGTCTTTGAATGGTTTGATGAGATACCCGGAGGGATCAACTGCGATCGCCCGGTCTAGAGTCCTCTCATCAGAGTGTGCCGTCAGGAAGATGATGGGGATCGGAGATATGTCCGCAATACGGGCCGCTGCCTCGATCCCATCCATCTCCCCGGAGAGCCTGATATCCATCAGGATGAGATCCGGCTGCTTCTCCTTCGCAAGGAGGATGGCCTCCTCCCCGGTCATCACCTGACCGGCAATCCCGTACCCGAACCGTTTCAGGGTGGCCGCGATCTCCATCGAGATGACCATCTCATCTTCAACTACCAGTATCCGACTTCCTTTTGTCATATTGCCTCCGGATTCATCTTCTGTGGGGAACCGTTACCGTGCAACAGGTCCCCGCCCCTCCGGTCCAGACCACACTCCCCCGGAGCTGGGCAGTAAGCCCCCGAACGAGCGACGTTCCGAGGGTTGTGCAGGTCTCTCCGTCAAACCCTTCCGGGAGCCCGCGACCCGAGTCACAGACCCGGACCGTCAGGATACCCGCCTCCTCCCGGATATCGATGAGGATATTTCCCTCCTCATCCGGGGTAAATGCATACTTCATGCTGTTTGTGACGAGCTCATTCAGGATGAGCCCGAGCGGGATGGCGGTCCCGATATCCGCACTCACCCGGGACTGCTCTGCTACCTCCAGGTGAATCCGGTTGTGGCTCTGCTCGAACTCCAGGAGGACACTCCCGGCGATCTCCCGGAAGTACTCAGCCAGACGGATCGTGTGCAGATCAACGGTCTGATAGAGTTTTTCATGGATGATCGCCATCGTGTAGACCCGGTTGCGGCAGTCCCTGATGATCCCGTGGACTGCCGGATTATCGGCCGCACCCTCCTGCAGTTTCAGGAGACTGATGATGATCTGCAGGTTATTCTTGACCCGGTGATGAATCTCCCGCAGCAGGGTGTCCTTCTCCTGGAGGGATATGAGCATGCTCCGCTTGAGGAGTTCCTCCCCGGTCCGGGCCTTCGCGTCTGAGAGGGTGCGTTCGGTGTCATTGCGGGCGACCGTAAGAAGGACCGGTCTGCCCTGCACCATCACCCGGTGCGTGCTCAGATCCACCGGGATGGGGAAGCCGTCACTCCTCCCGAGCACCCCCTGGCATCCCGCCCGGCCCGTCTGACCGGCGACCACGCAGTGATCTTCAATCCGCTCCCGATCCCGGGGATCCGGGCAGAGATCCGGGAGCGAGCAGGAACTCAGTTCCTCCTGCGTGTACAGGAGGGTCTCAGTGACCGCCTGATTCACATCGGCGATCCTTCCCCCCTCAGCACCAGGGAGGAGATGAATGAAGACCATGTCCTGGATCCCGGTGTAGAGTTCACGAAACTTCTCCTCACTCTCACAGAGGGCTTTTCTGGAATAGTACCGATCCGTCACATCCATCAGATTGCCGACGAGGCAGGCGGCGCCATCGCACCAGATCGTCCTCAGGAAGACTTCGAGAAAGATCTTTCTCCCTTCTGCGGTCAGACCGGCGATCTCATAGTGACCTGATTCCACCCGGCCTTCCACAACCTCTCTAAAGACCACAATCACATCAGAGCGGTTCTCAGGGTGGATCAGGTTCTCAGGATAGACCCCATGCATCAGGAAATCACGGGGATACCCGAAGATCTCACAGAACCGCGGGTTCACATACCCGAACCGCTTCCCCCGCAGCAGGAAGATACCGACGAGCGACTCCTCGACCGGGTTGCGAAAGAACTCCTCGATATACATCCGGTACCGTGCCGAACCGATCACGCCGGCAGCCATCCGGAGGGCGTGAATCTCCTCGGCAGCAAAGACCCTGCGCTCTGACCGATCACCGATCCCGAGGATCCCCCACCACTGATCAGCAAGGAAGACCGGGATGAGCAGACTCATCCCTCCCCGGCCCATCGGGAGCTCATCATTCCTGACGACAACCTCCTGATTGGCAGAGAGAAGCGCCGCTTTCTCCTGTTCATGCAGCCAGGTTCTTCCCTGAGGGGTGCAGAGGCAGGGATCCGGATATGCAGGGGAACGCTTCCAGATCACGGGACCCATCGGCCGGGCCAGGGTATCATCAGGGACGGTTCTGACGAGGTAGACACAGTCAGCACCGGTAGCCCTCCCGAGATAGCCCAGGATCTCCTCCATATCCTCCTGCCATCCGCTCCCGGCAAGGAGCCGCTCTGCTGCATAGCTGATCGCAGCCAGGATCTTCTCGCGCCGGGAGGCATTCTCCTCAGCCTCACGCCTCCCGGCAAGAATCTGAACCTTGCGGGAGAGATCCAGCACCTGAACTGCAAGGTCGTCCCCTTTCTCAAGAAAGAATTCAGCACCCGCGTTCAGGGCGTCAATGACCGTCTCTCTCCGGCCATCTCCGGTCAGTATGATAAAGGAGAGACGCGGATCCCGCTCACGTGCCCTGACCAGCAGGTCGATCCCGTTCATCTCCGGCATGTCATAATCAGAAATCACGACGACCGGAGCATGATCCTCAAGCCAGGCCAGCGCTTCGGCTCCGCTCGTACAGGTATGGACAGAGAAGGGGCCAGCCTCCGAAAGAAGAGAGCGGTACAGGGTACAGAGCTCCCTGTTATCATCCACGAAGAGAACCGGAATCATCTCATAACCCTGCCCGATTCCGTCACCGGTATGCGGTATGCACGACTCCGGGATGGAATTCTTCCAGAATAATCTGCTATACGGACTAATTAAACCCGGGTTCGCCGGCACAAAAGGAGGGAAACAAGCCCCAAAGAAGGGACAGGGGATTCTCCACGGGCTGAAACGGCCCGGGTGTCAGATCAGAGATCTATTCCATACCGCGCTGCGTTTGCATCAGCAATCGCCTGGATCTTTGCAATCTCAGCTTCATTGCGCTCTGGCCTGAAGAGGTGGGCAAACCGTTTCTGGGACCTGAGATACTCATCAACCGGCTGACGTTTGATCTTCTTCGCCTTCTCGAGCGTCCCGCCGACGAGTTCGTAGTTCACCCACAGGCCACAGTTTACCGCCATCTTGGCAATCTCGACGGTCTTTGAACCATCGAATCCCCAGCCGGTGCAACAGGGGGTGTGGATCTGGATATAGCACGGCCCCTCGGTCTGTACCGCCCGGTCCACCTTCTTGATGATGTCCGCAGGGTATGCAATCGAGCAGGTTGCCACGTACGGCGAGCCATGGGCTGCAAGAATCCGGGGGAGATCCTTCTTCGGCCGGTTGTTCCCGGTCGATCGCTTTCCGGC
The DNA here is from genome assembly GCA_964610235.1 of uncultured Methanospirillum sp. Taxonomy (GTDB): domain Archaea; phylum Halobacteriota; class Methanomicrobia; order Methanomicrobiales; family Methanospirillaceae; genus Methanospirillum. The sequence goes on along the minus strand of CAZSVH010000030.1, from coordinate 559 downwards.
CGGGGAGGTCGTGGTGTTGGCATCGTACGGGGTTGCACCTGAACGCTGAATCCCGGTGTTCATGTACGCCTCGTTATCATAGCAGACGTACGTGATATTGTGACCCCGTTCAAACGCCCCGCTGATGCATTGGATCCCGATATCAAAGGTTGCCCCGTCCCCACAGATACAGAGGACATGCTCATCACGCCCCTGTTTTCTGAGAGCCGACTCGACCCCTGACGCCACCGCGGCTGCATTCTCAAAGAGCGAATGGATCCACGGGACCTTCCATGCGGTCTGTGGATACGGCGTGGAGAAGACCTCCATGCAGCCGGTTGATGCACAGACGATCGAGTTCGGTCCCGACCCTTTCAGGATCATCCGGGCAGCAAACGCCGGCCCGCATCCTCCGCAGGCGCGGTGTCCGCAGTCCACCAGTTCACAGGTCTTGTCAGCCATTCAGATCAGCTCCTTGCGCAGACCCAGGAAACAGTCTCCCCTGCCTGCTTCGATCTCATCGACCATCGTATTGATATCGGCAATCGTAATATCCCTGCCACCCAGACCACCGACATAG
>CAZSVH010000029.1:0-14889 GCA_964610235.1 uncultured Methanospirillum sp. | reverse complement strand
TACTTTATCCGTTTTTCATCAGGGGAGCCTGATGGCTACATCATGCCGTTTTTTTTATAAATTGGAAAAAATGTTCAATATCCGATTTTTTCAGAGACAACTGAGAGGTATTTATAAGTAAAGGCACAAAAAAACAGGATCGATATAATACAATAATTTCGGATACCCGATAGAGAGGAACTAAGAGATTTGAACTAAAGGTTCCGAAGCCTCAGCCGAGATTTGAACTCGGGACCTGTTGATTACAAGTCAACCGCTCTGCCAGCTAAGCCACTGAGGCGCGATTACATGTTTCATCCACGGATAATTAAACCTGCGGATACACCCGCACCTTTTTCCCTTCAGGTACAGACCTGATCTCTCATGGCTCAGCTGACGGTGGACATCGGAGGCAGACCCGGACTGGACTGCCGGGGATTCTGCTCATACTGTTACTTTAAACATGCTCAGGAGGTCCCCCCGTTCGGCTGCCGGTACTGCCTCCCCTTCACCAAGGGCTGCGAATACTGCACCCGGAGTGTTCAGGAGCGGTACATCGGATTCAAGGATCTGGAAGAGATCGCCGGGGATACCCTCGCCAACCTCCAGCTCCTCTCCGGGGACCTGTCCCGGGTGACCATCAGCGGCGGGGGCGACCCAAGCTGCTACCCGCAGTTCCGCGACCTGGTGGAACTTCTCTCCAGCCTTGAGGCCCCCCTGCATATCGGATACACGAGCGGAAAGGGGTTTGACGATCCCGGTATTGCAGAATTCCTCATCGACGCCGGCCTGACCGAGATCTCGTTCACCATCTTTGCATCCGACCCCGGGCTCCGGAGCCGGTATATGCATGATCCGACCCCTGAGGTATCCCTTGAGATCATCAGACGGCTTGCTGCCCGGATCGATGTCTATGCAGCACTCGTTGTCCTGCCTGGGATTAACGACGGGGGGATTCTCGTGGAGACAATCCGGTGGCTGGAGACTGCCGGGGTAAAGGGGGTGATCCTCATGCGGTTTGCCAATGAACTGAATCAGGGACTCATCCTCGGCAACGCCCCTATCATGCCCGGACAAAAGACCCATACCGTCGAGGAATTCGCCTCCCTGGTCACGGAGATGAGCACCCTCACCCGGATGCGGGTATCCGGCACCCCGCTCTGTGATCCTGAACTGAAGACCCCCTTCGCCCTGGTGGATGAACCCTCCCTTCTTGAAAAACTCCCGACCCTCACCGGAAGGGCGGCGGTGATCACCGGGCAGGTGGCAGCCCCGTTCATCAACCGGATCCTCTCTTCCCGGGGGACCGGGGCAGAGGTCATCGCGGTGGAGAAGGAGATCGCAGACCTCATCACCATCGATGATCTCAGAACCCTCGATCTCGCTCTCCTTCCCGGTACCGTCATCATCCCGGGGCGGGCGTTCGTGCACCTCGCCGAGGCAGAATCAGTCCTCTCCGCAGACGGAACCAGGCGGACCGTCCTCCGCGGACCGGAGATGCTGACCGCTGACGGGGAGACATCGATGGGGATGGATCAGGAGACGATCCTCGCCATGGAGATGGCAGGATTCTCAGGACTCATCCAGCTCATCAACCAGGAAGGGAGAGAGTAACCTTATCATCCCGGGGCGACAATAATTACCCGCACTTTTTACGAGGTGCTGGCAGACGTAAATCCGACGTGGTTCACGGCCACGGCCCGCACGGGCTTTGGGATTGCAGAGAGTCAGCAGAAATAGCTGTCACTCTTCTCCCGCAGGATTATACTCTGTTCATGTAACGGAGGTTCCATAAATGGCAAGAATGCATGCTCGCAGAAGAGGTATATCCCGTTCCGTACGGCCATACCGCACCACTGCGCCCGAATGGTCAAACACCGACAAGGACACGATCATCAAGCAGATCGTGGATATGAAAAAGCAGGGAGTCTCAAGTGCCCAGATCGGCCTGACCCTCCGTGACACGTTCGGGGTTCCCAGCGTGAAACTCGCAACCGGCAAGCGTGTCGATGAGATTCTGCGCGAAAACGGACTTGAATCCACCATCCCCGAAGATCTCCGCAACCTGATCGAGAAGGCACTCGGTATGAGAAAGCACCTCTCAGAGAACAAGAAGGATCTTCACAACAAGCGCCAGTTAAACCTCACCGAGGCGAAAGTCAGGCGCCTGGTCAAGTACTACGTCAAGAGCAAACGCCTCCCGGCAGGCTGGGTCTACAAGCCGGACACCGCAGAGATTCTCCTCTCCCGCTGATACGGAAGAGATCATGTCCATTGAATCTGCCGCAAAGGATCTGGCAACAGAACTCGTCCGTCATGAGCAGGTGGAGATCATCTGCCATCATGACGCCGACGGGATAGCGGCAGGTGCGATCATGAGTATTGCCCTTTACCGTGCCCGGATTCCCTTCCGGCTCCGGACCGTATCACGGTTGCAGGCAGAGACCCTCCCATCCGGGAGGGAGACGCTGCTCTGTGATCTGGGATCAGGGATCGCGGACCTCCCCGAGGAAACCATGGTCATTGATCACCATCTCCCGGTCTTTTCCGGGCCGAATCACGTCAATCCCCGGCTGTCGGGGATCGACGGGGATACCAGCCTCTCAGGAGCAGGCGCAGCCTACCTGGTGGCAAACGCCATCGGCGACAACCGCGACCTGGCCGGCCTGGTTCTCACCGGGATCATCGGCGACGGACAGCAGCTGATCGGGAAGAACCATGAGATATTCCTTGAAGGGATCGGGAACGGAATCATCACCGCAAAGCGGGGAATCCGGCTTCCCGGCAGAGACCTGACCGAACAACTGGTCTTCGCCACCTCACCGTACCTCCCGGGCATAACAGGAGAGGAGGAGGAGGTTGCCAGCCTGATCAGCCGGTGCAGCGGAAGGGATGAAAAGCCCGCCCCTGACCTCCTCATATCCTCCCTGGTGATCGGATCGGCCGGATTCTGCCGGGCAGATGCACTCCGGAACCTGTACGGTGATACCTACCAGCTGGAACGCGAGGTGATCGAGGACGCCGCAACCATGACGATGCTCATCGATGCCTGTGGAAAAGAAGGACAGGGGAGCATCGCAGCAGCGCTATGCCTCAGGTCGTCCCGCGAGATCGCAACCGGCTGGGAAGTTGCCCGCAGCCACCGGATCCGGCTCGTCGGGGAGCTGAAGAGGATCCTCGCCTCTCCGTCAGAATCAGGTGTATATGAGATCCATGACCCCCGGCTGGCCAGTGATATCGCTGATACCATCACCGGGTGTATGGACCGTAATCCCGCCCCGGTGATCGTCTATGCCCGGGAGGAGGACGGAAGCTGTCACCTCTCGGTCCGGATACCTCAGCCCCTCATGGCAGAAACCCAGTCCGGTCTCGGAACCCTCGTGCAGTCACTGGCAGCCGAGTGTGGGGGATCCGGTGGCGGACACACCACCCGGGCAGGGGCATGGATCGCCGGGGAACACCTTGACCGGTTCATCACCGGGATCAACGGAGCGTTTGCATGAGGATCACCGGCATCATCAGAACCCGGCATCATACCCCCGGATATATCGCCGCTGCAATTGCAGCCGATAACCTGCAGGATATGGAGACAGAAGCGGTGGAGACAGAAGGGATCGTACGGACAACGATCTCCGGCACCCGGATCAGATCCGTGATCGCATCAGTGGATGATTATCTTGCGAATATTTCCGTAGCAGAGGATGTATGCAGAGAACTCCGGCCCGAAGACGGGCAGGGAGTCGACAAAGAGAACTCAGATATGATACCAACAACACTGGAGTGAAGATATGGCAGGAAAGAAACAGTCAGGAAGAAGAGTTGAAGGATGGAAGGCAAAGTCCTGGTTCAAGGTCTACAGCCCTGAAAATGTCGGCAAGGTTTACCTCGGGGACACCGTCGCCGATGACCCGGCGAAACTGATCGGACGGGTCATGACCGCACCGCTCTCTGAGCTGGTGAACGACTACGCCAAGCAGAACGTCAAAATGAAGTTCTCGATCACCGAGGTGGCAGGTGACGCAGCCTATACCTCGTTCATCGGACACGAGGTTGCACGGGATTATATCAGGTCCCTGGTCAAACGCCGCACCTCACGGATTGAGAGCGTGGTCAATTTTGTCAGCAAGGATGGAAGAAAGGTCAGGGCAACCGTCACCTGTTTCACCCTCTCCCGTGCTGACCAGAGCCAGCAGCACCTCATCCGCCGGGTCATCGCCGAAGAGGTCGTGAAGTACGGGACCGTGAACGAACTGGGTGTCTTCGTGAACGCGATCATCAACGGTGAGATCTCCAAGGAGACCTTCAAGAAGGTCAAGGAGCTCTACCCGATCCGCAGGATTGAGATCATCAAGACCAAGGTCGAACTCCCCAAGATCCAGAAGTAATTCTGGTCACTTTTTTTCAGAAAGTTCGTTTCGATAACTCTTTTCACCACCAGCCCGATACCTGAGCAGACAGACGGAGCTGCAGCATGAGGTTACCACATATCTTTGAGGCTGATGACGTTCAGCTGGTTGAACCACTCTTCTCTGATCTCTGTTATACCGAGATGGATGAACTCCTGCTCCGGGTAACGGGTGACAAGAGCAGGATTCTCATCGACGAGGACGAGAGGATCCTGAGTATGGCCGCTGAATCACCCGACGGCCTGCTGTATGCATCGTGCTTTCATTTGAGGACACCGTCAGATATGCTCATCACCCGGTTTGAGGAGCTGGACGGTGATGTGTACCAGTGTGAGCGGGCAGCGTTTGAGGATGCGGTCAGGGAGTATTACGCAGACCGGCTCCTCGGGAGTACCGCCCCGTCACCCAATGATCTCAACCCCGGACGGGTTGCGATCACCCGTGACCTCATCCAGAATGCGATCGGGAGTGAGAAACAGATCTCCTGCCTTGACTGCTGCTGCGGATCGGGGATCGGCACCCTGGTGATGCGGGACCTCGGGCTGAACCCCCTCTCGTACGACAACGATCCGGCCCTCCTGGCACTCGGCCTTGCCGAACGGCGGCTGAGGGCAGAGCGGACGATGTGGATTGACGGGAGAATGTTGGATCAGTACCTGACCAGCCCGGTTGATATTGCATTCGGATTCATGCTCGGGGAGATCCAGCCGTTCAACCAGGATCTCTGGGCAGATATCATCGGGGCGGCGTCCGCGGTTTCAGACCGGATGCTCCTGACCGTCGGAACAGAGGAGGAGGCAGGGATCATCAGGGAATGGCTCTCTGATGCCGGTCTTCTGTGTGAGATCCGGGAGAACGACCGGGATCCCATCTATGACCGCTGGGTAATTTCTGCCTGATAATCACTCCCTGAAACCCGGCCATCAATTTCTCCTCCGTCCCTCTGGATCAGAATGATGTACTGTGAGAACCAATAGATCTGGAACCAGGGAGATGAACATGCTCGAACGGGGTGTAACCGATGCTTGATATCAGATTTGTCAGGGCGAATCCTGAAGTTGTAAAGGCAGACCTGCAGAAACGGAATGACACAGAGAAGATCGCCTGGGTAGACGATCTGCTGGTGAAGGATGCACGGAACCGGGAACTCATCGGGCTGAACAACGAGATCCGCCGCCGCCGCAACTCCATCTCCCATGATATTAACCGGGCAAGGAAGGCGGGAGAGGATACTGCAGGCCTGATGGCAGAGGCTGCCGGTCTTCCGGGGAAGATAAAGGAGAATGAGACAGAGATGGAGGTGCTCTCATCCCAGATCCGCAACTACCTGATGCGTCTTCCCAACATCCTCCATGAGAGTGTTCCTGAGGGGAAGGATGACACTGAGAACGTGGAGATCCGGACGGTCGGAACACCCCGGGTCCCCGGGTTTGAACTCATGAACCACGGACAACTGGCAGCTGAGAAGGGATGGGCTGACTTTGAGCGTGCCACCAAGACATCGGGATCAGGGTTTTACTTCCTGAAAGGAAACCTGGTGCTCCTTGACCTTGCCCTTCAGCGGTTCGCTCTGGACCTCCTCATCGGAAAGGGGTTCACCCCGGTCATCCCCCCCTACATGATCAACCGGAAGTCATACGAAGAGGTGACTGACCTCAATGACTTTGAGAACGTGATGTACAAGATCGACGGGGATGATGCCTACCTGATCGCCACCAGTGAGCATCCGATCGCAGCGATGTTCCAGGACGAGATCTTCGAGGAGAAGGACCTCCCTATCCGTCTCGCCGGTCTCTCCCCCTGCTTCAGGCGGGAGATCGGATCGCACGGGATCGACACCAAGGGGCTCTTCCGCGTCCACCAGTTCTCCAAGGTGGAGCAGTTCGTGTACTGTTTGCCTGAGGATTCCTGGAGAATCCACGAGGAACTCCGTGAGAATGCAGAAGAGGTCTTTCAGAAACTCGATCTCCCCTACCGGATCGTGAACATCTGCACCGGTGATATCGGGACCGTTGCAGCAAAGAAGTATGACATAGAGGCCTGGATGCCACGGGAAAATGCATACCGTGAGGTGGTATCCTGTTCAAACTGTACGGCATACCAGGCAACCCGCCTGAATATCAGGGTACGTGACAGTTCAGACTTTGAATCCAAGCAGTTTGTCCATACCCTGAACTCAACCGCGATCGCCACCTCCCGTGCCATGCGGGCAATCCTTGAAAATAATCAGCTGGAGGATGGATCAGTCGTAATTCCAACAGTACTGCGGCCCTACATGAACGGGCTTGAATATCTCTGATCTTTACCGGGTCGCTCATTATCAGAAGAGAGGGAGCGGAAATCCGCTCCCGGTATATGGTTTCTGTTCTGAAGGAATTAACCAGATTCAGTGAATTCTGTTCCAGGGAAGCACCCCTTACTCGGTCACCTCCTGGCCGGAATTGATCTTTAATGATCGGGTGACCGGCATCACAAAGATACGCCCATCCCCGATCTTCCCGGTATGTGCTCCTTTTCTGATGGCTTCGATGACATCATCAGTCCTGTCGCTACTGACCACCAGTTCCATCTCAACCTTGGGGATCAGATCCACCTCGATAGTGCCTCCCCGGTACTGGAGGCTGATCCCCTTCTGTTCTCCCCGGCCCTGTACCTCGGTGATGGTCATGCCGAAGAACCCGGCCGCCTCGAGAGACGCCTTTACCGCGTCGAGCCGTTCCGGCCTGATGACCGCCTTGATTAGTTCCATGATTCTCACCTCCATCAGCTTCTGGCTTGCTCCCCGTGCTGGGAGATGTCAAGCCCGACATATTCTTCCTCTTCCCTGACCCGCAGACCGATAGTCCGGTCCACAACAACCGCCAGGACGTAGGTGCCGACAAAGGCAAACCCCACGGCAACGAGTGCATCGATGAGGTTGATCCCGAACTGGGTGATGTCCCCCATGAGCAGCCCGGTCTTCCCAACACTGGCGAAGATACCCGTGGCGATCGCACCCCACAGGCCGCCCATCCCATGGACCGCCCATGCATCCAGCGATTCGTCAAGGCCTTTCTTCATACGCCAGAGCAGCGCCCCGTAGCAGAGGAGTCCTGCGATCGCCCCAATCACCAGAGACGCCGGCACATCCACGAATCCGGCAGCCGGGGTGATCCCGACCAGACCCGCGAGTGCCCCCGAGACCATCCCCACGGCGCTCGGTTTCCCCCTGATGCTGCTTGCTGCAAGCCATACCAGGGCACCGGCAGCTGCCGCCGTATTGGTCACCATGAACGCATTTGCGGCGAGTCCGTCTGCTGCGAGAGCAGAACCGGCATTAAACCCGAACCATCCGAACCAGAGCAGGGCTGCTCCCAGCAGGGTCATCGGGATGTTATGCGGTTCCATGTTCGTCTCACCGAAACCCATCCGTCTCCCGATCACCAGGGCAAGGGCCAGAGCACCAAACCCTGAACTGATATGAACCACGGTCCCGCCAGCGAAGTCAAGGGCACCCAGCGACATAGCCCAGCCGCCACCCCACGCCCAGTGAGCCAGTGGATCGTATATCAGGGTCGTCCAGAGGAGGCCGAACACCACGAACGCTGAGAGCCGGATCCGTTCAGCAACCCCGGAGGTCAGGATTGCGAGGGTCAGGCATGCGAAGACCATCTGAAACGCTGCAAACAGAATATCAGGAACAGGGAGATTCGTCGCCTCCATTCCTATCCCGTGCAGACCGACATTATTCAGCCCCCCGATGATCCCGGAGATATCCGGACCGAAGGCGAGGGAATACCCGCATATCACCCACTGGACGCTGACCAGAGCGTAACAGAGAAACGCCAGGGCCAGCATTGAGATGACATTCTTCCTCCTGACCAGGCCGCCGTAAAACAACCCCACCCCCGGGGTCATCAGCATAACCAGACAGGTTGCTGCGAGTATCCAGGCTGTTGCACCAGTATCTATCATCATTATCCCGATTCACCTGATTCATCAGTGATCTGCCGGATGGATCCGGACTGACGGATCTCAGCCTCCCGGGCAGGGAACCCGGCCGGTTCAACGGCAGGTCACTGAGGGGTCACATTCGTGTGACAGGTAAGAAGTTGTCTTCCACCATTTATAAAATTAACTATTAAACCCATGGTTCAATGAGCGGGCCGGTGATATCAGGGGGAGTGAATCACGAGAAAAAATATTGAGCATACAGGGGAGAAGGGAAGAGGATGGCAGTACCCGGGAGCCGGAAGGTTCTGAGAAGCGAAGACCTCCCAGGTATCCCGGGGCCGGACTCCTTCAGAAGGCGCAGGCGGAGAAGAGGGTATTCGCAGGAGAGAGGATCATCGTCGCTTCCTGCCCCGCCCTTTCTTTGCTTTCTCCTGGCGGGGGTTGTGCAGTTCCTGGCGCCTGCCATTCTGCCGCTGGAGCAGGGCTGCCTCTTCATCGGTTGCACAGTCGAGTTCGGCAAGGATATTCAGGGGATCCTTCGTCTCCCTGACGAGATCCATGATCCGGGTGAGCCGCTCGACCCCGATGAAGTGCTCTGCCATCAGCCGTGAGAGCGGGGTCAGACGGATCATTCCCCCTTCACGGGAGATGAGACGCCTGCTGATCAGGAGCTCTTCAACCGGTTCATGCTCTCCCACAAGATTCTCCTCGATCCGGGCCATGGCTGCCCGGTCACCGGCCGTGACAACCGCATTCGCGGCATAGATCTCGGAACTCTGCTCCAGCGTGTACACCGGGGCAACTTCACCCATCTCCCCCTTGAGCAGTCCCATCGCCACCTCCTCCTCGGTCATACGGGAGGACCGGGAGATGGATCCGCCGGGTTCGGCAAGAATGACCACCTTCCCGAGATCATGATAGTCAGGCCTGCCGGCCCTGCCTGACATCTGCTGGAACTCCTGGACCGTCAGCCATTCGATCCCCATCCCCAGGGAGTCGAAGATCACCTGCGATGCCGGAAAATCGACCCCGGCCGCAAGGGCAGCCGTGGTGACCACGGCCATCAGCTGCCCCTTCTCAAACCTTGTCTCAACCGACCGCCGTTCCTCCTGGGTGAGGCCGGCATGGTACGGGGCCACCCCTTCACCCAGTTTGTCGGTAATGACATGACACCGGGCCCGGGAGTTGGTGAAGATGATCGTCTGGTGATGGAACCCCTTTGAGGAGACCTTCCGGTACTCCTCCTGCACCAGATTCTTCTCGGTCGGAATCTTCTGCTGCCGCTCCAGGAAGACCAGGTACCGTTCCAGGGTCACCGGCCGGTCATCATACCGCACCAGTTCACAGGAGAGTTTCTTTGCCAGCAGGCGGGGAAATCCGATCGTGGCACTGAGATAGAGGAACTGGGCTTTGGGAGCGGTATATTTCAGCCTGGCGATCAACCCGTCGAGCCGGTGACCCCGGTCCCGATCCTCAAGCATCTGAACCTCATCGATGACCACCGTCCCGATATCATGCAGTTGTGTCCCGCACCGGAGGAGATGATCGATCCCCTCATAGGTGGCGATGATCACCTGGGCAGCCCGGTCACGGTTTGCTGGCCGGCGGTTATCGCTCACCTGGATTCTCCCTGACCCGGTTATCACAGAGATATCAGCAACCGACCCGTAATTCCGGGAAAAACGCTCGTACTTCTGGTATGCAAGGGCCACCAACGGAACCAGGAAGAGCATTCTCCCCCGTTTCTCAAAGAGGTTCTTGAAACCGGCCATCTCACCGATGAACGTCTTCCCGCTCGCGGTTGCCGCAACGATCAGAAGATGCTTCCCGTACAAAAGACCGGCTTCCACCGCAAGCTGCTGAACCGGCATCAGCGAGGTTACCCGGGCAAGATCAACAAACTGGCGGGGGAGGGGGAGCTCATCCAGGGTACTGGTCTGCACAACCGGGTGTGCCTCCAGCCGGTCATACAGGGTATGCCCGAACGAACTCTCCCCCGGCTCAATAGTCGCCAGGACCCGGTCCACACTCCGGTACCGGTGAAGGAGTTCGTCAAGATGGGAGAGTGCGGTGCGGCCGAGCCGGCCCATGTGGGCCAGCTCACGCCGGAGTTCCTTCCGGGCACATGCAAGACAGATCACCTCATGCTCCCCGTACCCGATTGCGGTCTCCCGGTCCAGTTCAACGATCCGGTCTTCCATCAGGCAGAACCGGCAGAGATCAACATACGAGAAGAGGATCTGCAGGTCACGGAGAAATGCTTCAAACGGTCCGTCCGGTTCAGTCAGTGAGACCTTCGCACGCCTGAGATGAATAACCAGGTCACGGGTGGGGAGATTACGGTATCCCGACCCGGACCCCCGCCGGATCCGGTAATGGGAAGGCCGGATCCCTTTCGGTGTCTCGACCAGATCGATGATCGCCGTCGCATTGACATGATGAGTCTCGAAAAACAGGATCCGGTAATACTTCTTCGTCGGCTGGACGATCGCTTTCATGACGCTACCAGGTCATGAATCTCATAACTGAGTTCAGCCTGCTCAAGTTGTTTCAGAAAGTCGGTGAAAAATTCGTCAACGATCACGATTCCGCAGGGAATCCCGTGTAATGCAGCCTCAATAGCCCCTTCCCGTGAACCGAAGTAGAGGTCAGGAACCCTCCCTATCTTCTTGAGAGAGACCCATGCCTCTAGTCCCACACAGGCAGCGACTGAGACCGTCTCAATCACGGCCCTCAGATCATCCAGCCTGACCTTGCGTGAACCACCCCGTTCAACCCGGGGAACCTTGCACACCTGCACCACCGCCTCAGAGTGATCGATGATCCCGTCCAGCTTGGCAACCCCGGTCTCCTCCCCTTTCGGGGTATCGATGGCAACCTCCCCGTTCGCCGAAGTCGGGGCATGGGATGCATACAGCAGCCCCCCTTTCATATAGACCCCGACACGATCACCTTTCTTCAGATCTTCTGCTGCGATGGCAGTCCAGACCGAGACCTGGTGGATGATGTCATGCCTGACATGCCGGGCATACACCTCAAGGGTCTCTGCATTCTGGAGGATCCATTCGATCCCCTCCCGGGTGACCTCGTACCGCCCCCTCCCCGGGGCCTTGATCATCCCTTCATCAACCAGATCACGGATGTACTCAGATATTGCCTGGGGAGTAACCCCGAGCATCGCAGCGATCTCCTGCTGACGGACGGCAGGCTGATGTTCCGCTATCTCGACAAGGATCTGAAACCGGGAGACATCCCGCTTGTTCCGCAGGATGGTGTACCCCGGATCATCCTCATTCTTCACGAATCACCAGTCCCTGGCCCTTCACATCGAGATGGGGCACCCGTTTCGCCACTCCCTTGATATAGATCGGGGTGACCCCGAACCTCCGGGCAATGTCATTAATGGACGTGTTTCCCTTGGAAAGTTCCCCTTCAAGGCTCACCCCCTTCACCCCGGCCTCGGTGTCCCCGGTAAATGCAATTGAAAGGAGATCAGCGAGATCCGAGAAGTTACACTGAAAATTCGCCCTGAACTTGCTGTACGTCGCCTTGTATTCCTTCTCCGGTTTGTTCCCCGGTTCGGGCATGCGCCACTTCTCCTCCAGAAGGTTCCCCTTCTTGAGGATCAGCAGGCAGTCCCTGACTCCTTCATCCCCCACCACATCACTGATCTCTTTCCGTGTCATCCAGTTCTTGTTGAGCATATCAAGAATCTTCTTATAAACAGGATTATTGAAGATGACAAAGAGAGGAACCAGTTCTACGGGATCATTAACAATTCTAATATGACCCGTCAATTCAAAACCCTATAATAATAACGCCGGATAAAAAAATAAAGGTTTGTTGTGTGAGTAATGCAGAGACAGGGCCGGATAATCATCAGGGGAGTCGTCCAGGGAGTCGGGTTCCGCCCGTTTGTATATGCGAAAGCTGAGGAGCTCGGCATTACCGGTTCCGTTCAGAATGCAGGATCTGAGGTACGGATCCTGGCATTCGGGGATCGGTTTGAGGAGTTCTGTCAGCAGGTCTCCCAGGGAACACCCCTCTCGGTCATCGATTCTGTCCGGGTCGAACCGCTCACCAGCGCACCTCCTGGCTCATTCTCGATCATTCCGAGTGCCACCGGGACACTCAGTGGCCTGATTCCTCCTGATGTCGCCACCTGTGAGGAGTGCATCAGGGATATCAGAACCCCGGGCGGGAGGTACGAAGGATATTTTGCAACCTCCTGTGTGAACTGCGGGCCGCGGTACTCCATCATCCGGATGCTCCCCTATGACAGGGAGAGGACCACGATGGATAATTTTCCTCCCTGTCAGGATTGCACGGAAGAATACCGGGATCCCCGGTCCCGCCGCCACCACGCCCAGACCATCGCCTGTGATACATGCGGACCTGCCCTCACCCTTCATACTGCAGACGGGAGAGTGGTTGAGACAGCCGATCCGATCCGGGAGACGGCAGCCCTGCTTGATCAGGGTGAGATCATTGCCATCAGGGGCATCGGCGGATTCCATATCGCCTGCACCGGTGAATCCGCAATGGAACTGAAGAGGAGGCTGGGAAGACCCCGCCAGCCCCTCGCCATCATGGCCCCCTGGGATCGGATCCGGGATATCGCCACCGTCTCACCCGAAGAGGAGGCGGCACTCAAAGGGCCCGCCTGCCCGATCGTGGTCCTTGATAAACGGGATCCGGATCTCATACCTGACGTAAGCAGCCTGCATACCATCGGCTGCATGCTCCCGTACACCGGTCTGCATCATCTCCTCTTCTCCTCCCTGTACTCCCCGTTCCTGATCATGACCAGTGCGAACGCCCCCGGGTATCCGATGATCACCGACCCTGCCCAGGCCTTCACCCGGTTAGCAGGAACGATCGGATACCTCCTGACCCATAACCGCGAGATCGTGAACCGGTGCGATGACTCGGTGATCCGGAAAGGATTCCTCATCAGGCTCTCCCGGGGATATGCCCCCCTGCGGACCCGGCAGAACCTGGGGGATGACGCGATCCTCGGGGTCGGACCCGAGCTGAACGCGAATATCACTCTGTACCAGGACGGGTTTGCCATCACCTCACCCCATGTGGGAAACGTGCGGAATCCGGCAACCTTCGCCTACCTCCGCGAGACCCGCGACCTCCTCGCACGACTCCTGAATCCTGCAATCCGGATCATCGCCCATGACCTTCACCCCCGGTTCCTCTCAACCCGTCTGGCCCGGGAGATGGCAGAAGAGACCGGGGCCTCCCTGGCAGCAGTCCAGCACCACATGGCCCACATCGCATCAGCCTGCCAGGAACCATGTGTCGGGATCGCAATCGACGGCGTGGGATACGGATCTGACGGAACGGTCTGGGGCGGGGAGATCTTCACCGGGGAGGTCCCCCACCTGGAGCGGGCTGCCCACCTCATGCCGGTTCTTATGCCCGGCGGGGACCTTGCGACCCGGTTCCCCGAACGGATGCTGTACGGGATCCTCCCGGATGACGAGACCACCACCCTCCTTCAGGAACGGGGATGGGCGGGTTCTGATCTCCGTATCCTTGAACAGCAGGTCGCAAAACAGTTCAACAGCATCCGATCATCCAGTACCGGGAGGATCCTTGATGCAGCCGCTGCCCTGCTCGGAATCTGCAGAGAGAAGACGTACGACGGAGAGCCGGCCATGCGGCTTGAGTCTGTCGCATGGGGAGTACCACCAGATGAATGGGATCTCCGGTTCTCACACATGGACGGCTGCCGCATTCTGGACACCCCGGCACTTCTCAGGACCGCCCGGACTGCCTACCTCCGCAACCGGGATGAACCCCATGAGATCGCCCGGATAGCGTCATCAGTGCAGTACAACCTTGCCCGGGGAGTTGCTCTCCTTGCAGCAGATGCAGCAGACGAGACCGGGGTCAGCACCGTGGTACTCTCGGGAGGAGTCGCCTATAATGAAGCGATCCGCACCGCAATCCATGACATTACCACGTCGCGGAACCTGAACCTGGTCACCAGTCCCGGGTATCCCCTCGGGGATGGATGCATCTCATTCGGTCAGTGTGTCTGGGCAGCAGGAATGAACCGGGAAGGACTTCTCTGAAAAAAGGGAGCCTGACGGGAAGTTACCGCTTCGGCCCCGATGTCTTGATGAACTCGGTCTTTCTGACAATACCCACAGAGTCCCGGTTCTCAACCTCAAGGGTTACGGTATACCTGCCGATCCCCCCGTAGACATGAATCGGGTTTCTCATCGTCGAGAGGGTTCCGTCACCGAAGTTCCAGCGCCATTTCGTCGGACCCCCGGTCGTCAGATCAGTAAACTGAACGGTCAGCGGTGGGGCTCCGGCCACCGGATCTGCAGAGAAGTTGGCAATCAGAGGAACCGGGGTCGGGGTCGGGATCACCGTGCAGGTCGGGACGGGAGTCGGACCGGTTCCTGATACGCAGATGTACCCGGGTTTTGATGTGGAAGCAGAGCCTCCACCGGCAAACTGTGCCAGGAGGGTGACGGGATATACCCCGGTGGTGTACAGATGTGTCGGAGTGGGCAGATCCGAGGATGTGCCGTCACCGAATGACCAG
>CAZSVH010000028.1:8521-14904 GCA_964610235.1 uncultured Methanospirillum sp. | reverse complement strand
CCTGACCGGGGACGGGGGATGCGGGATCTGCAGCCTGGTCCTCCACGGGGAGACCAGCCCTGATTACCCCTTCTTCACCGATGAAGGCAGTTTCTGGACCAACTGCCTGACGGATCTCATCAGCAGCCCGTCCTTCGCCGGCATCTCCTCCTCCCCTCTGGGGCGGTGTGCCTCAGGGGGGTATGCATCCGTCTCCCTGATCCCCCTCCGATCAGATACCGGTATCATCGGGTTGCTCTGGCTGTTTGATCACCGGAAGAACCGGTTTACCCGGGAGATGATCGGGTTTTACGAAGGGCTCTCCCACACCATCGCCCTCGCCCTTGAACGGATCCGGATGGAGCGGGAGGTGGAGGAGCGGGATATGAGGCTGCGGTTGATCTTTGAGAATACGAATGATATCATCTGGACATCTGATCTGACCGGCAGGTTCACCTATGTCAGCCCGGCGGTGGAGCGGATCACCGGGTACTCTCCTGAGGAGTGGAAGGAAAAGAGGCTGGATGAGCTCTTTTCAGCCGCATCATTCTCCCAGGTGCAGCATCTCCTGGAGAAAGGGAGAGACTGGAACCATCAGGATGTTCCGTTTGAAGGAATGGCTGAGCTGGAGCAGATAAACCGGGATGGCTCACGGATCTGGGCTGAACTGCATTTCAGGCTGATATCTGATGTATCGGGCAGGCCCCGGGAGTATGTGGGGGTGACCCGGGACGTCTCGCAGCGGAGAGCGATCCAGGATGAACTCCGGATGTACCAGATGAACCTGCAGAGCCTGGTCAGGGAGCAGACATGCAGGCTGGAGGAGGAGATCGAACGGCGGGTCAGGGCTGATATCTCACTGCGCGAGAGTGAACGCTGGCGTGAGCACCTGATCCGCTTTGCTCCGGATGCGACGTTTGCCATTGATACCGCCGGGTGCGTCATCGTCTGGAACCAGGCCATGGAAGAGCTGACCGGAATGCCGGCGTCAGAGATGGTGGGGAAGGGGGGGTATGCGTATGCCCTCCCCTTTTACGGGACCCGCCGGCCGTTGCTGATCGATCTCATCTTCGCTCCGACGGAACGGATAGAATCCCTGTACTCGCGGGTACAGCGGTCGGGCCTCGTGAGCACGGCTGTCGGAACCGGTGTCAACATCAGTGGCAGGAAGAGGGTTGTCTGGATCAAGGCCGCCCCGCTCTATGATGAGAACGGGAACCTTACCGGCACCATCGAGTCGGTCAGGGATATCACCGGTCTTCTCGATACCTATGCCGATATCCTGAAGGAAGCGTGAATGATCCTGCTCAGATCTCCTCTGCTCTTCCCTCTCTCTCATCGTTCCTTTGGGCCGGAGGACCGGCCGAGAGCGGGCAGGCCCTGATACAGAGGCCGCACCTGAGTCCGCCCAGGGCGGTGAACATGTACTCTGCACACCGGTCCCGTGCTATCGATCCGTCCGTCCGGATCGCCTGTACGGGGCAGGCATCGATGCAGGCTGAACAGTCCTGACAGGCCTGATGCAGGAACGGGCGGTCTCCGGTGTCCGTTATGAGCGGGGCGTTGGTCAGGACTGCTGTCAGCCTGACCCGTGATCCGTATGCATCGGTGATGAGCAGGTGGTTCTTCCCGAATGATCCCATTCCTGTCCGGTATGCGGCATACTTCATCGAGAAGTCAGCCATCAGGGTGGTCCGGTCTGCGTACCAGTACCCGAACTCGCTCCCCTCGCTGGGGGCGATTGAGGCAAGAAACCCTTCTGCTTCGATCAGCCGGGCGATCCGGTATGCGATCACCCGCAGGGTCGCGGTCCCGGCCATCAGGGTATTGGTGTAGATTCCCCTCCCGGCCGGGAGCGGGAGAAAGGCACCCCTGGGAACCGGGACCGCGATGAGGATGATGGCGGATGCCTGATCCCATACCGCGGCAGGATGCTTCCCGGTATACCCGCTGTCAGAGAATATCCGCGTGTCTGCGACGGTCACCAGATCAGCACCTGCCTCTTTTGCGGTCTTCAGAATCCTTCCGGTGAGGTCTTTTCCGTCAGTCATCTGTACTACTCGGGCCCGGAGTGGATGAGTATTATGCACTCCGGCGAGTTACGGACTCTCCAAATTATATTGGAATGAGTAAATAAAATCCCCTGACACCTTCACCCTCTTTCCCCTATCTTCAAGTAGGGGGAAGGAGGCTCTGATGTTCATGGATTTTCGTCGCCTCCTCTGTTGTCATGACTGCTGGGCATTTCTCCTGGACGCTTCTCTTGAGCCCCGCTGCCGGGTATGCAGGGAGCGGGCGGGCCGGCCGGCTGCCGTTCCGCCGTCCCGGACGAGGACCTCGCTCTCATCCGTCTTTGACCGGGAGATCCTCAAATCCTGGCCATGCGAACTGCGGTACTCGGCAGAAGAGATCGACAGGATCCGGGCGGGAAGACTCCACGGGCTCGGCGTGACCAGAACGAACGCGGCTGGAATCCTGGCGGCAGCAGACGCGGCAGTGCCGGTTGATGCCGTCTGGTCACCGGCTGATGAGCATCAGGACCCCGACCACCAGCATCAGGACCGCGAAGAAGTACCGGAGGGTCCGGGGGGGACAGCGGTGTGCGTATCTCACCCCGAGTACCGAGATCGGGATGGTGGTTGCGGTGAGGATCCCCCACTGGAGGATATCGACATACCCGATGGAGAAGGCCGGGAGACCGTCGACCCCGATCCCGTACCAGATATAGGAGAGGACCGCTCCTGCTGATGAGAAGATCAGGCATGCCGAGGAGGTTCCGACTGCCCGATGCATCGGAAAATGCATCAGGAGGACCAGAATTGGGATCATGACGACTCCTCCTCCCACCCCGGCAAGGCTGGTGATGATCCCCACACCGAACCCGATACTGAGCAGGAGTGCATACGACCGGCGATCCGGCTGAATATCGGTATCACCGACATCCCAGATCATCCGTATCGCCATGATGATGACGAGGAGAGAGAAGATGAACTTGAGGATCTGGCCTGGAAGCCAGGCTGCGATCGCCCCTCCGGTGACGGCCCCGCATATCGCGGAAAGTCCCATCGGAACGGCGGTCTGCCAGTCGACTCCTCCTCTCCGGGAGTGGCCGTAGGCAGCACTCATGACCGTCGGAAGGGTGACGGCGAGTCCGGTTCCGAATGCAACCCGGATTGCGAGGGTCCCGTCGAGGCCGTCAGCGGTGAGGAGCCAGTACTGCACCGGAACCATGATGAAGCATCCGCCAACCCCGATCATTCCGGAGGCGAACCCGGCGACGATCCCGGTGATGACCAGTGCCAGCACGTAGAGCAGGAATTCCATGACAGATACCGTGGGGGAGCGAGAGAGATTCTCTTCCTCTATATGAATCTCCTGACTCCGGATATACCTCTTCTTCCCTCAGGCCGCCTCATCTGCGACAGTGCATACTAACGGGTTGGAGGAGAAGACTCATACCGGTATGAAGAAGCCGGCGTTACTCATCATTGACATGCAGAATGACTTTGTACAGGATGGACAGCCCCTGCAGGTGCAGGGGGCTGCGGGGATCGTCCCCGGGATCCTCACCGTCCTGAACCTCTTCCGATCCCGGTCCCTTCCGGTCTTTCACGTGGTGCGGGTTCATCGCCCCGACGGGTCAGATGTTGAGATCATCAGGCAGGATCTCTTCCGGCAGCATCCGTTTGCGGTTGAGGGAACCTGTGGTGCCGCGGTGATTGACGACCTCTCCCCGCTTCCGGGTGAGTACCTGCTGCCCAAGATCCGGATGAGTGCCTTCATCGGGACGGGCCTGGATCTCACCCTCCGTACCCTGGGGGTGGATTCGCTCGTGGTCACCGGGATCCAGACTCCGAATTGTGTCAGAACGACCGTCTTCGATGCAATCGCATACAATTACCCGGTCTGTGTCGTGGATGATGCTACCGGGGCACGGACCCCGGAGATTCACCTGGCAAACCTCCGTGATATGGCAGGGATCGGGGTGCAGGTCATGCATGCTGCTGACCTGGCAGCCCTGCTCCCCTGAACCGGAAGCCCTGGTTCAGCAGATGATTACTCCCGGTCCGAAAGCAGGCTCCTGACCTTCCTGATGAGTTCCTCTCCCCGGTAGGGTTTGATGATGTACCCGGCGGCACCCAGGGAGAGGGCGAGATGGATGACGCGCTCGTCGTCTGCCGCGGTGCAGATGAGGATCTGGGCGTCAGGGTCTATCCTGCGCATCTCCCTGAGTGCATGGATCCCGTTGACATGGGGCATGATGATGTCGAGGATGACCAGAACCGGGTGACGGGTCCGGAAGAGCTCGATTGCCTCCTCACCGTCGGCTGCCTCGATGACATCATAGCCTGCCCGGGTGAGGAAGAGTTCCTGCAGGTGACGGGCGATCTCTGCATCATCAACCACGAGGATACAGTTGTGACACCCGATCATCCCTGGCATGATCCCTCACTCAACCTGGTATCCTGCCGCTGCAAGCCCGGCCCGGACCGTCTCTTCCTCCTCAGGGGTGGTGGGGGGGGTCCCGGCGGTGATGGCCTCAAAGAGGGAGCGCAGGTTCATATCACTGCTGTGCAGGGCACCGGTCCCGGTCACTCTCCCGATCTCCGTCCCGTCTGGTGAAGATATCCGCAGTATCACGCACCGGTAGTGCTTGCACTGGGCCGGGCTGTCGGTATGGATGGTGCACCCGATCCTCCCGTCCCCGAGCGGGCGGAGGAACCGGCAGGCCGACGGGTGCGTTCCGGGAAAGGTCTGGTCATCAAAAAACACCCGTTTGTCCGGATCTATCGTCGCGGAAAAGCCGGTTCCGGTACTCACCGAGGAGCAGGAGAAGGTGTACGGCCCGGTCTGTTCCTCGATGACGATATAGTCTCCGAGGTACATGCAGCAGCTCCCGC
Organism: uncultured Methanospirillum sp.; assembly: GCA_964610235.1. Lineage (GTDB taxonomy): Archaea > Halobacteriota > Methanomicrobia > Methanomicrobiales > Methanospirillaceae > Methanospirillum. Next base: position 10,024 of record CAZSVH010000028.1, on the reverse strand, counting down.
AGATCCGGCAGTCAAATCCCATCCATATCCGTTGGATCTGTGGGATTATCAGTCTCATCCCTGCTTCCTGAAGATGCCTGGTGCAGGGGTACCTGCTCGGATGCACCCGTCCGGATTCTTGATATCCTCACCACCCCCATGATCATGTGATGGTTATGCGCAGTGACGACGTCAAAGCAGGGTATGCCCGGGCACCCAACCGGTCACTCATCAGGTCGCTGGGAGTCACCGAGGAGGAGATGAACCGTCCGTTCATCGGGATCGCAAACTCGTGGAATACGATTGTTCCGGGCCATACCCACCTGCGCCAGCTTGCCGAGCGGGTCAGGGAAGGGATTGCGTCAGGAGGGGGAACCGCGTTTGAGTTCAATACCATCGGGATCTGTGACGGGATCGCGATGGGGCATGAAGGGATGCGGTACTCCCTCCCGTCACGGGAGAATATTGCCGACTCGGTGGAACTGATGATCCGGGCGCACCGGTTTGACGGTATCGTCTGCATCTGTACCTGTGACAAGATCGTCCCCGGGATGCTCATGGCTGCAGCCCGCTGTAATATCCCTGCCATCGTGGTGACGGGCGGAAATATGCTCCCCGGCCATTCACAGGGGTGTGACCTCTCCCTCACCGATATATTTGAAGGGGTCGGAAAAGTGGCAGCCGGGACGATGTCCGAGGATGATCTGAAAGAGCTCGAGGCAGCGGCGATGCCAGGATGCGGCAGCTGCCAGGGCCTGTATACCGCCAACACGATGGCCTGCATGACCGAGGCGATGGGGATGTCCCTCCCCGGGTGTGCCGCGGTTCCTGCTGTCTTTGCTGAAAAACTCAGGATCGCCTACCTCTCCGGGGTCCGGTCGGTGGGTCTGGTCAGGGAGGGGGTTGTGCCCCGGGGGATCATCACCCCGGCCAGTCTGCGGAACGCGATCCGGGTGGACATGGCGCTGGGGGGGTCCACCAACACGGTTCTGCACCTGATGGCGATCGCCGAGGAGGCAGGGATTCCCTTTGACCTGGATCAGTTTGACCGGATCGGCAACGAGGTCCCCCATATCGCGGCGATGCAGCCCGGCGGTCCGCACTCGATGTATGATCTCTACAAGGCCGGGGGAGTTCCTGCCGTTTTCAGGCAGATCCAGGCATTCCTGGAACCATGCACCACAGTCTCGGGAAAGACGGTGCATGAGATCCAGGAGGCGGTCCGGTATGTCGGGACCACGGTTATCCAGTCTCCTGAGGACCCGGTTCATGCCGCCGGGGGACTGCGGATTCTGAAAGGGTCCCTCGCCCCTGACGGGGCGGTCGTGAAGTGCGGGGCGGTCCGGGATGAGATGTGGCGACATACCGGCCCTGCCCGGGTTTTTGACGGAGAACAGGATGCCATGAAGGCGATCCTGGCCCGGTCCGTGCAGGAGGGGGAGGTGGTGGTCATCCGGGGCGAAGGTCCGGTCGGCGGGCCGGGGATGCCGGAGATGCTCTCACCAACCTCGGCCCTGATGGGAC
>CAZSVH010000028.1:0-8511 GCA_964610235.1 uncultured Methanospirillum sp. | reverse complement strand
ACTCCCGGGTGGTGCTGGTCACGGACGGGAGGTTTTCAGGAGGGACGCGGGGGCCGTGTATCGGGCATGTTGCTCCTGAGGCAGCGGTGGGTGGACCGATCAGCCTGGTCCGTGACGGGGATATGATCGCGGTCGATCTCCATGAGCGCCGGCTGGATCTCCAGGTAGACCCGGACGTCCTGAGTGCCCGGAAGGGGACATACCAGCCTGCTGAGCGGAGCCTTGACGGTGTTCTGGCCCGGTATACGGCAGCGGTGGGGCAGGCCGACCACGGAGCGGTCATGCGGCGGTGATCCCGGGTTCATCCCGGTTCCCGTCCCTGCTTCGCCAGTGTCCGCCCGGAATATGGAGGACAAACCTGGCTCCTTCCCCTTCTGTCCCCTCCTCAGTGATCTGAATCCCGGTGATGGCGAGGATCTCCCGGGTCAGAAAGAGTCCGAGACCGGTGTTCGATCCGAACCCCCGCTCAAATATTCGTGATTTCAGTGCTGCCGGAATCCCTTCCCCGTCATCTGCGATGATCACCCGCATATGCTTCCGGCTCCGTGCGGCGGTGACGGTGATCCGGGTGGTATGCCCCCCGTGGCGCACCGCATTCTCCATCAGGTTGTACACCGCCTTCTCGATGAGCGGATCTCCGTAGATCTCCAGATCCCCGGTCCTGACATCGGTTGTTATGTCTGCGAAGAGGGAACCGGCGGCTGTCGATCGGATCATAGTCCCGATGCTGACCCATCCTGGTGCATGGATCCCCATCTCCTGGTAATCACGGGTGAAGGCGACCTGTCTCCGCATGGTCTGCCCGATCGCCTGGATCCGTTCGAGGTATCCGAGGAGTACTCCGGCCGGATTCTGTTTCAGGGAGAGGATGATGTATCCTTCCAGGGAGGTGAGCAGGTTCTGCAGGTCATGGCGGGTGACCGCTGCAAGGGTATTGAGCTTATTGTTCGCGATCGCGAGGGCCTGTTCAGCCCGCGTCCGCTCCTCGAGTTCTGACCTGATCTGATCCCGGGTCTCCCGGTACATGAGGACCTGCAGGGTGAGGGCGGTCATGTCCTCAACCACGATCATGGCACCGGCTCCCTTCCCGCTGGTGAAGAAGGGGATGATGGTGATCCGCTGGTACTGCTCCCCGCTCTCGCTTCCCCCTCTGCGGGGAAACAGGTTGGGATGAAACCGGGATGAGAGGATCACCGGTCCTCCTCCCATCCAGGCGACGGCGAACCGTTCGCGGATGAGGGGGGTTGCCATGGATGGGACGATCCTGGCAAGGTTCTGCTCGACCGCTTCTTCTGCCCTGATCCCGGTCCATTCCTGGAGGATGTGGTTCCAGCGGGTGATGGTGAAGTCCTCGGATATCACGCAGAACCCGACCGGTATCATCTCCAGGAACTGGTGTACCTGCAGCTCACCGAGGATCATGGCTCCTCCCTCCCGGCCAGGGTGATGATCCGATCCTGAAGGGCATCAAACGAACCGGCAGAGAGGATGAGGATGAGATTTCCCTGGATCGTTCGCTGCTGAACCTCAAACGTGATCGCGGCTGAGATGATCCGCCCGGTCCCGGGATCGAGTTCCGGTGGCAGGGATACATCCCCCGGTGATGCCTGGTACCCGGGGAACCCATAGGTGAGACGGGTCTCGAGCAGGACGCAGAGTGAACTCATGATCGCGCTGATAAGGATGTTGCCGACCTCAAGGAGGGTCTCGATCCTGAGTGCATCCATCCCGGCTGCACCCCCCTCCTCCCCGGTCAGGATGGTGACGAGATGGATCGCACTCTGGCGGGGGATGGCAAGGATGGTCATCCCTGAGAGGAGCCCCTGGTACTGCTGGCTGACGAGCGACGACTCCTCAGCGGGCCGCTGCCCTGCCGGGAAGGCGGACCCGCTCAGGATCTCCACTTCAGGGACCCGGAGCGTGACGTGGGCACCGGTGAGCCGGTTGAGCATCCCTGCCGCCCTGCCGACACCCATGGTGATCAGCTCCTGAATCCCGTCTGATACGACAACTGGTATCTCCATCTTCTCTCCTTTCCCCTCTTCTGCATGCCCGGGTTCTGATACCTCACCTCTGACGAACCCATGGTATCAATCTTCCTGCATGATCACCTGCTCCTCTGCAGGATCGTGATGAGAAAACTCATCTGCTCCGGGCCAGAGTACTCTCATATGAAAATTATTTCCGTTCCGCTGACTGTCCTCCTGGTACTGATCCTGGTATCCGTCGTATCTGCGACAACCGTCTATATCCCCCCCGGAGGGGAGGTATTTCTCGGTGAGGAGGGGCTCGATGTCCGGGCTGCGGTTCCTCCCCCCTACGATGCGATCGCGTTCTTCCCGGCAGGATCGTCCACCTCCCGTGAGATGCCCCTTGATGTGCGGACCATTGACACCCGCCGGTTCACGGTCTCGCCCCAGCTCTACATGGACCGTATCGGGTCATGGTACCAGTGGGACAGCAGGAGAGGGCTGAGCGGCAGCCTTGCCTTCTCGGTCCGTGAACCCCGGGCCAGCATCAGGATCATCCAGCAGACCACGATGGAGGATATCTCGTCCGGGACTATTCCCCGGGGGACCGCGCTCTTCTTCCAGGTCGATACCAACACCGGTTCGGTAGCCCAGCGGCCGGGGTATAACCCGATGACTGATGGCATCGTGGACCTCCTCGTGACCACCCCCGGGGGCGGGGTGCTGAGCGGGGTGGAGACGATGCGGGGGAGTTATGAGTCGCTCTCCCAGATCACCCTGACGGGAAGCCTCCAGGTGGTCCCCGCCTCCCAGACCGGGGGATGGGATACCGGGGCGAAGGGGGCCGGCGGGACGTATCTCTATGCGGCAGGGACCTACCGGGTAGAGCCCCGGTTTTCGTTTAACCGCGTGGATGTGAATATCAGGGATACTGCGGTGGATTCTGCTCTCCGGGGTGCATCGGTCAACCTGGGATCTGACCGGTCCGCTATCAGCACCCGTGATGAGCAGGTCATCAGGGGCAACCCGGTCTCGGTCACGGTCTCGGGCACTCCGGGAGAGCCGGTGTACCTCTGGATTGATGCCCGTTCAAAGAGCGGAGCTCCGGGCGACCAGCCACCCATGATTCTCTTTGCCCAGGAAGGGGTCGCCCAGGACTCCCCGGATGGTCCCTACGCCATCGGGGCATACCGTCCTGAGTCCGAAGGGGGGCGGAGTATCAGGGATCTGGTTCCCCGGGAACCCTATGGTGGGGTGAAGTACTATGCCATGATCACACCTGACCGGGACGGGAAGCGGACGATAGAGTTCCGGACCTCGGCAGCAACCGATGACACCCGGTATACGATCCGGATCGAGTCGGGCACCCGGACGGGTCAGCGGCATACCGATGATATCTCCCTGACGGTGGTGAAGGGATCCGTAAGCCTGGTGACCGGGAAGGATGTCTACTCGATCGGTGAGGAGGTCCGTCTCTCCGGGTCCAATACCGAGTCCTGCGAGACCTATCTCTTCATCACCGGGCCGAACCTCCCGTCTGGCGGCGGACGGCTGGATGAGCCGCGTCAGGCGGTGCGGTCAGGGGATCCCTCGTCCTTCACGGTCGCCTCCGGTGACTGTGATACCTGGGATTACCGGCTCTATACCGGTGAACTGGGGGTTGATGCCGGAACCTACACGATCTACGCGGTGCCGGTCCCGGTGGACCGGTATAACCTGGGTTCGGTTCCGTACCAGACGATCCCGCTGACATTACGCCGGCCGTATGTCTCGCTGCAGAACCAGATGACCGAGGTTGCCCGGGGCGACTCGCTCACCCTCACCGGGTACAGCTCGGGCGGGTACCATTCAGGGGTGGCGATCTGGCTCTTTGGAAAGAACTTCTTCAGGTATGACCAGGCCGATACCGACCGGGACGGGTCATTCGAGTATGAGATCCCTGCCTGGATGACCAGTGATATGGTCGCCGGCCAGTATGCGGTGATCATCCAGCACCCGATGGGCAATGGCCAGTATGATATCTGGCCTGATGGCCAGCGTCAGGTGGTCCTGGGCCGGTATCCGTATCCGGGGGCCCCCCTCTTCCGGGTCGGCGGCCCGGGAGCCCTGATGGGTCCCGAAGCGGCGAATGCGCTTATCACTGCGCTGAACAGTGCGTTCATCGATGATACCTACACCCGGTATGATGTCAGGGTCAGCAGCCCGCGGATCACGATCCGGCCTGAATCCCTCCACCAGGAGGCCGGGTATCCGGTGGTGATCGAAGGGACCACCAACCTCGCGGACGGGGACCGTCTCCTCATCGAGATATCTGATAACCGGTTTGTCCCGACGAAGAAGACTGATGCTGACAGTTCCTACGGATACTCGGGGACCACGGTCGTCCGTGAGGGAGACGGGGACCGGTTCTTCTCCCTGGATATCCCTGATGCCCGCCTGGTTCCGGGTGAGTACCGGGTGATCGTCCAGGCCGTGGAGTCTGAGGCGATGACCTCCGGGCTCCTGACGATCACCCCGCCGGTTCCGCTGGAAGAGGTGACCCCGACGCCGGTGAACATCACCCCGTCTGCCACGGTCTCCCAGCCGGTCAACAACACGACGGTCCTCACCCCGAGCCCGACCGCGGTACCGGCAACTGCGGAGCCGACCCCGGTACAGACCGCTCCCTTGGCCCCGGTGACGCCGCCGTCAGTCCCGGTCTCCCTGCCTGATGACCGGCTGGTCTTCCTGCTCACCGGTATCGGGTTCGGTCTTCTGGTTGCCGGGATTGCCGGCCTCATCATCCTCACGTTCAGAAAGAAGAAGGAGACGGATGCCGGGGATGAGCCCGGAGATGCGTCACCCGGTGATCTGGATGCCGGGGATACGGAAGAGGAAGAAGAGACTGCCGGGTAAGCGGCGGTGATATCTCTGCATCCCTTTTTAGAAGAAATCAGAGAGGGTCTTCTGCCGTTTTTTTCCGAAGGTTCTCATCAGCACTCCTGCCTCTTCAAACCGGGTGAGCGGGAGGGTGAACGAGTCCGCGAGATAGGACCTGACCTCCTGGGGGTCAGAGAACTCCCTGGCCGGCTGTTTCATCGCATTCCTGACGTTCTCCCTGACATTGAAGACACCCAGGGGGACGTACCCCGAGCCTGCCTCCCTGAGCACGATGGCCCCGGCCTGGCGGCGCTGGCGGGCGAGTTCTTCTAGGACTGCCATCTTGCAGGAGTAGTAGCAGCCTCCGAGGGGTGAGTAGGCAGTCTTTGGTTTGTGCTCCTCGTGGTCAGAGAAGACGAGTTCCTCCTGTCCCATGACATGGACGAAGGCCTCGGTCCATTCATACTGCCATGGTGTCGGCATCAGGATCACGGCGTACCGGTTATGGAGGCTCGAGAACTCGTGCACCCGCCAGGTATCGATCACTGAGGACCGTTTCACCCCGGCCAGGAGCCGGTTGCCGATGATGGTGTCACAGGCGGTGATGGACCAGCGGGTCGGCACCAGTCTGCGCCTCCGTTTTCCTCCCATGACCCCGGCTGAGAAGGCCTTCTGGATCTGTGAGAACGGGAGGTTTCTCTGATGGAGTTCGGTCACGGCGTCTGCTGCGGCGAGGTCGGTATCATAGTATACCCGTTCGAGGTCCCGGTTCCACTTCTGCTCCTCTATCTCGAGCTTTTCGATGGGGGCACTCGGTCCGTAGGGGGTGTGCTCCTCGCTGAAGGAGAATCCGGCAGGGGTGGTGGTGAACCGTGCCTCGCTCTCGATTGACCGGTCTGCGAGGGCTATCTCCTGGAGGGTGGAGGTAAACCGGTTATCCACGTCGGTGACCCGGACCTGATGCATCCCCCTGACCAGGCTGAGCCGGTACCGGATGATCTCCTCCTGGGGGATCGCTCCTGCCACCCAGTCTTCCGGCCGGTCCAGTACCGAGGTGTCCCCGTGGACCGGTGCGATCATCGGTCCGGCGTACACATTCGGGTAGGATGCGGTCCCGATGAAGATCGAGGGGGGTGAACTCCCGGAGAGATCGGTCCCTACCGGTACTGATCTCATCTGCATCGTGGCGGTGGTCAGGGTCCGGAGGTACTCGCCTTTTCCGATGGTCATGGGTCGGGGACAGGGGATTGTGGGGATGAGCTGATCAGGTCATTCTTTTCGTTCCGATTGTGCCGGCTCTGCATACGGGCAGGCAGGCTCGTATCGGTATACGTGGATCCTGATCCCTCAAGTACCAGACTGAGGGGGTGAACCGTACACAGAGGGTGGGGCAATGACCTGCCCGTTATGGCAGGAGCCGGATACATGCTGACATGATGTGAATGGTCTTATGTTCCCGGATCATCATCGCCCCCGTGGATGATCTGCTGAACATATTCTGGTGCGAAATCGTACACCGGAGCAATCAGGTCACAAAAATTCTGCTTTCCGACAGACAGGGGGGATGGTCCCAGCCGCCTGAGCAGGGCACCTTTTACTTCAGGGCCGTTTGTCAGGTGGATCTCGAAATCATCCAGTGACTCCCTGAGATCGAAAAATCCTGCTACCGGCATGATCACCGGGGATTGAGGATCAGGGATATCACTCTTCTGCAGACTGGTGATCACTTCAGGTTCGCTGTTTCCCCGTTCAGCACGGAGACCATCGAGCAGATCCTCTTTCTCACTCCCTCTCATGGCAAAGATCAGGAATGGATCCTCATCTAACCGTTCAGCAAGGATATAATACACCGCTGCGATGTGCTTACACGGATTCGCATAATCCGGGCAGGAACAGGTGGTAATCAGATCATCGCGGGAAACCGGAAAGAGATGAACACGAGCCTTTTCGACAACCTCCTCAATATCATGGGGCATCTCACCGGCAAGAAGTTCTGCCGCATACAGAGCCTGATCGCCAATCTCTTTTACTACCTTCTTCCATTGCCGGTGATCCCACTCTTTGAGCCTGATGGTGACCTCGTACGGCGTCCGCCGGGACCCCTGCACGAACGCATGGACAACCCCGCTTCGGATATCAATGCTGACAACCTGCCCTTTCCGGGCATATGCCCTCCCCCTTGCAAGACGGTTGTCCATTCCCAGCCGGTTCAGGGCATCCAGAAACTGTTTTGACCACCACTGCCCGCCAATATCCCCCCGCTTCTTCCTGACTGCTATCCCATCCTTCACTTCCCGGGGAGTAGTCTTTGGATAATAATCCCACCCCATCATTCGCCTCCAATCAGTTCACCACGCAGACTGAAGAGTTCCCTGAGTTCATCGGTGGACAGGGAGGTGATCCAGTCCTCCCCGGTCCCGATGATACTCCCGGCAAGGGATCGTTTCTCTTCGATCATCTGATCAATCCTCTCTTCAAGGGTCCCTGCACTGATCAGCAGGTGAACCGCCACATTCTTCTCCTGACCGATCCGGTATGCACGATCTGTTGCCTGGTCTTCGACTGCCGGATTCCACCACCGGTCAATATGGAATACATGACTGGCACGGGTGAGGTTCAGACCCACCCCTCCTGCCTTCAGGGAGAGAAGAAAGAGCCGCGGACCTGACGAGTGGGCAAACCGCTGAACCATCTCGTCTCTTGCGGCCCGTGATGTCTTTCCATGAAGGAAGAGAATCTCCTCATGGAAGGTCCGGCTCATCAGATCTACGAGCCTCTGGCCGAAGGTTGGGAACTGGGTAAAGAGAATGGCAGAATCACCGGCAGCACGCACCTCTTCTATCAGGGAGAAGAGCATGCTGATCTTTCCTGACCTCTCCGGTGTGCACTGCCCGTCATCAAGGAATGCATCAGGATGATTACAGATCTGTTTCAGACGGAGGAGAGCAGCGAGAATCATCGCTTTTCTGGCGATTCCCTCAGCATCCGTAACATCTGTGATCATCGCCTCGACAACGGCCCGGTACAGGGTTGCCTGCTCCTCTGTCAGGGTGCAGAACCGCTTCATCACGTTCTTCTCCGGGAGGTCTGCAATAATGGTTCTGTCTGTTTTAACTCTTCGCAGGATGAACGGACGGACGCACTGCTGCAGACGAACGGAAGCCTCCTGGTCATGATACTTCTCGATGGGAACTCCAAAGTTGCGTTCAAACGCCTTTTCCCCTCCCAGGTATCCGGGGTTGAGGAATTCCATCACAGACCAGAGTTCTGATAACCGGTTCTCCACCGGTGTCCCGGTCATGGCGATCTTTCTCCTCCCTGACAGGGCCCGGACAGCCTGTGACTGCCGGGTGGACGAATTCTTGATATTCTGTGCCTCGTCAAGGATGAGGAGATCCCAGGCTGTCTTTTTCATCAATCCCTGGTCACGGGAGATGATCTGGTACGTGGTGATAATGAGGTCATGCTTCTCAATCTCTTCCTCCAGGATATCATCACCGGCACGACGCGTCCCGTGGTGGATGTACACGGAGAGATCCGGGGCAAATCGTGTGAGTTCGTGTTGCCAGTTCCCAATCAGGGACATCGGACAGATGAGCAGGTTCTTCTGCCGGGGTCCATTCTCTTTCTCAGCAAGGAGATAGGCGATCACCTGAATCGTCTTCCCAAGCCCCATTTCATC
>CAZSVH010000027.1:0-14936 GCA_964610235.1 uncultured Methanospirillum sp. | reverse complement strand
GGTCCGGGGAAGCTATGACCAGAAACCCTACCGCAAGCTGATGATGCAGGTCTGGGGAGCAGAATGTGTTGCATCCCCGTCCTCTGATACCCGGTCAGGGAGGGCGATCCTTGAGCAGGATCCCCAGACCCCGGGCAGTCTGGGGATAGCCATATCCGAAGCCGTAGAGGATGCGGCCACCCATGACAACACGAACTACTCCCTGGGCAGCGTTCTCAATCATGTCTGTCTTCACCAGACCGTCATCGGACAGGAGGCGAAGAAGCAGCTCGATATGGCTGAGACCCGGGCAGATATCGTCATCGGGTCTGCAGGGGGCGGATCCAACTTTGCCGGGATGGCCTTTCCGTTTGTACAGGATGCCCTCACCGGGGAGCGTGATTCTCCTGAGATCATCGCAGTTGAACCGGCAGCATGCCCGACCCTGACCAGGGGCCTGTATGCCTACGATTACGGGGATGTAGCCGGACTGACCCCGATGCTCAAGATGTTCACCCTCGGCCATAATTTCATCCCTCCCTCCATCCACGCCGGCGGACTCCGGTACCACGGGATGTCCCCCCTGGTCTCCCGGCTCCATGCCGACAGGCTCATCTCAGCCACATCGGTCTACCAGAACGAGGTTTTTGATGCAGCGGTCACCTTTGCCCGGACTGAAGGGATCATCCCTGCCCCCGAAGCCGGTCATGCGATACGGGTTGTCATCGACAAGGCGCTGGAATGCAGAAAGACCGGTGAAGAGAAGACGATCCTCTTCAATCACAGTGGGCACGGCCACTTCGACCTCTCCAGCTATGAGGCATACTTCGCCGGCGGTCTGCCTGATTATGAATATCCTGCAGAACTCATCGCCGAGTCCCTGTGCCACCTCCCGACTCCTGCATGAACCGGATAGGATTCCTCGTCAATCCGGTTGCCGGGATGGGTGGAGCAGTCGGACTGAAAGGAACTGACGGATGCGTTGCCGATGCACGGGAACGCGGAGCAGTTCCGGTCTCACCGGAAAAAGCCCGCCGGTTCCTCCAGGGACTCATTCCCGGTATGCATACGCTTCTGACCGCAGGAGGGGTGATGGGGGGGGATCTTTTGGAGACCGCAGAAATCTCCGGGTTCAGGGTTATTTTCCAGCCTGCCTCCCCTGATACCACCTCTTCAGATACCCGGGCAGCATGCTCTGCCATGATTGATGCAGGAGTGGATATCATCGTCTTCTGCGGGGGCGACGGGACTGCCCGGGATGTCTTTTCAGTGACCGGGACGGCGGTCCCGATCCTGGGTATCCCGGCAGGGGTGAAGATCTACTCAGGGGTCTTTGCCCTTGGTCCTAAGTCCGCTGCACGCCTCTTCTCCTCAGGGGCCCCGCTCTCGTTTACCGACGGGGAGGTGATGGATGTGGATGAGGAGCAGTACCGGTACGGCATCCTCTCAACCCGCCTCTCCGGAATCGCACGCACCCCGGCGGACCGGACCCTCTGCCAGTCCGGTAAAGAGGTATCCTTTGGAGATGACTCCCGTCACCGTGAGGAGATTGCCCGGTTCATCGCGGAGATCCTGAGGGATGACACTCTTTACCTGCTCGGTGCCGGCTCCACCACCGGGAGTATCTCATCAGTGCTGGATCAGCCATCCAGCCTCCTCGGGGTGGATGCCCTGTTCCGGCGCGAGGTGATCGCGACGGATCTCACCGAGTCAGGGATCCTCTCCCTGTTGGATGTCTATGACCGGGTGAAGATCATCCTCAGCCCGATTGGTGCACAGGGTTTTGTCCTGGGGAGGGGGAACCAGCAGATCAGCAGCCGGGTCCTGACACGGACTGGCACTGACGCCCTGATCGTGGTTGCCACACCGGAAAAACTGGGGCGAACCGGTCTGTTGTACCTCGATACCGGTGATCCTGCCCTCAATGCCCGGTTTGATCAGACGATTCAGGTTGTATGCGGGTACCGGATGGCCCGGCGGCTTCCGGTGGGGACGGTCTGCTGACCGTCCCGGCGGATAAGAGGATCCTCAGGATGATTCAGGGAGGTCCAGGAGCATGAGCCTCCTCTCCGGATTCCCTGCATCCGTTCCGATGATCCGGTTATCAGAGACCGTATACAGGACTGCGTCCATCAGGACTGATCTGCGGACGGTCATCCCGGATTCTGCATAGGGATCAGGACGTACGGCATCCTGTTCGACCCTTCCTTTCTCAATAAACCCTCCTTCAGGATCCACTCCGAAGACATAGGCCCCCTTCCAGGCGGCAGTGGTGTAGGATCCGGGGAAACTGCTCTCCATAACCGGGATACGGATGATCTCGGTGATCGGGAGGACCATCAGGTTCTGGTGATGATCCAGGAGGAATGCCTTGTGATCCCTGAGTACCTCTGAGTCCGACCCCTTCTCCCCGATGACCCGGCTGTCCACGAGGCGTGGATTGTTCACGTCAGTGACGTCAAAGAGGGCAATCTTGATCCCGGTCGGGATGACTCCGCCCCATTCACTCTCCTCGGTATCCTTTCCGATTCCGATCAGGTGACGGGCATCATAGGGGTGGAGATAGTCTGAGTACCCGGGTATCTTCAGCTCACCCAGGATCCCCGGCTGGTCAGGGTTTGAGAGATCGATGACGAAGAGCGGATCAACCTGTCTGAAGGTGACCAGATAGAGCAGATCCCCCATGAACCGGGCTGAATAAATCTTCTCCCCGGGTGCGAGATGCTGGAGTCTTCCCCGGATGGAGAGGTCGGGTGAGAGGACAAATACGTTGTTCTCCTCCTGGTAATCACCACTGGTATACCCGTTCGTAGTGGTGGCAACCCGGAGGTTCTCATGGTACTGGTCCAGGGAGAACTGGTTCAGGAGACGACCCGGGACGGTCCCTGATGCCTGGTAGGTGATGTCCCCTCCATCCAGTGCAAAACGGTGAATCACCGACTCTTCCCCGGTCTCCGGGATGGCACTGACCTTTGGCAGAATTCCTCCGTTCCACCAGTACGGGTTCCATAACCGGTATGCGATATAGGCATTATCGATGGAGACATACAGGGTGTTCTCATATCCCATCAGGAATGAGGCAGCATGCACCTCTCCTTCTCCGGAGATGGGGAATGATGAGAGGGTTGAGAGGCTGTATGAGGTCAGGGGGATATGCGGGCACCAAACTGACGGGCGGGCGATCGCTTCAGACCCGTCATAGATGATCGGCATAAAGGGTTCATTCAGATACATACCCGCTGATGTCACCGCATAGACCGTCCCGTTGATCATCCTTCCATTCTCATAGGTTCCCGGGAGAACAAGCTCCCGAATCAGCCGGGGGGTGGCACGACTGGCGATATCATACACCAGTGCCCGGGTATGATCCGCCGGAGCGGGCATCATCTCATTCGTCTCTCTGATAGCCCCCCCGTCTCCGTATCCAGAGGAGAAGACAACCAGGCGATCCCCATCGAGGAAGAGTGCAGCCGGGTTCCCGTCAATCCGGGTGCGTGATATGATTCTTCCGTCTTCAGGGGGAAAGACAGCGGCGATCAGGAGCTGATCCTCTCTGAGCAGGTAGAGATATGTTCCGTCATTCTTCAGGTAATCAGCCTCATCAACCCCGGCAACCTGGATATTTGTCGAAGAATGGGTGGCTGCTTCGGTTGCCCCCTTGTCTGCCGAAGGAGCAGGAGCCACGGCCTCTTCCAGTCGTGTCCCGGTCATGATATCACGGACCCCTGTCCCGTCCGCTTCATTCAGGTACAGGGTCTCAGACCACCGGGTCTGGTTGTCCAGGTATTCTTTCAGCGCCTCAAGAGAGGTGATCTCGTGTAGGGTGGCCTCATCCGGTGTACTCCCGGCAGATACCGGGAGGAGAAGGCCGGCACAGAGACCGGTGATCAGGACTGCAGTCAGGAGTAGGGTTTTCATCTCTCTCACCTTCTGGTGATCAGATACTCTTGCTGAAGATATTACAAACTGTCTGTAACCCTGAAAAAACCTGAAGTAAAAAAGATCGGGGAAGGAGCGGAGGTTAGTAGACTCCCTGCGCCCGCACCCGGTATACCTGCCAGAGGAGCCTGCCGACGACCCGGAAGGTGTAATCCAGCTCTTCAAAGTTGGGGATGTTATGGGAGTGGAGGATCCTGCGCCCGCGATCCATGGAGGCGCCGCCCAGCAGGGCCGGGATGATCCGTTTGTCCGTGGACTTGGAGAAGGTGAGAATCTGATGAGCGAGCTGTTCAGAGGTGAGAATGTTGTTGGGGAACCCGACGATGAAGCACATATCCCAGAGGGCATCATTCTTCGCAAGAACCTCAAATGTCCTCTCGAACCGCTGTTCGGTGGCATCTCCGAGGAGATCTATCGGATTGCCCCGGTTCCAGAACTCAGGGAGAAATGAGTCAAGTTCCTTCACCAGGTAGTCAGGCAGATCGATGAGCCTGACCCCATACCGCTCTGCATAATCAGAGGAGAGCACCGCAAACCCTCCTGCATTCGTGACGACCACCGCACGACGTCCCTTCGGGTACCGCTTGGGGTGCGAGAGCATCTCTGCAGCGAGGAAGGCACCAGAGAGGGTGTGGACTAAAAGGACCCCGGATTTTCTGAACGCTTCCATGTAGACGTCATAGGATCCGGAGAGTGACCCGGTGTGCGATGCAGCGGCTGCCTGACCACGGGCAGAAGATCCTGCCTTCAGGGCCACAACCGGCTTACGGCGGGTCACTTCACTGACGACCTCCATAAAGGCCTTTCCGTTCTTGATCTGCTCAACGTACATGATGATGACGTCGGTGTTCGGATCATCGGCCGCTGCCCTGAGGTAGTCAAAGAAGTTCAGGTCAGCCTGGTTCCCGACCGAGACCACCATAGAAAAGCCGATGTCCTTGGTGAGGGAGAAGTCGACGACGGTGTTGACGATAGCCCCGCTCTGGGAGACAAACGCGATGTTCCCCGGGTTTGGAGACTGAGCAACATAGGTGGTGTCCAGTCCGATTGGCGGGATGATCAGTCCCAGGCAGTTCGGCCCGACGATCCGGGTCCCGTACCGGTGGGCGATCTCGACGATTCGATCCTCGAGCAAATGCCCTTCCTCGCTCATCTCCTTGAATCCGGCAGTGATGACCACAGCGATCTTCACTCCTTTCTTCCCGCACTCCTCCATGACACCGGGAACGTGCCGGGCCGGGACGGTGATGACCGCGAGGTCCACTGACTCCTCAGGGACATCGAGGATCGTCGGATAAGCCTTGAGTCCCTGGATGGTGTCACGCTTGTTGTTGATCGGGTAGACCTTCCCCGGGAAATGGAGCAGGTTGTGCATAATGGCGTATCCCATCTTGGTCTTCTCATCTGATGCACCAATGACTGCCACGGATTTCGGACGGAAAAAGTCGATCGGCACCTCTTCCCGGGTATCGCTCTGGAGGACCCGGATATCGTCATCCATGATGATCCGTGCGTCGACTGCACACGCACCTGAGTCATAGAGCCTGATGGGATTGACATCGAACTCCTTGAGGTCGTTCATCTCCATGAACATCTTGCAGATGTTCTTGATGATCTGAATGAGCACCTCTTCGTCCTTGGGTTTCGATCCCCGGTACCCGGTGATGAGCGGGTAGGATCTGATCTCCCTGACCATCTCCCGGATCTCCTGTTCATCCACCGGGAGGATCCGGAGTGTCACATCCTTCATCAGTTCGACGAGGGTTCCGCCGATACCAAAGGTGATCACCTTTCCAAAGGTCGGGTCGGTCTTCCCCCCGATGATCAGTTCAAGACCCGGGGATGCCTGGTTCTCAACAATAACCCCGGTAATTTCTGCGTTCGGGTTGTAGGCCCTGGCACCTGAGACGATCTGATTGAACGCTGACTGGGCCGCTTCCTTGGTTCCGACACCGACAATGACACCACCGGCATCACTCTTATGAATGATCTGGGGGGAGATGATCTTCATGACGACCGGGAATCCGATCGCCTCTGCTGCTGCACCCGCATCCTCTGCACGGGTCACGATTCTGTACTTCGGGGTCGGTATTCCGTACCGGGTGAGGAGGTCGTACCCCTCTGACTCACTGAGCATCCATTCTGCCATGCATCAAACCTCATATTCTGACAGAACTCCTGTGTGAACGAAGTTCTACAAATGACGAAGTGTCCTTCGTCAGATTCGCACATAAGTGTGCACCATGATTGGATATAAATAATTGTAATTATTGTTCATGAAGAATAATCAATCAGGAAAGACTTTTTACAATTGTCCATGATAAATAGTGACAGTTAGGGGGTGAGGATATCTCCACCGGACAAGAGACAACACCAGCGTCACCACGTATTTACCCTCCTGATCCAGCGATTCAGGAGTCTGCACTGATTCATAATTACTCCCGTGAGTATCAGGATTTCTGCCGGGACCCGGACGCATTCTGGCGGAGGATTGCATCCGATCTCCTCTGGTTCGAACCCTGGGAGCAGGTGCGGGTCTGGGAACACCCCCACGCCCGCTGGTTCACCAATGCAAAGCTGAATATCACGTATAACTGTCTGGAACGGCATGTCAATAACGACCGGCGCAACAAGGTCGCCATCTGCTGGGTCGGGGAGAACAATCGCGAACGGATCCTCACCTATTACCAGCTCCACAAGGATGTGATGCGGTTTGCGAACGGCCTGAAATCTCTCGGGATTGGGAAGGGCGATCGGGTCTGTATCTATATGCCGGCCATCCCGGAGATGGTTGTGGCGATGCTTGCCTGTGCCCGGATAGGGGCCGTCCATACCGTGGTATTTGCCGGATACGGTGCGAAGGCACTTAATGAGCGGATTGTCGGTTCCCGGTCACGGGTTGTCATCACCGCTGATGCCAGTGTCCGCCGGGGAGGAAGCATTCCCCTCAAGCCTATCGTCGAGGAAGCGATCATCAATGCTCCGATGATCGAACGGGTTGTTGTCCTGAGAACCCAGGAGCCCAAGGTCGGGCTGCTGGAGGATCTTGAGATTGACTTTGAGGATCTGATGAACTCGGCAGAACGGCACTGTCCTCCTGAACCGGTCAGTTCCGAAGATCCGCTCTTCATCCTCTACACCTCCGGGACGACCGGGGCACCGAAAGGGATCGTTCATGCGGCCGGCGGCTATATGGTCGGTGCCTATTATACGACAAAGTACGTGCTCACCCTGCGGGAGAATGACCTGTACTGGTGTACGGCAGATCCCGGATGGATCACCGGTCATACCTATGGGACATATGGTCCGCTCCTCGTGGGGGGGACCATCTTCATGACCGAGTATACGCCGGATTACCCGGATCACGGGATCTGGTGGCGGCTTATCGAGGAGTACGGGGTCTCGATCCTGTACACGGCTCCCACTGCCATCAGGATGTTCATGAAGGTAGGTAATGAGTATCCCGATGCGAGTGATCTCTCATCCCTCCGAATCCTGGGCTCTGTCGGGGAACCTCTCAACCCTGAGGCGTTTGAATGGTTCTATCATCATATTGGCAAGGACCGCTGCCCGATTCTCGATACCTGGTGGCAGACCGAGACCGGAATGCATATGATCACCACGATGGTTGGCGAGCCGATGAAACCCGGGTACGCGGGCAGACCGATTCCCGGGGTGGTCGCCGATGTGGTTGACGGGGAAGGAAACCCGGTTCCGGCCGGAACGACCGGTTTCCTCGCGATAAAGGAACCATGGCCGTCAATGATGCAGGCCGTGTATGAGAATGAAGAACGGTACCGGCAGTACTGGGCACTGGGTGAGAACGGGTATTACAGTACCAATGATCTCGCGGTCAAGGATGAGGAGGGATACATCATGCTCCTCGGCCGTTCTGATGACATCATCATCGTCGCCGGGCATAATGTCGGGACAGCCGAGATTGAGAGTGCCCTCGTCTCGCATAGTGCTGTCGCTGAGGCAGCCGCGATCGGGATCCCTGACGATCTGAAAGGAAACCTGATCAAGGCATTTGTCATTCTCAGGGACGGGGTGGAGACCACTCCCAAGCTGATTCATGACCTGAAGTACCATGTGAGGATCCTGCTTGGTCCGATATCAGTCCCGTCATCCCTGGAATTCGTGGAAACGCTTCCAAAAACCCGGAGCGGCAAGATCATGCGGAGAGTTCTTAAGGCACGGGAACTGGGGATGGATCCCGGGGATGTCTCGACCCTGGATGACTAAACTATCCAACTCTTTATATACTGTTTTAATAGATTTATAAATATGACTGGCAGTCCTGAAGACTCCCTGCGGATAGAAAATATTGTTGCATCTGCAAAGATAACGGAGTCACTCGACCTGCCACTGATCG
Source organism: uncultured Methanospirillum sp. (assembly GCA_964610235.1). GTDB lineage: Archaea > Halobacteriota > Methanomicrobia > Methanomicrobiales > Methanospirillaceae > Methanospirillum. The sequence continues at coordinate 6,643 of CAZSVH010000027.1, read as the reverse complement.
CCTCGAGTATCAAGGATGCTGAATACAATAAGAAGAGGTTTCCCGGGGTGGTCATCAGGATGCAGGACCCCAAGATTGCTGCCCTCGTCTTTGGATCCGGAAAAGTGGTTCTGACCGGGGCGAAGAGTGTCGAGTGTCTCACCCGCGGACTTGCGATCCTTGGTGACCGGCTCAGGGATCTCTCGATTGATATCCCACACGATCTCACCTACAAAGTCCAGAATATCGTCACGTCTGCCGATCTCGGGGCTGGGATCAACCTCAACAAGATTGCAGTCGGTTTCAACCTTGAGAAGATCGAGTATGAGCCTGAACAGTTTCCTGGTCTTGTCTACCGTCTGGATGATCCGAAGGTGGTCGTTCTCCTCTTCGGGTCCGGAAAGCTGATCATCACCGGGGGGAAAGAACTTGACGATGCCCGGCGAGCGGTAGTCAAGATTATTTCAGACCTGAAAGGACTCGGACTTCTCTGATTGACGTTCTTTTTTTCATTGCTTCATTTGTATATTATTAAATATATGAAATGTGAGGTACTACTACCGCACCATACGATACCGTCCTGGGGGGGGCCTATATGGGTAAATGTCAACCGCGGTTCTTTACATCAAGAGAGGAGGCTGTGGCCGGCATGTTTGTCACGGCAGGTATCAGACGCTGCTCTGCACGGGTACTGGTCTGCCTGATAACCCGGCCCGGGCTCACGTCACGGGATATCGAACGGGGTACCGGTCTGAGACAGCCGGAGGTAAGTATCGCAATGAACGATCTCCTCGGCAGACGCTGGGTGGAGGTACTGGAGCCCGGATACCTGGAGAAGGGTCAGGGACGCCCGGTCCGGCGGTACCGTCTCACCTGCCCGGTGAATACTATTCTGCAGGATCTTGAAGAGGAGAAGAGAGGGGAATTATCCGCCCATCTGGATATCCTCTGCAGGATCCGGACGGTGATGAACGAACCGGTTCAGGTGTGAGATTTCACAGGGAGAGGATCCGGCATCCGGTGGCCTGACCCACGATCACCGTGGTCATCTCCCGGTATGCCGTAAATATTCCGCATCCGACGACACCCGGGATGGTGTCGAGGAAGATCTCCAGGGATCGGGGATCTGATACCGGTCCGGTATGGTAATCGATGATGATATTTCCGTTGTCAGAGAAGACCGGGCCGTCCTTCTTTACTCCCTCCCTGATGACCACCTCTCCTCCCGCCTTCCCGAGCCTTCTGATCACATGCCCGAGAGCGAACGGGATCACCTCCACCGGGACCGGGCCGGTGAGCTGATCACAGAGTTTTGAATCGTCAGCAACAATGATGAGCCGGTCAGATGCATCTGCAACGCACCGTTCCCTGACCTGGGCTGCTCCCCGTCCTTTGATCAGGCAGAAACCAGGATCGATCTGGTCTGCCCCGTCGATCGTCAGGTCGATCCTGGTGACATCATCCAGGGAGGTGAGAGGAATCCCCCGCTCCCGTGCCCGTATGGCCGTCTGGACCGAGGTCGGCACACCGGTGATCTCCAGCCCTTCGCGGATCCTTTCTGCGAGCCGGTCCATGGTGAATGCAACGGTCGATCCGGTCCCGAGACCGACGATCATCCCCCCGGTTACCAGTTCTGCAGCACGATAACCGGCGTTCTCTTTCGGATTCTGACTATCGGAGGGTGTCATTACCGACAGGTTTGCAGCGAACCGGTTTAAGGGTATTGACGGGGGCCGCCGGAAAAGAGCGTTTCAAACCCGGGTTGGCCTGCATACGAGGTGCAGTCAAGGGTGATCGGTGTGACTGAGACGTTTCCCTTGTGGACAGCATGGACATCCGTTCCTTCCGGGGCATCGGTGATGAGAGGTCCGTTGATCCAGTAATATGGCTTTCCCCGCGGATCGAACCGTTTTTCCACTCCGGTCTCAAAGAGCCGGTCACCGAGCCGGGTCACCTCGTATCCACCCCTGATGACCGAGGGAATATTGACATTGACGACATCGGTATGTGATGGAAATCCGTCCTGAAGGATTCGGGAGATGACGTCCCGGACGACCATCTTCGATCCGGTGAACCGGTCTTCAGGGATCTTCGGGTTCTCGAACTTCTCTGCCTGATCTTCCACCTGGAGGGAGAAGGCTACCGAGGGGATCCCCTGGTTTGCCGCTTCCAGGGCTGCACCCACCGTCCCCGAGGTGGTAATGGCCTCAGCAGAGACGTTCTCTCCGATATTTATCCCTGATACAACCAGATCCGGTTCCAGCCTGAGGGCGAAGAGCCCGATGATGACCGCGTCGGTCGGCTTACCGCCGACCGCATATGCCCTGATATCGTTATGGAGGACTTCATTCACCCTGAGCGGCTCAAATATTGAGACCGATCGCCCGACAGCACTCTGCTGGGTTGCCGGTGCACAGACGGTGACATCGGCGATCGGGGCCAGGGCCTCATACGCTGCCCAGAGACCTTCTGAGTTCACACCATCGTCGTTGGTCAGCAGAATGCGGGGTACCATTACCTACTATATGAGCGGGAGAGAGTATGAGGATGCCTGAGGGGATTATTGGGAATGAAGGCCAACCTTTTCCCATGAAGATACTCATCGCAGAATATGCCATGGTACATGATCCTGGCCTGGCCACGGAAGGGAGAGCGATGGTGGAGACCCTTGCCGGAAGTTTCTCCCGGATCGGGTATACTGTGGTGATGCCCGGGAGCGGTGCGGATTTTGGTGATGAGATCCGCAGACTTGCACCTGGCTGCGATGAAGCACTGATCATTGCTCCTGATCCGCTCCTTGCCAGGTTTACGAAGATCGCTGAGGATCTCTCACGCAATATCGGGTGTAGTTCGCTTGCCGTGGCGGTCTGTGCAAATAAAAGACGGACCGCCACGACGCTGCAGATGCACGGGATCGATGTCCCTGCAGAGGTGAGCTCGGGACGGCGGGTGATCAAGGAGATCAGCGGATGCGGAGCGGTTCACATGCGGTACCGGGATGAGGAGCCGGGTGAAGGAGAGATGGGCCAGGAGTTTATCACCGGTGACCACCTCTCCGTGAGCCTGGTTGGCGGCAGGGTTGTGGGGGAGGTCTGTCTCTACTATACCGGTGAAGAACCCCTCGTTCTTGCCCTCAACCGGCAGAAGATCCGGATCGATGGTGACGGGTTCTTCCATTACGAAGGCGGGGAGACTCCGGTCACCCATCCCCGGCAGGACGAGATCATCGAGACAGCCCGGAAGGCAGCCGGCGTCCTCGGGTGCCAGGGGTATACCGGGATCGATCTTGTGGTCAGCAGAGACCGGATCGTGGTGGTGGATGTCAATCCCCGGCCGACCGACAGTATCGTCGGGATAGCGGCCGTGATGGAGGAGGAGATCGGAGCGGTACTTCTTGATGCTTCGTATGGACGATCTCCCCGGGAGGTACACCTGAAGGGCCGGGCAGTCTTTGGAAAGGACGGAGCGGTGACGATCTGTGATCGGGATTGATGTCGGTGGAGCGAATCTGAAGGTGGTCAGCGGCGAACGGGTTCACGTGTATTACTGCCCGCTCTGGGATCAGGCACCCCTCCGGGAACTGCTGTTTCCCCATGCGGGTGATCAGGATGCAGCGGTCGTGATGAGCGGAGAGCTCGCCGACTGTTTTTCCTCGAAGGCTGACGGGATCGCTTTCATCGTCTCACAGGTGAGATCAGTCTTTCCCCATGCCCGGTTTTACGGGATGGATGGCCGGTTTCACCAGGATCCGGTACCTGCACTGGCTGCTGCAAACTGGCTGGTGATGGCCGATCTGCTGAAAGATCGGTATCCTGATGCCCTGCTCATTGACATGGGAAGTACCACCACCGATATCATCCCGTTGAACTCGTTCAAAACGATGATCGGGCAGACGGATCTCACCCGTCTTCAGCAGGGGTACCTCGTCTACTCCGGCCTTCTCAGAACACCTGCTGCCACCCTCGTCAGTTCAGTCCGGGTGAACGGGAGAGATACCCCGGTGAGTTCTGAGTACTTCGCCTCCACGGGTGACGCTTTCGTGGTTGCCGGGACGATACCGGCAGTTCTCTTCACCGCAGAGACCGCTGACCGGAAAGGGGTTGATGCTCTCTCCTGCATGCGTCGGCTGGCCCGGGTTGTCTGTGCAGACCTGGAAGAGATCGGTGAGGACGGGGCACGTGAAATCGCTTTTTCCCTGATTGCTGCCCTGAAAAACCGCGTGAGTATGGCCGCCCGGGAGGCATCCCGGCGTCATCATACCTCCCGCATCGTCACTGCCGGGATAGGTTCCGGGATCGTGGCAGACTGGCTGGATGGCATTGATCTCTCGGAAGAACTCGGGGATTATGCCCATGCCCTTCCGGCGTGGGCCGCCCGGGAGGTGGCTGCACGAACCGGGTAACCCTTGCCGCCCTGGCTGCCGGTGGCTCCCTGCTGGTATCTGCCCTCTGTTTCCTGGCCGGATTCACGTTCTTCTTTCTCTTTCTCTTCTTCCCGCTCGTCCCGATCCTCACCCGTGAAAGGCGGATGTACCGCTGCCCGGTCTGCGGGAACCTGGGGGATGAGACCCGGCGGTTCTGCCCGTATGACGGAACCCCGCTCAGGCAGGAGGAATCATGACTGTTTCTGCCCGGGCTTCCGGAAAGGCTATCTGAAGGGCTGGGTAATCTTCCATGATGATGCGTGTAGTGCTGGTTCTTCTTCTGCTCCTGTCTGCGCCAGACCTGGCATCGGCAGCTTCCCTCTCCTCCCTGCAGCAGGAGGGTGCAGCTGCCCTGGATGCTGCACGCACTGCCATAACCGGAGGAGAAGGGGACCTTGCTGCCGGACGGTACCAGCAGGCGCTTGAGCGGTTCAACCAGGCACTCCTCTCCTATAACGAGGCACTGATCCCGGGCCCGGAAAAGAATGAAGCAATGATGGGGAAAGGAAATGCATACCTGGGCCTTGGCCGGTATCCTGAAGCCCTCAGTTCGTTTTCACTGGTCCTTGATGCGATGCCCGGGAAGAGTGATCCCCTGACCGGAAAAGGGGATGCCCTCCTGGGGATGGGCCGGTACGAAGATGCCCTTGCCGCATACAACCAGGCCCTGGATGTGAGCCGGAGCGATCCTTCCCTGTATATCCGGAAAGGCCGGGTGCTCCTCCTCTCCGAACGATTCTCCGGAGCGCTCGATGCCTTTGGGCATGCCGTGAAACTGGATCCTGATACAGCCCGGGGATGGGCGGGTACAGGAGATGCCCTCGCTGCTCTACAGCGGCATGCAGAGGCTGTACCGGCCTATCAGCGTGCCGTGACCCTCAGCCCGTCCCTTCAGGAAGCATGGAGCGGAGCCGGCCGGAGCCTGTGGATTCTGGGCAGATATGAAGAATCGCTTGATGCCTATGATCATGCCCTCGCCCTGAATTCCGGAGATCTCCGGGCAGCCGAAGGGAGAGAGACGGTGGTCAGCCTCCTCTCCCGCTATCATCAGGCGGTCGCTGCATCAGACAGCACCTGATTGGAATGGTGAGTCCGTCTGTTCTATCCCATTGCTTCCAGGTACACATACATGATCTGGTCAGCGATTGAGTCCCAGAAGAATCTCCGGTCCACCTGGTTGTATCCCCCCCGTGCCATCCTGATCCGGTCATTCGGGTTCTCCAGGTAATAGTTCACCCCCCAGGCTATCCCCTCAGGAGTCGGATCCGTGACCAGCCCGGTGATTCCGTGCTCCACATTCTCGGCAAGACCGCCCACCCGTGAGACCACTACGGGCCGGTTAGCGCTCCATGCCTCAAGAAGAACGATCCCGAAGGGTTCGTTCCTGCTCGGGATGACCACAACATCACTGGCATGCAGGAGCCGGACATACTCTGAGTCGGTGATGAATCCCGGGAACTGTACCGGCATTCCCTGGGTCTGTACCGCCAGCCAGTCCCGCATCCCGCCTCCTCCGGCCATGATGAACCGGGCGTTCCAGAACCGGTCAAGGATCCGCGGCATCGCATCAACGAGGATATCAGGTCCTTTCTGGTAAACCATCCTTCCGATGAAGACGATCAGGGGAGCCAGGTAATGGATTCCATACTGCTGCTTTATCGCTCCCGGATCGATGCTCACATCGAACATATCCTTCACGACCCCGTTCGGGATCACCCGGACCCGGTCCGGGTCCAGCCGGTACAGATCAATCACCTCCTGGCGAAGCTGCCAGGAGACGGCGACGCAGCGTCCGGCAATCTGCCCGGCATACCACTCCTTCCCGCATATCTCGTGGTATTCCCACCAGTCCCCGTGAATATTTCCGTTTCTTCCGAATTCGGTGGAGTGGTAGGTGAAGACCGTTCTCCGGTGCCTGAGCTGGTGGAGTGCCTCAACCATGTGCCAGTCATGGAAATGGAGCACATCAAACGGCTCGTCATCGTACTGGTAAAACCGCTGGACCAGGCCGTGTGAGAGGTTTGCGCAGTACTCCACGACATTGGACCCATGCGGCCGCCAGACATGGTAATGGACCCCGCTCATCGAGAAGTCCTGGTCACCGCGGGTGAAGAAGTGGACCTCGTGCTTCTTTGCCAGGGACTGGGCCAGGTATGTCGCGGCATTGGAGAGTCCGCCGACCCGTTCTGAATAGAGACTCTCCCAACAGAAGATGGCTATCTTGAGCCTTCCCACAGTTCT
>CAZSVH010000026.1:0-15144 GCA_964610235.1 uncultured Methanospirillum sp. | reverse complement strand
GATGATGAGACCCAGAAGAACCAGAATGTCAATAAGCCCGCCCAGCGGAGACTGCAGACCAAAGAAGAGTACTGACCATAAAAAATTCGCGACCAGCTGAAGGCCAAACAGGACCATACCCTTCCTGACATCCGCTCCTTCCCACCCGTTCCTGATAACCAGCCAGAGGGAGATACCCATGAGGATGTAGAGAATTGTCCATACCGGCCCGAATACCCAGTTCGGCGGAGAAAACCAGGGTTTTGAGAGGCCTGCAAACCATCCTGCAATATTCGGGTACGTGATCAGGGATCCGATGGCCCCGATGATCAACGGAATGAGAATACAGGCGGCCAGGAGGAGGCCGGACCGGAGAGATATTTGTGACATGAGGGGAGTATCTCCAATTCCCAGGGAATAAACCTGACTGACCGGATACGATGCACGGACCCGGGCACTATGAATCGGCCGGGAATGGGAATACCGGTACCTGTGGAGAGCGGCCCGAGGCTTCCGCTCAATGGTCATTTGTTGATCCTGTTTCTGAACAGAGGGTGACAAAAACGCACGACATTAATCGTTCCCTGACACTCTCATCTGGTATCCCCCCGGCGACTGACCCAGAGCATAACCAAGGGCAAACTCCCTTGATCTCCCCGACTCATCAGGTGTCATGTATACACCCATCGCTTGCCTTTTGAGGTGGGAATTCGCAGATCAGGGGAATGGGGGCGCGATTCTGCATCATGATCCCCCATGGGTTTCCGAAAGATGTCCTCCCCCGGCATTCCGGCGTTATCAGGATTCAGGCTGACGTTCACCCTGAGTACGGTGTCTTCAAGGATAATCAGATACTCTCAGCCTTTCGTATCGCCTGAGATCTTATCTTCAGGATGTGATGGTGATTGACCGGACAGAGATCTGAAATCCTGGTGATTGAGATCAGGGAGATCACATGATGAAGTGCGGAAGATGATCTCAGGGATCAGATACACGATCCGTTCAGACGAGACCTTCAATAACAATACAGAAATTAGTTCCTGGCGGCCATAACAGGAGTTCTTCCCCTGATAGTCTGCCTCTGGTGGAGGTGGTGAGCCATCTACCGTGTTCGCGATATTTCCGGGCGTTTCGTTTGTTTTTGCAGGAATGCCGGGTGTCCAGATTCTCGTCCACCTGGCTTTGTGTTGATCCTTGCCGGAAGAAGGAACAAACCGGAACTCATCCCTGCAACCGGCTTCCTGGAGATAAAATGGAGGAGCCAGGTCCACTCTCGTTGTTGGTTCTCTCTCGTCCCGCTTCTGATCAGATCCGGAGATATAACGGTGCATCCAGAATGAGGGGGACTTCTGAATGAAGGGATTCTTCCGGGAATCCGGAGAACGAGGGGCTCTTTTTGTAGCAGACGTCAGATACTCTCCTCCGTTTCTTCACCGTTAGATCCGGACGGCTCCTTTGAATCTTCCCTTCTTTCAACAGGGCGAAATGACCCTCCTGTATCCCCAACCCGGCCATGGTTCAGGTATGGTGGCTGTGTCATGATTATTTCCAAATACCCTGACATGCCTGGTTATCGCAGAGGTACTACCCGGCAATCAGGATTCCATCTCATCTCACGCTGTCCTGACTCCTACCCCGGGGAGGAACCGCGGGTTGGGGTTATCTTCGGTAATAATGCAGACCGGATGACGACTACCGGACCATCAGTTTTTGATTGCAGGAATCTTCGGGAGTTGCCGGGTCGATATGATAATCAATTTTACTAATCAAAGTGACATATTTTTAAATATGGGTGAATAATATTTGGGAGGTATTGCAAGGACACTTTCAGAACATCCCGAAATAGGTTCTTTTTATTATCATTCACTTCAGCCATGTCAACAGAAACGACCTCCACCCTGGAAATAACCTCTCCCATTCATTCTGATTCATCAAGATGGAATGACTGGCACTGGCAACTTCGCAACAGCATTACCGACTGTGCCACGCTTGAAAAGGCGCTGGAGTTTTCCTTTACTGATCAGGAACGGGAAGAGATACAAAAGACGATCGATATCTTCCCGATGTCAGTAACGCCGTACTATCTCTCCCTGATTGACAACAAAGATCCGTTTCATGATCCGGTCTTCAGGCAGGCTGTTCCATCTGCCGGGGAACTCATCATTGAGGAGTACGATCTCCATGATCCACTGGGAGAAGATACCGACAGCCCCTGTTCCCTCATCACTCACCGGTATCCGGATCGGGTCCTCCTCCTCATCAGCTCGACCTGTGCCATGTATTGCAGGCATTGCACAAGAAAACGAAAAGTAGGGCAGAATAATTTCTTCCCAGGGGATGAAGAATTAGGGAAGGCGTTCGAATATATCGAATCTCACCAGGAGATACGCGACGTCCTTCTCTCCGGTGGTGATCCGTTCCTTTTATCTGACCAGGCCCTGGAGCGAATCATCAGCAGACTTCGCCGGATCGATCATGTAGAAATAATCCGGATTGGGACACGGGTACCGGTTGTTCTTCCTTTCAGAATCACTGATGATCTCGTGGCAATGCTGAAAAAATATCATCCTATCTGGATTAATACGCACTTTAATCATCCTCATGAAATAACCGATGCATCCTGCTCAGCCCTTGCAAAACTTGCCGATGCGGGGATCCCTCTTGGCAACCAGTCTGTTCTTCTTGCCGGGGTGAATGACTGCCCGAATATTATGAAAAAACTGGTACACGAGCTGGTAAAAAACCGTGTACGCCCCTATTATCTGTTTCAGTGTGATCTGGCAGAAGGACTGGCTCATTTTCGGACACCGATAGGAACAGGAATTGAAATCATTGAAAGCCTGATAGGCCACACTTCCGGACTGGCGGTGCCAACCTATGTGATTGATGCACCCGGAGGAGGTGGGAAAATTCCTGTTATGCCTCATTATCTCGTCTCCTGGTCCTCGCATAAAGTGGTTCTTCGCAATTATGAAGGAATGTTCACAACATACCAGGAACCTGACCAGTATCAGGAGATAGCCTGTGATCTGCAGTGTGAGCAGTGTGATCTTCAGCATTCAGGTGATAATGCATTTGCATCCAGCCGGGCACAGGGAATTGAAGCTCTTCTTTCAGATTATGAAAACCAGATTACAATCCTCCCGGCAGGATCAGAGAGGATATCCCGGAGGCAGGATGAGTAAGGATAAAATCGCGATTATCGGGAATAGCACTCTTCAGCATGGGTATTTTAATGACCGTATCTACCTGATGAAGATCAAACCGTCTGATATTAAGAGGGTTTTTTTGTATATTGCTGCCCTCCAGGGAATTTTTTTCTACTCTAAGATCGTGATGAAGATTCCGAAAAACCTCCAACCTGCGTTGCCGATAAAGGATGTTCAGGTTGAAGCAGTTATTCCGGATTTCTATTCTGCTGGAAACGATGCCCTTTTTATATCCCGCTTTTACACCCCTTCACGAGCATATGATGAATACAGCACAGAGAGAAGCACGACGATAAACCGGTCAATACATGATGATAACCAATCAAAAATCCAACCCGGAAATTCGTCAGTTCTAATCCGGAAAGCCACCCCCGGAGATATTCCCTCATTATCATCCCTCTATCAAAGAAATTTTGTGACCTATCCTTTCCCGATTCAGGATCCCAAATTTCTCTCCCGGGTGATGCAGGATGACACCCTCTTCTTTGTTGGAGAGGTTGATGGTGTGATTATTGCCGCAGGTTCATGTGATATTGATCAGGAGGCATCTGCAGTAGAAATGACCGATCTTGCGGTTGATGAGGGGTATCAGGGATATGGGATATCAAAAAGGCTTCTTACTGCGATGGAAGAGGAGATGGTGTCAAAAAGATTGAAAACTGCCTATACGATATGCAGGAGTCTGCCACTTCCGGTCAACCGGCTATTTGCCGGAAATGAGTACCAGTTTGGAGGAACTCTCATCAATAATACCAACATTTGTGGATCCATTGAAAGCATGAATGTGTGGTATAAATCTCTTGCCTGATCGGCATCGGTACTTTCACCGGTTGTTCGGTCATTGACCAGGAACACCGTCCACAACCCTTCCCTCATACACATACCCGATCAGGACTGATATCCGGCGTATTTTGACTCTTTTTTTGTAAAACTGACAATAAATGGTGATATTAGCAACGGTTACAGAAAAGAACCCCGATACCCCCTCAATATTGCCGTGATGCTGCACCGGAGTATGCTGGTAAATCAGAATACATCCACCTGGTTCCTCTTTCTTCCAGAATCCTCTCACCCGCATTATGGTGCCCCTGCCTGTTCTGGGCTTCTGAAAAGGAAAGAGAATCACAAACGTTTCTGCTATTCCAGGGGTCCGGGTTCTGTGAATACTTACAGGATCCTGATGAGATCGTCATCCCTGATTATTGTCCCCGGGTTTCCGGTCCTCCTTCCCTGTCGCAGGGAGTCTCAGTCCTCCGGGTGGTTCTGTCATCTTCGGATGTTCATCACGACTGGCAAAAAGGGGGCTTTGCGCTATCTGCCCCCGGAAATCCGCCTGATGCCCTGTCCCCCTGCAAAGGATGGCAGCAGGCCACTCTACAGGCGGGCCGGTCGCCGGTATCTGTTCCTATACTCCTCCCAGTTGGGCGAAACAGTCGCAATCATTGATGTCTCCTGATTCCATCCCTTTCCTGAACCAGGCAACCCGCTGGTCTGATGATCCGTGGGTAAAGGAATCAGGGACAACGTACCCCCGGGCCTGTCTCTGAAGGCGATCATCACCAACAGCACTGGCAGCACCCAGCCCCTCCTCAAGATCCCCGGGATCAAGGATCAGGTCCCGTTTCACGGCACGGTTCGCCCATACCCCTGAGTAACAGTCTGCCTGAAGTTCAAGCGCTACTGAGAGCCGGTTTGCGTCTCTCTCGCTGACCTGGCTCCTTCTCAGATCGACTTTCTGCAGCGTCCCTTCTAGATTCTGGACATGATGGCCGATCTCGTGCGCAATCACATATGCCTGGGCAAAATCACCGGGAGCCCCGAACCGATCCTGGAGTTCATTGAAGAAGGCGAGATCAAGGTACACCTTCTGATCACCAGGACAATAGAACGGTCCGGTTGCCGAGCTTGCCATTCCACAGGCCGAATCCACCGTTCCGGAGAATAATACCAGTGTGGGTTTGGTATACGTCACTCCGAATTCGTCTCTGAAGATTGAACCCCATATCTGCTCGGTATCTCCAAGGACAAGGGAGACGAAGTCGGCGAGCTGATCCTGCTGCTCATCTGATACTGCCGGTTGCTGATCCATCGGTACTGATGAAAGATCGGTACTCTGCAGCAACGTGACCGGATCGACTCCTAATGCCATGCCGATCAGGACGATGGCTATCAGACCGATCAGCCCCATCCCCCCGGCAGCGCCGCCGGATCCCCGAATCGATCTCCTATCCTCAATATTCTGACTCCTCGTACCCTCACGCCATCTCATTCTGTTTCTTCCCTCATGTCTGGTACAGAATAATACTCACGATCCTGTCGGGAAAACCCGTATCAGCCAGGATCCTGTTGTCCAGAAGCATACTTGAGAGTGATGGGGCATAAAACATCCGATATGACACATCCGTTCGCATTCAGCGGCCGTAATCTTCACACCCTGCACGATATCTCCCTGGTGTGGATCATGCCGCCGGATGTTTCTGGCGCGAAGCATCATCCATTGAAATCCGCTCTCCCGGGTATTCGGAGCCTGCCAACTTCACCCCGCTTCCCACGCCGGAGCCGTCATATCATTCCGGATAGAAGGAAAACCGGTGCCCGGAAGGCCGGAACTGAAATCATGAGGGGTTTTCATTGCGAACTGCTGCTGCGGGATCCTGTAATACTCCCGGTTCCATCCTGCAGAATCACTCCCCGGTATGGCACGGAACGCTCCAGGTCTGACCATTCTCCGGTTCTGCCCTGAACCGGTGAGGGCCTTCCCCCTTCGGGGTTCCTCTTCGCGGAAACGTGGTATCCCGGTCCGGTCAGCAGATACCTCTCCCTCCTTGATACCTATTTTGGGGATCACGACCAACAGGTACCCAGAACCCCATGGCATACCTTCACCGGATAGAAGTCAGATTCCGGACCGATCCCCGGCTGGCGGTCAGGACCGGGCGAATCCGCTCGCTCGGGCTGAACATCGAGGCCCTCCACCTCATCGACGTCTTTACCCTCTCCACCCGCACCCGGGACTTCAGCCCTGAGGAGCTCGGGGAGATCGGGAAGCAGCTGGCCAACCCGGTGGTCCAGAAGGTCACCATCGACGAGGCGACCCATGCATACTTTGACCATGCCATTGAGGTCGGGTTCCTCCCCGGTGTAACTGATAATGTCGGGACCACGGCACGACGGACGATAGAGGACTGCACGAAGCGATCCTTCGAAGACGGAGAGGTGGTCGCCTCCTCGCAGCTCTTCCTCGTCAGTGGCAGGCTCTCTCCGGGGGATCTGGACCGGCTCGTCACCATCCTTGCCAACCCGCTCGTCAACCGGGTGCATGTGAAGACCCGGGCGGAGTACGGGACGGGTGGCATGGACCGGGTCGTCCCGATCGTGGACCTGCACGAACTGCCGGCCGCAGAAGAGGTGGACCTGGATATCAGTGATACAGACCTGGCACGGATCGGCAAGGAAGGGATCCCCGACCCCCGGACCGGCCAGCGCCGGGGCCCGCTCGCCCTCGATGCTGCGCAGCTCCATGCCATCCGCGACTATTTTACTGCCGAAGGGCGACGTCCGACCGATGTCGAACTGGAGTCCCTCGCCCAGACCTGGTCCGAGCACTGCAAGCATACCATCTTCGCCTCCCCGATGGACGATGATCTTCCGGATGGCCTGTACCGGTCCTGTATTCAGGCTGCGACCAACCGGATCCGTGAGGAACGGGGAGAGCAGGACATCTGCATATCGGTCTTCAGGGACAACTCAGGTGCCATCATCTTCGATGACCAGACCCTCATCACCCACAAGGTGGAGACCCACAACTCTCCCTCGGCTCTTGACCCCTTCGGCGGTGCCCTCACCGGGATTGTCGGGGTGAACCGGGACACCATCGGCTTTGGTCTCGGGGCAAAGCCCTGCATCAACATCTACGGGTTCTGCGTCGGAGACCCCGGGACCGACCCGGCCCTCTACCGCCGTCCCGGAAGAAGGGATCGGATCCTCTCCCCCCGGCAGATCCTCGACGGCGTCGTCCATGGTGTCGGGGTCGGGGGGAACTGTTCCGGGATTCCCACCCCCCAGGGATTCGTCTGGTTCGATGACCGGTACGTCGGCAAACCCCTCGTCTTTGCCGGAACCGTCGGGGTGATGCCCCGGAAGCACGAAGACCGGCTCCTCCATGAGAAAGGAGCCCGTCCCGGCGATCTCATCGTCATGGCCGGCGGCCGGGTCGGCAAGGACGGGATCCATGGTGCCACCTTCTCATCCGAGGCCCTCGACCCGGGCAGCCCGGTCACCGCCGTCCAGATCGGGGATCCGATCACCCAGAAGAAACTCTCTGATGTCATCGTCAAGGAGGCCCGGGATCTGGGGCTCTACACCAGCATCACCGACTGCGGGGCCGGCGGGATCTCCTGTTCGGTCGCGGAGATGGCGAAAGAGTGCAACGGGTGCCGTGTCACCCTCGATGCCGTTCCGCTCAAGTATCCCGGGATGGCACCCTGGGAGATCTGGATATCAGAGTCACAGGAACGGATGACCCTCGCCGTCCCGCCAGAGAAGAAAGACGCCTTCATGGACCTGATGAGGCGGCGGGACGTCGAGGCGACCGTCATCGGTGAGTTCACCGGCTCCGGCCGATGCGTCGTCGAGTACCATGACACGACCGTCATGGACATCGCCCTCTCCTTCCTCCATGACGGGATGCCGGAAAAGCACCTCCGGACAACCGAACCGCCCGCCCCCGTTCCCGGGCCGGTGGCTGCGTGCCCTGAACGGCTCGACGATACCCTGAAGGCGATGCTCGGGAGACTGAACATCTGCTCAACCGAATACATCTCGATCCAGTACGACCATACCGTCCAGGGGGGGCATGTCCTCGGACCGGTTCAGGGGGCCGGCCGGCTCCAGGCTGGAGCAACCCTCACGAAGATCCTCCCGGCATCGACCCGGGGTGTCGGGCTCTCACAGGGGATCTTCCCCTCCTACTCAGAGATCGACCCGTACCGGATGGCGATTGCCTGCATCGACACCGCTATCCGGGGCCTCATCGCCCTCGGGATCCCGCTCGATGCGATCGCCATCCTGGATAACTTCTGCTGGTGCTCCTCTGACGACCCGGTCCGGCTGTATCAACTGAAACAGGCGGCGATCGGCTGCCATGACGGGGCGGTCGGGTTTCTGACCCCCTTCATCTCAGGCAAGGACTCCATGTTCAACGACTTCTCAGGATTTGACGCAGAGGACAACCCGGTGAAGGTCTCGGTCCCTCCCACCCTCCTCATCTCCTCTGTCGGCGTGCACCCGGACGTGACCCGCGCGGTTTCAGCAGACGCGAAGATCGAAGGGGACCTCGTCTACGTGGTCGGAACGACCGCAGATGAACTCGGCGGTTCCGAGTACTTTGCCCATCTCGGGGTCTGCGGGAGTTCTGTCCCATCCCTGGACATCCCGGCTGCCCGGGACCGGTACCGGCGGCTGACCGAGGCGATCAGCCATGGTCTCGTCGCCTCTGCCTTTCCCGTCACCCATGGCGGCCTCGGGGTCGCCCTTGCGAAGGTTGCGATCGCCGGCCGGGTCGGGATGGATATCACCCTTCACGGTGATATGCGGCCGGATCATCTCCTCTTCTCAGAGTCGCTCGGCAGGTTCATCGTCACCATCGCCCCGGATAACAAGCGGTCCTTTGAACGGACGATGGGGGAGGAGGCGACCCTCGCGGGCCGGGTCTGTGGAAAGGTGCTCAGGATAACCGGCAGGACCACCCTCCTGGAGGTCCCGGTCAGCGACCTGGAAAACGAGTACAAGCGGCCCTTCGGAGGATACTGAGATGACGACGACACGATCCCCGTCAGCAGGAAGGAGAGACCCGGCCCTCATCCCGGATCGGGCCCTCATCATGAGCGGATACGGGATCAACTCAGAGATGGAGACACAGGAGGCCCTCCGGCGTGCCGGGATGGATGCTGACATCGTCCATATCAACGACCTGATCGCCGGGGAGACGGTGCTGGACGGATACCGGCTCCTCGTCTTCCCTGGGGGATTTTCGTACGGGGACGACACGGGTGCCGGGAACGCGTTTGCCAACCGGGTGCGGAATAACCTCTGGGGTGATATCACCCGGTTTCTCAGCGGCGAGAACCTGGTCCTCGGGATCTGCAACGGGTGCCAGATCCTCGCCAACCTCGGTCTCATCCCTGCCTTTGACACCGCGTACCAGCGTGATATCGCCCTGATGCCCAACCGCCGGGGAGTCCTCGAGTGCCGGTATGTGACCCTCAGGCCTGTAGCAGAGAATCTCTGGACCCGGGGGATCGAACGGCTGTATTGCCCGGTATCCCACGGGGAAGGGAACTTCTCCTGCTCACCCGCGACCCTGGAACGGCTGAAACGGGAGAAGATGATAGCCTTCACCTACTGCCGGGATGACCTCTCCCCTGCCGGCGGCGAGTATCCGTACAACCCGAACGGTTCCACCGGGGATATCGCCGCCATCACCTCAGCGGACGGGAAGGTACTCGCGATGATGCCCCACCCGGAACGGGCGATGGACTTCTGCACCCTGTATGACTGGCCGTTGCAGAAAGAACTCCTAAAGCGCAGCCATCTCCCGGTCCCTGACGAATCGCTGAACATGCAGATCTTCAGAAACATCGTCGGTTTCTTCAGGTGACGGCGGGTGAGGGTCCCCCCCACCACTCACCGGGCCCGGCTGAGTGCCATCTTCTTCTGAACCATCTCCCAGGTATGGGTGATGAGAAAACTCTCCTTCATATCCCTGACCATCCGGATGAACTTCTTCATCGGGACCGCACAGGTCAGGACATCCACCGGGACACAGGGACGTGCGGACGGGTCCATCATCCCGATCACTGCCCGGGGGTCTGCTGACTGCTCCTCGAGATACGGGTAATGAACGATCGTCGAGCATCCCGCACCCATCGGGGTGATCACCCCGTACGGGTCGGCCCGGTCAAAATTCGCGAGCGTGAAGAGTCCGGAGAGGACCTCGGGCCGGGCAAAGAAGATGACGACCGCGGGATTGTCTTCAGCGGTCAGGTGATCCCAGCGCCGGAAGAGGAGGTACTGCCCTGCCGAGGGGATCGGTTCGAACCCCCCACTCCAGGCATCCACCAGCTCGGGACTCTTCTTGTACCGCTCCCCTTCCACTCCTCCGTCCTGGCCGGTTGAGAGGAAGTACCGGAATGCAGGGAAGATCTCGCGGGTAAACCCGCAGTATCGCTTCCCGCCGGCACAGGTGACCGATGTGGCTGAGAAGGCCCGGTCCCTCCCGCTCCTGACCGCTGCCAGGTCACAGACGAAACATCTCCTCCCTTCACGGGGCCTGACCACTTCTGCCCCGCGGGGATCGGGGGTGATCCCAAAGGTGACCGGGAGTGCCTCACCCGGAAAGTATGACTCCCAGAGGCTGCTGAATACGCTGATGAGTTCCTCTTCCATGAGGGGTGTTTGATCTCAGGGATCATACCTCTTTCCGTATCTGCACAAGCAATCCTGTGTCTGAACCGGCCGGGATCCTCCTGCTCCAACGGGACACCCGGAGCCTCCACAGGATTATCCCTGCCGGGGGCAAAGAGAGATCATGCCCGGATGCTGCCATGACGGAGAGGAGAGCAGAGAGCAGGATGCCCCGATTCGCCCGGTCACCGTCACCCTCGATCACCTCTCCCTCCCGCACTCTGCCACCCGTGAAGGGGGGAACGTCTCACCAGCGATCACGATCACCGGAATGGACCCGGCAGCCCGGTCCATCGCGATTATGGTCTTCAATCCGTTTATCAAGACCTGCTGCTCCTTCACCCCCTGGATCATCTGGAATCTCCCCCCGGTCAGCCGGATCCCGGAGGGGTTCCCCCCCGGGGGAGCCGTGTTCCACCCGCTCCCGGCCATCCAGGGGATGAACGACTATGGCGAGACGGGATATCACGGGCCGGAACCGGCTGGCGGCGAACTCCAGCGGTACCAGTTCAGGGTGTATATCCTCACTGCAGCTCTCGATCTCCGGGAGGGGGCGACGAAGAATCAACTCATCGCGGCGATGAGAGGGCACGTGATCCAGTATGGCGAGACCGTCGCGATCGCCCGCGGGTGAGCCTCACCCTGACTTCCGGGTGATATCAGCGATCCGTGTGACCGCGTCCTCCAGTCTTCCGGACCGGGTCTGCACCCTGATATCCGCGTATGCCTCGTAGAGCGGGATACGCTGATCGTACATTTCACGCAGGCTCTGCCCTCGGGCAAGGACCACCCCCCGGGTCCTGATGTTCTGAAGCCGCCGGACCATCTCGGGGTAGGAGAGTACCAGGTACACGACCGTGCCGCCGGCCTTCAGGTGGTCCATGGCCCGGCTGCTGTAGACCACGCTCCCCCCGGTCGCGATGACCGCCTGGTCCTCGTTCAGAGAGAGGATCGTCTCCTCCTCGATCCCCAGGAACCCTTCAGTCCCCCGGCGATCGATGATCTCCTGGAGAAGCATCCCGCACCGTTCCTGGATCCTGATGTCGGTATCGATGAACCGCATCCCCAGGGTCTTGGCAAGGATCACCCCCAGGGTACTCTTCCCGGCACCCGGCAGTCCGATAAGGATGATATTCTTCATGGGCTCCCCGGCCCGGCATCCCGGTATGGGATGCAGGGTTTGTACCCGTTCCGTTCCTGAGACAAAAAAGGATCCTCTCCTGCCCGGGCAGGAGGAGGGGTATCATCAGATCCCGGCCGTGCTGAGGTAAGTGAGGGCACGGTCATGACTGGAACGGATATGTGCCTTCATCGCGGTGAATGCCGCATTAAATGCCGCAGCATCAGGGACATAGGTCCATCCCTCCCGCTCCCCGTCCGGTCCGGTGACCGAGGAGGCGATCAGGGTCTGGTACCGGTCGATCTTCTCGCCGAGTTCCCCGGGGTCGAACGCCTTCTCTGCCACGTCTGCGAGGATCTCCTGGTACATCCGGTGATATTCCGGGTCATCCATCAGGTACCTGATGAGCGGCCAGTGATCGGTGACATTCTCCATCCCAAGCGAGACACTCCCTCCTGGTCCGCCACCCGTGGGCATGGTCCGGTTCATGGACGGGCTCTCTCCTCCGGTCCCGTGTATCATGCCATGCCCTTCCGTCAGGGCAAAGTTGTTGTCCCAGGGGATCCAGCTGAGGTTCCCGGTCGTCGGGTCCGCGTAGAGGTAATAATTCCGGGAGTTCCCCCCGTAGGTGTCCCAGTTGCCTATCAGGGTGTTCGTCGCGAGCCAGGTCAGGAACTGCCTGACATTCAGGGCCGTTTCGAGTTCTGTACGCCAGGTCTCCGGGCTGGTGGTCCGGGTCTCTGCATGGAGTGCGGCATATACCTCTTCCACGTCCGAGTAGTCCTTCTCATCCTCGTTCGTCTTCTTCTCAAAGGCAGAGAGGTCCAGGCTGCCCTGGGCGAAGGTCGCCCCTTCTCCCTCGGGCTTGTACAGGTTCCCGCTCCCGTTCGTATACTGTGTCTCGATGACCGTGTCATCGACCGCCTCTGCCAGGGTATACAGGCCTGCGTACTCATACCCCTCCCCGTGATCGAGGTAGACCCGGTAGAAGGCGGTCATCGGTGCCACCACCCCCGCATCCCTGAAGATCTCGGGGACGATCTTCTCCCGGATCGCCGTCTCGTCAGAGGCCCCGGACTGCAGGTTGAGTTCTGAAAACCCGAAGAAGGTCTGATCCTCTGTCTCAGGGAACTCGTCCTCGTACCGGTCCATATCCACCTTCAGGGATATCTTACTGACTCCTGCACTCCAGGCGGTCATCAGGGAGTTCACCCCTTTATACCGCAGTCCGGCATGTTCGAAGGTCTCTCCCTGGAAGGTCACGGTCACCGGGACATAGACCGGATCGTCATGGGAGGGGAATCCCGGTTCCGGTCTGCCAGGGGGTACCCCCGGCTCCTCACCACCGGGGAATGGCGGGATCGGCATCTGCCCCTCTCCTCTTCCGGCGCCGGGCCCGTGTGTACTCGCGTTCCCGAACTCCCCGTACTGCTCCTCCATGTCATCCTGCATCTCCTGCCAGGACTCAGGGCTGACCGAGAGGAATATCTCCCGGATCTCCTCTGCAGGGAATACCACCCCGTAGTCGGGCTCTGCATCAGGGGAATGGCTGGTCTTCCCCCCGGTTGCCTCTTCCGCGAAGAGGGCCGGTATTCCCGCAGCAAGGGCCACGGCCAGCATCAGGAGGAGGATTCCGATGTGTGTACTGCTGAATCTCATATCTCTCTCCCTGCTCCCCCGTCGCCGGGGGATCAGAATGGGAGACCGGTTCCCCTGAAGCCGGGATAAATACCCCTGAACCTCCTGGCAGGAGCATACACCCGTCTCTTCCGCTCATCCCCTCCCGTCCGGCCCGGGAGCGGACGCGGAGGGTGAATATCCAACCAGAAGGGTGTACAATGTTTAACTACCCGCTCTCACAACCGATGACCGGCATTCAGACTCTCCCCTGATCCTCCCGGGCATCTGCCCGGATCCTGGTGGAGAGGAGGAACAATCATGAATCCATACCATATCCGATACTGCTCATCAGACCGTTCCACCGGGATAGCCGGGGTGATCTGAGCATGCAGGCGCTACCCCCTGCCACCCCGTTCCTTCTGCCGGTTCTTGACCGGTTTGAACCGGCCGGTGTTACCGGGACCGGACATGCCACCCTTCAGGACCGGCGGGAGTCCAAGTACCTCCTGACCCTGGAACAGGCCCGGATCCTCCTCGGGCAGATCCCTGCCTCATACCAGGTCCTGGAAGTGAACGGGGAACGCATCCAGTCCTACCGTTCGACCTACTATGATTTCCCTGACCTGCAGCTCTTCCAGGATCATCACCGGGGTCGGGGACACCGGTTCAAGGTCAGAACCCGGTCCTATCCGGAGTCGGATCTCCACTTCCTCGAGATCAAGGAGAAGCTGAACACCGGCAGAACCGTGAAACACCGCCTCCGGACCGACCTGCCCGTCACCTCCCTTGGATCAGAAGAAGAGGGCTTCCTCTCGGCGTACCTTCCGGGCGACCACTCCCGAATCAGGCCCGTGCTCCGGAATCTGTACTCGCGAATCACCCTTTTCCCCCCGGACCGGCCCGAACGGTTCACCCTCGATATCGGCCTCTCCTATCAGCAGGGAGAGGGGGGGATCAGCCTTCCCGGGCTCGTCATCGCAGAACTCAAGGAGACCCCTGCCCGGACCGGGTCACCGGTACGGGAATGCCTTGCCTCCCTCCATCTCCGGAGCCGGGGATTCTCCAAGTACTGTATCGGGATATCACTCCTCTATGGCGACCAGGTCAGGTGGAATAACTTCCGGATGACCCTCCGGCACCTCGCCTGGCTCATGCAGGGAGGGCCGGTCAGATGGTAGCGGCCACCCTCCTCTTCATCACCGGGATCGGGGTCAACCTCCTCGCCTCCCTCATCATCATCCGGGGGATCTACTACCCGGTACGACGGGATCAGGAGTACATCTTCACGTTCCTGGCCTTCCCGACGGTGATATACCTGGTGATGGGGCTCTTCACCTCGGTAGAACTCTCAATCGGAGTGGGATTCGGGCTCTTCGCCCTCTTCTCGGTCCTCAGGTACCGGACCGATACGGTCCCGATCAGGGAGATGACCTACCTCTTCGTGATGGTCGCCCTCCCGGTATTGAACTCGATCCTCTTCACCGGAGGGGAGTACACCCGGCTTGCCATCTCAGACCTTCTGATCATCATGGTGCTCTGGTTCCTTGAGCAGAAACGGGGGTTTGTATTCGATCAGAAACGGATGGTGCATTACGAACGAATTGACCTGGTCAGGGCTGACCGGCGGGATGAACTCATCGCCGATCTGCGGGCCCGGACCGGACTGGCAATCACCCGGGCCGAGGTGATCGGGTACGACTTTCTCCGTGACGCGGCAGATATCATGATCACCTACCCGGAGGGATCCGCCTC
>CAZSVH010000025.1:0-15260 GCA_964610235.1 uncultured Methanospirillum sp. | reverse complement strand
GGCCTTCGAGGCAACGCTCCTGATATCCGGGGGCATATACCTCTGATTCAATGGTCAGTAGGATGGGGGTTAAAGCTTGCTCTTTTGCACGTAATATTACAAAAAAATGATAATTTACAGGTATTCAGAGATCAACAAATACCACCCGGAAGTGAATCAGAACCAAAAAATTGACAAATAATCACGGATTATACTCGCATAACCTTCATTTATCCCCAGATTGCAGAACAAGGGGTGAAAATGCGGGTATTCGGATAAACCGGAAAGGTCCGGAGACGCCACGTGATTGGGTCTGCTGGACAGGATCTGCAGGAAAAAACGGGTGAGATGCCATCAGTTCCCGGTGCGTGGATTCCTGCCCCGGGACCGGATGTTCCGCAGTCTTCAGGCTTTTCCTGCCATCATTCCTATCTGTATCGCTGACTTATCCAGGACTGCCTGCTCCTGCGCTGGTGAACCATTGATCCCGGGAGCCAGACAGGCCGTGATCGTCTCCTCACAGATCTCCCGGATCCCCTCACTGGAGACTCCTTTTCCCACCAGCACCCCCATCCTGACACTCTCAGGGAATCCCCGGTTATAGGGATTCATGCTCAGGTATTCATACGAGTCCAGCACCTGAACCCGCGAAGGCTGATACCCGGACTCAGCCAGAGCGAGTTGCACCGGAGGTGAATAGATCCACCCGAGGAATCGTTCAGCAGCGGTGGTATCTCCTCCCCTGACAATACCGATACCCTGCATCCGGACCGTAATCCCGCGGTTCGACTCTCCACCGGTTACTTCACCGGGAAGGGGGACAAAACCGGCCGTCATATTCCTTCCCCCGGTAGCAGCAAGGATCTCAGGGAACCGGGAGAACCAGGTGATCGCGATGGCACTGGTTCCGGAGGAGAAGGCATCAATGACCTCACGATCCCCGAACTTCTCCACGCCGGGAGGAGCGAAATACGAGAGGTTCTTCAACATACTGATGGCTGAACGGGTTTTGGAACTGTTCCAGGCCATGGATTCCGGGTTCTCATCCACAGGAAGCACCCTGGCGCCATATGATGAGACCAGGCTGAACCAGGGGGATGATCCGGGCTGTGCCCCGTCAGTTCCTGCAAAGACGATCCCGCTCATCCCGGGTTGATAGCCGGTAAAAAAACCAGCGAGATCACTGAGTTCATCATAACTCCCGGGGATCCCGGCCGGGTACCCGTAGGTCTGGCAGAAAGCGGTGATGATACCGGGATCCTGCAGGAGATCGGCACGGTAGACGATACCCAGTGCATCCGGAGAGTAGGGAAGGGCAAATATCTCTCCTGAACGGTCAGGGTATTCACCAGCCATGATGAGTGTGGGACGCTCAAAGGAAGTCCAGTTCAGACTGGTCCCGTTCCCCAGATAATCATTCAGCGGGATAAGGCTCCCCCATGCCGCATAATCAGCAATCCGGCTGCAGTCTGCAACCAGGAGGTCTCCAGGACATCCCCCACCCTCGCGGCAGGCATCATCCGGAGCAGCCACCCGGACCCGGATTCCGGTCTCATTCTCATATCGGCCCACCGCTTCGCTGACCGGGACGATCTGGTCCGGGGTATCCACAAGGATAGTCAGATCTGCCTGATCTGACAAGGGGAGAAGTTCAAGACACCCCCCGGTAAGGACGACTGCTGCCAGGAGGAGGAGACCGACCCCGCAGGAATGCCACCCTGACGCCGAAGACCGGTGCATCTCCCGTCCCCCTCTTTTTTCCCGGGTTTCAAACGATATTCTCTCTTTTTTCACCGGTATCACCTGCCAGTCAGGCCGCAAGACCCTCCATGAGAACCCGTGCCCCGATCACCATCAGCACCAGACCACCACATATCTCGGCCCGGGATCCGATGATCCCGCCAAACCGATCTCCGACAGCGAATCCAGCGCCTGACATGAGAACGGATGCCACCCCAATCGCGAGTGAGGGGACGAGAACCGGTTCTGCGAGCACAGAGAAGGAGAGGCCAACGGCGAATGCATCAATACTTGTCGCAACTGCCAGTATAAGGAGAACCGAAGTCGAATAAAAATTAATCGCCGCATCATCGTCATCCAGTAATCCCTCCTGGATCATCCGGATCCCGACAAACCCAAGCAGCCCTGCGGCGATCCAGTGATCCACCGGTTCTATCCAGGAGGAGACCGAGGTGCCTGCCATCCAGCCAAGAATCGTCATTCCTCCCTGAAAGAGACCGAAGAGGAGTGCCATCTTCCCAATGACAACCCCGCGGCTCTCCCGTACCGCCGTCCCGGCAGCCACACAGACCGCAAAACAGTCCATGCCAAGGCTGATCGCGACGGAGAGAGAACTGATGAGGTCCATCGATCACTCCAGGATACGGCGGGGGAGGGTATCGAGGCGGGGGTCCAGTTTGCCGGCAGTGACAAAAGCAACCTCGGATCGATCGGTAAGACCCAGGGAGGTGAGGATCACCCCGGTATTGAACCAGATCTTTCCCAGGGTCGGAAACTTCAGGAGGGCCTTCTCGATTGCTGCAAGGGCTGAATCAAGATCACCGGATTTATAGAAGAGGACTGAGAGGTAATGCCACCTGATGGAACAGTCATCAAATGACTCAGGGATGAGGGAAAAGTCCCGGGCCGCTTCGTTCTCCATACCGAGTTTATAGTGGCAGAATCCCCTCCGAAACAGGGATTCCGGATTTCCCGGATCTTTTCGGACCAGGATCTCAAAATCCGTGAGGGCATCTGAATACCGGCCGGCATCAAGATGACACATTCCCCGGTAGTACAGGATGTCAAAATCCCCAATCCCTCCATCGATCGCCTGGGTGAAAAAACTGCATGCTCCTTTCAGATCCCCGTCACGGTACTTCTTCAGTCCCCTGATATAGGCCTGTTTGGCCGGGTCACTCCCCTCACTCGTTTCTGACTGCATGCGTCTGTGTACTATATCGACAGACGGGTATATGGTAGTGTCCCGGCAACCCCTGTTCCAGAGCAGTGGACGGGGGAAAGAAACCACCAGGTACCGGGACGATCAATCACTCACCCGGATCAGGGCCGGCGATGCACAAACCTGAATAGGCTGCCCCCCCATATCCTGATACGAGATGAATCGGATAATCATGATACTGGTACTGGTTGCAGGACTCTGTCTTGCCATGATGGCATTTGCCCAGACAATACCCCCGGAGACCGGGAAGAATAGTTCCATGGTCCCGGAGAACCTCACCGGCGGAGACCCGGAACCTGAGGGGGGTGCATATGTGCAGGGAGAACTGCTGGTCCGATTTGATCCTGCGGCTTTTCCCACCATCAATGCCATGACTGTGTCCTCCATGCAGGCTCATGCCACCATCGGTGCAGTCCTGAAAGAGGAGTATCCTGACATTCCCGGCCTTGAACTGGTGCAGCTCCCCGGGGGGATGCGGGTAGAGGATGGAATTGCGTACTACACCGCAATACCCACGGTGATGTATGCTGAGCAGAATGCGATCTACACGATCACGAACACCTCCGGCAACACCACGACCATGGGTCCTGCTCCTGCAGGGGATACCTCCGGAACCGGTGATCTCTTCGTCAAGTACAATGCGACATCCTTTGAAACACCAGAAGAACTCAATGTATACGCCAATACCACTAATGCGGCTGTCAATGCATCGGTGGTCACCGACTACTCAGCCTTCGGGATGCCCGGGCTTCAGCTGGTGGCACTTGAGGAGAATATGACCACCCTGCAGGGGATGAGCTACTACCAGAACGTGACCTATGTGGACTATGCAGAGCCGAACGTCCAGTACCATACCATCAGTTCCAATACGACAGCATCCACCATCACCAGAGAAGTGAACGAGAGCTGACCGGGAGTCAGCCACCGGAGTATACTTTTTTCAGGGCAGGAACCCGTCTGACTGCCTCCCACCCAAGCAGACAGAGACCCAGGGAGAGGGTGAACCAGATCATCCAGGACGCCTGGATGAGATCATAGATTCCGGGACTGATGATCCTCAGCGGACCGATACAGAAGACCATCAGGGGGACATGAAATACCAGGATGAACATCGAAATCTTCCCCGGGATCGACAGTACCCGGTTCACTGCCGGAATCAGGGAGAACACCGCAGCCAGTTCGCAGACCATCAGCGAGCCGGCGAGGCCGCCGGCAACAAACCAGAAGGGATTCTCATACTGCCGGGTGTTCATATCCACCGGACCGTTCCCCAGAAAGGCAGCGAGCACCAGCAGTGTCAGGGCCGGGATGATCAGCAGTCGCAGGCGGATATGGAGGCCGGGACCAGTCTGACGGTAGATGAGACCGGCACCAGAGAAGATCAGGGCAATGCCGGCGATATCGAGCCCCCAGGGGAGGAAACACTCGCTGCCAATTAGAAGACCCGCGATAAGACACCCGCCAGCCACCAGGACTGCGGGGCCGGTCCCGGCCCTTAAGCGGACCCGGAGGCAGAGACTGAGGAGAAGTACCGAGCAGAAGAGGGTGGGAAGGAACCAGAGGGGCGGATCGACCAGGAGCGCATACTTCTCCAGGGAAGGAACGAGTGCTGCCCCGTTACCATACAGAAGGGAGATGAGGGAGTCCGGCAGTGTCAGGCTGAATACCGGGCTCTCATACGGGATAGAATATGTCACCACGACCAGCCGGATCACCTGCCAGGCCAGGGTAAGGGCGGTGAAGGAGACCACGTAGGGGAGGATGAGCCGTGCCCCTTTGGTTGTGAGCAGGAGAAGAGGATCAGCGAGGTACTTCCCAGCATTGAAGAGGTACCCGGAGAGGAAGAAGAAGAGGGGCATATGAAACGTGAAGATCAGGGCCTTTGTCCAGGACGGGACACCGGCGTGGCCGAGTATGACCAGGAGGATGCCCAGACCCTTCGCAGCGTCAATCCAGGGAATGCTGGGCCCCGAAAGAGGAGGTCGCGGCGTCTCTTTCAGAGGCATAGGGTGGACAGGCCTCACATCTCCCGTGAGAGCCGGCGGTAGAGCGGATCCATCCGGTCCTGATGCACCGGAAATGACCGGCGGAGCGATTCGGTTACCTCTGGATCAATCTCGGTGAAGATGAGTTCTTCTCCCGTGCAACCCCTGCTGATGACCGAGCCGTCAGGGCCGGCGATCACTGATCCCCCACTGTACCGGTCGACCGGGGTCACCCCGAAGGTATTAATCCCGGCGATGAATATCTGGAATTCAGCTGCACGACTGGTGGTGAAGAGATCAAAATGCTTCATCCGGGCATGCGGCCATGCACTGGGAACCAGCACCAGGTGGACTCCTACCTCACGGTAGAGTCTGAAGAGATCAGCAAACCGGAGGTCATAGCAGATCGCAATACCGCACCTGCAGCCCTCGATGGAGAAGACGCCCAAACCATCACCCGGGCTATACCCCTGATCCTCTCCTGCCGGTGAGAAGAGGTGGATCTTTGAGTACCGGGCGAGAATGTCCCCTCCCGGCCCGATGGCAATCGCCGTGTTCCGGGGACGGGGATGATGTATCTGCCGGTAGGAACCCAGGATTCCGATGCTGTATTCACGTGCATACTGGCGGAGAGTGGAGATGATCGGCCCTTCCTCATCCTGCACCTCCCGGGTTGCATCCTGCGGGTCCCATCCGGTCACCACCTGTTCTGGGAACGCTATGAGGGATGCATCACACTCAACCGCCTCTGCTATCCGCTCTTCCATTCTGGAGAGTGTCAGGTGCGGATCCTGCCACGAAGGGGCCATCTGGGCAGTGCAGAGGATCATAGGGAATAATGGAACTCATCCCTCTGATTAAGGCAGCGATGATGAAACCCGGGACCCGGATTCAGGGAACCCATGGATTATTCTCATTGCCGGGAGATACATCAGGAAGAGAGAGGATGACCCCGCACGCCCAAATCTCCCCAGAAGAGAAGACGATGGAGTTCACCATCTCCGGAATGCACTGTGCCGGATGCGCAGCAGGCCTTGAGAAGGGGCTTGGGAGCATCGACGGGGTAACCCGGGCAGAGGTCAGTTTCGGGACCTCAAAAGCGTTCATCAGGTACGATCCCGCGAAAACAGGGCTTCAGGCGGTTACAGACGTCGTGGAAAAGAGTGGATTTCAGATCGTCCATGAACAGGTGCGTGTCAGGATCGGTGGCATGACCTGCGCAGTATGCGCACAGACGGTTCAGAGAGCACTGCTCGGACTCGACGGGATCAGCACCGCGTCGGTCAACCCGGCTACCGGAGAGGCAGAGGTGAGATACAATCCTGCTCTCCTATCGCTTTTCGATATCAGGAACGCGGTTGTCTCCACAGGATTCCAGTACCTGGGAACGGATCGGGAGGGGAGAGACTCAGCTGCTGCCGGGGCAGAAGAACGGGATCTGAAAGAGAAAAAACGGCAGATAATCACCGGGTTTTTAGTATCAGGCATCCTGATGGGAATGATGGCAGCCCCTCCGGACATGATGCATCCCCTGATGTATCTCCAGTTCCTGATTGCAACACCCGTCTTCATCTGGCTGGGAATCCCCATCTTCACTGCTGCCGCCGTATCGCTCCGAAACCGTACACTCACCATGGATGTCATGTATACGATGGGCACCCTGGTGGCGTATACCGCGAGTGTCATGGGTACGTTCGGGATTCTGCTGGACAGCCGGTACATCCTGTATGAGACGGCAGTCATGCTCATCTCATTCCTGATGCTCGGGAGATACCTTGAAGCACGGGCAAAAGGGAGGACCTCATCAGCGATCCGATCACTGGTCACCCTCAGGCCGGATACCGCCCGGGTCATCCGCGGGGATGTACAGGTGACGGTCCCGGTCGAGGATGTCACCCCGGGAGACGAGGTCTTCATCAGGCCGGGTGACCGGATTCCGGTGGACGGACAGGTGAAGACTGGAGCGAGTTTTGTGGATGAATCCATGATCACCGGTGAACCGGTTCCTGTCGAGAAGATGCCCGGTGACCGGGTGGTTGGCGGGACGCTGGCAACGACCGGGAGTTTCACCTTTACTGCTGAGAAGGTGGGTGCAGATACCATGTTATCCCGGATCATCAGGCTGGTGGAGGAGGCCCAGGGATCAAAACCGCCAATCCAGCGGATCGCTGATACAGCCGTGGCCTGGTTCATCCCGGTCGTCCTGGTCATCGCGGTCGGGGCGTTCGCATACTGGTACCTGGTGGCCGGGGCCGGATTCCCGTTCTCACTCCAGACCCTGATTGCAGTCCTGGTGGTCGCCTGCCCCTGTGCGCTCGGGCTCGCAACCCCTACTGCGGTGACCGTCGGCGTCGGGAGGGGAGCAGAGCTCGGTATCCTGATCCGAAACGGGGAGGCTCTGGAAGTTTCTGACCGGATAACCACCGTACTCTTTGACAAGACCGGAACCCTGACCCTCGGAAAACCTGAAGTGACCGATGTGGATCCCGTATCCGGACCAGCAGACCGGCTCATTGCAATGGCCGCCGGCCTGGAGGTCCTCTCATCCCACCCGCTCGGAGAAGCGATCATCAGGCATGCGGAGCAGAAAGGAATTACCCCTGCCCAGGTCTCTGATTTTACGTATAAACCCGGAAAAGGACTGAGAGGGTTGATTTCGGCAGAACAGGTCAGAGCCGGGAACCGGTCGTTCCTGGAAGAGGCCGGTATCGTTCCTGACCAGAGGGCGGAAGAGATGATTCAACGCCGGGAGACGGAGGGGAAGACCACGGTCCTGGTGGCCTCTGGCAGGGAACTGCTCGGTCTGATCGCCATCGCTGATACCATCAGGGAGACCTCAGCGCAGGCGGTGAGCGATCTTGCCGCAATGGGGATCCCGGCAACCATGGTCACCGGCGATAACCAGCTGACCGCCCGGGCAGTGGGTGAGCGGATCGGGATCTCCCAGGTCATCGCCGGGGTACTCCCTGAAGAGAAGGAGCGGGTGGTTGCCGGCATGCATGAGGACGGACAGGTGGTTGCCTTTGTCGGTGACGGGATCAACGATGCTCCGGCACTTGCCCGGGCAGATACCGGGATTGCCATCGGTTCAGGAACCGATGTTGCCATCGGGAGTGCAGACATCATCCTGGTAAGAAATGAGATTCGTGATGTCGTAGCAGCCATCCAGCTCTCACGGAAGGTGATGGGGAGGATCCGGCTCAACCTCTTCTGGGCATTTGCCTACAATATCCTCCTCATCCCCCTCGCCGCCGGCGTCCTGGCACCGGCCATCACATTCAGACCTGAGTGGGGTGCTGCCGCGATGGCCCTCTCCTCGGTGACCGTCATCTCGCTCTCCCTGATGCTGCGGAGGTATACCCCTCCGTCACGGACCAAAGAAGAGCAGGGAGGACCAGCCTGCCGGATGGGGCAGGACTGCCAGGTGAGGTGAGAAGAAGCGGGGATGAGAATCAGGGATTCGAGGCGGTGATCCCGAGAATACGGCTCTCTGAGGGGCTGTACTGGTCATCACCCTCGAACCTGACCCTGATATTGACCCCTCCCGCCTCCACCACCGGCAGGGAAAACCGGTACCCGCCGCTCAGATCCGTCCGTTCACTCCCGATGAGGTGCCATTCGGCGTTATCAAGATCTGCACTCCAGCAGCCGGTGATGCACCCGGTGCGGGAGGATGAGAACTCATAGGCAATCTCCCGGTTCGAGACACCCTTTCCCGATGAGTCAGTAAGCCGTCCTTTAAAGGTGACAGATTCGCCGACCTGCGGGTACGCCGGCCACCCGGAGAGGGTGAGAGTGGTTTTTCCCGGTTCAGCTGAGGGAACAGCCTCGATGGTTATCTTCGGGCTGTATATCCCGGTATACAGGGCCTCAAATCCCCAGGCCCCTCCGACATCGGCAGGGAGGAGATAATCGAATGAGCCTGACCAGTCAGGACTTGAAAGGACAAACGTGTCAGCAAGACTCCCTTCAGGGGCCGAGATCAGAATGACGACATCAGAAGGATTGCCCCCGATGAGGGATCGATCCACCTGCCCGAAGAGATGGATGGAATCACCTATCTCAACAGATTCTGATTCAGATTCGATGAGCACCAGACCATTCCCAGGCTCTGCAGGCCCTTTCTTCTTGATGAAGACCTCTTCTGCACCGGCAGTCGATACCAGGATCACCACCACGCACAGCAGGGTCAGCACGCCCTTCAGACCGATTCTTCCAGCCATTCCTCCAACACCAGATTACTATTGATATTCCCGGTTTCACCTTATCAGGTTTCATGCCAGCCTCCTCATGACCGGGAAGGAGAGGGTATTCAGGGATGAAACAGAGGGAATTCCCCTGCCCGGACGGGGGGAGACCCTGACCGCGCAGCAGGGAGATATAAAAAGAGATAATTATATTAATTATCCTGGCTGGCTGATTCATCAGAAATTATTGCACAGACCCGGCCCACAGTACCATCCTGGAGCCTGACCTTGATTCCGTGGGGGTGAAACGATGAACCGGTGAGGATCTCCCTGACGACTCCCGGGTTCTCCTGCCGGTCCGCTGATCCTTCTTCTGGATAATATCCACCATACTACCGGAACGAATCCTGGCCCGGTTCTGTGCGTCCTGAGTGGCTCCCATCTTCATCAGATCCTGCCCGGTCTCTCCACCGGGCTTCCCAATGAATCTGCCTCCCTGGCAATAGGTCTTACCCGGGCGCCCTGATAGTCAGCCGGGCGATCAGGAGACCGGCCACGGCAAGGACCACCACGACCGGGAAGACACCCAGGTATGACCCGGACGTCGTGTGAATCATCCCTGCCAGCTGGGGTCCCGCAATCGCACCGGCACCGTATGCAAGGAAGACCGTTCCATAGCACCGCGGGTAATCCCTGGTTCCGAAAAACCCTGCCGTTGCCGTCGGGGCGATGGCCAGCCAGCCACCCAGGCACCCCCAGAGGAGCGAGAACGAGATGATATACACCGGGACCGAGGGAATGAGGGTAATGAGCGAGGCTGCAGCAATGACAAGAGCAAAGGATATCACCGCGGCATCACCCGGATTCAGGCGGTCGGTGAGGAGGCCGAAGAACGGTCTTCCCCCCCCGTTGAAGACGGCAAAGAATCCGACCAGGAGCGTCGCCAGGGCAGGAGAGACCTGTACCAGCTCGGTACCTGCCGGTTTGGCGATGGAGATTGCCATCAGACCGGCAAGGCAGCCGATAAAGTAGCAGATCCACAGCCCGAAGAATGTCCGGGTCCTGACCATCTCACTGAGGGTATACTCCCTGGCTGCCGGTGAACCGGGGGAGACCGGCGGTTCCCACCCTGCCGGTTTCCAGTCAGCAGGAGGAAACCGCTGCGGGAGAGCAAGCAGGATGGTGAGGATAATAAATCCGGTGCCGAAGATCCTGAACGTGTCCATGACCCCGACCGCAGAAATGAGGCTCCCTGCCAGGTTTGCCGTGACAAAGGCTGAAAAGCCGAACCCGAGGAGGACGAGACCCACTGCCAGACCCCGGCGATCAGGGAACCACCGGGCCGCGACCGCAACCGGGGCACCATACGCGATCCCGACCCCGATACCTCCGATCACCCCGTACAGGATATACAGCATCTGAACCGAGGTCACCAGGGAGGCGAGCAGCCACCCCAGGCCGGTTAGGATACCCCCGGCACTGATGATCAGCCTCGGCCCGTACCGGTCCAGGTACTTCCCGGTAAACGGCATCGCCAGGGCGAAAAAGGCAAGAAAGACTGAGAAGGGCATCAGAATCTCTCCCGCGGTCACCTGCTGCCCGAGTTTCTCCGTGAAGTACTCAGTCAGAGGCCCGACAAAGACACTCCACGAGTAAATGCTCCCCAGACAGAGATTCAGGGCCATTCCCAGGAACACCAGCAACCACCGCCCCTTCTCGGGAGGAAGCGAGAGGACGGTCAGATCCGTCCCTGGTGATTGGCATATTCCATCCATGATGATACCCCGGTCTCACTCCTCAAGCGTCGAGATATCCCCGGGATCCATGCCCATCTCCTTCGCCTTGAGAACCCGCCGCATGATCTTTCCGCTCCGTGTCTTGGGCAGACTCTCAACGAACTCGATTGCTGACGGCATTGCGATCGGGCCGATGCTCATCCTGACATGATACATCAGTTCAGAGACCAGTTTCGGACCCGGTTCATATCCCCTGACCAGCATGACGAACGCCTTCACCGCCTGCCCTTTGATCTCATCGGGGATGCCGATGACTGCTGCCTCGGCTACTGCTTCATGCTCCACAAGGGCAGACTCCACCTCTGCTGTTCCGAGATTATGTCCGGCCACGATGATGATGTCATCCGACCGTCCCAGGATCATGAAATACCCGTCCTCATCCCGGACCGCGAGATCGCCGACGGTGTAATAATTTTTTATCTGGTTCCAGTACTTGCGATACCGTTCATCATTGTTGTAGACAGTCCGCATCATGGCCGGCCAGGGTTCGGTGATGACCAGAAGCCCTCCCTGTCCCGGGGGGACCGGATTGCCCTCCTTGTCAACCACATCGGCCCTGACCCCGGGGATCGGCACCCCGGCAAAGCCGGGCTTCATCGGCTCTCCCAGCGGGGTGGTGATCATGTGCATGCCGGTCTCTGTCTGCCACCAGGTATCGAGGATCGGGCACCGGTTCTTCCCGATAACCCGGTAGTACCACTCAAATGCTTCCGGATTGAGGGGTTCTCCAACCGAACCGATGATCCGGAGTGAGCTCAGGTTATGCCGGGCCGGCCACTCCTCGCCCACCCGCATGAACATCCGGATCGCCGTCGGGGCGGTGTAGAAGATGGATACCCCCAGTTCCTCGATGATAGACCACCAGACAGCATAATCAGGGTAGTCAGGGGTTGTCTCGGTGATGACGATCGTGGCACCGACCGAGAGGGGGCCGTACACGATATAACTGTGGCCGGTGATCCAGCCTGGGTCCGCTGAGCACCAGTAGACATCGGTATCCCTGATATCAAAGATGTACCGACTGGTGTAGTGGGTTCCCACCATGTATCCGCCGCAGGTGTGGACGATCCCTTTCGGAGATCCGGTGGTGCCGCTCGTGTAGAGGATGAAGAGCGGATCCTCGCTGTCCATCTCTGCAGGCGGGCACGAATCACTGACCCCTTCCTGGATCTGATAGAAGTCAACCTCCAGTTCAGAGTAGAGTTCAAGGGGGCATCTCTCACGACAGAGCACGATGACCTTCTCCACACTCGGGGCATTCCTGACCGCATCATCCACAATGCTCTTCAGCGGAATGGTCTTCCCGCGCCGGTATCCGACATCGGCGGTGATCACAATCTTTGCCTCTGCATCCCGGATCCGTGAGTGCAGGGCCTCAGCACCGAACCCTGCATACACGATGGAGTGAACGGCACCAATCCTGGCACAGGCAAGGATCGCAATGACATGTTCAGGAACAAAGGGCATATAGAAGCAGACCCGGTCCCCTTTCTGCACCCCGAGTTTTTTGAGGGCGTTCGCAAACCGCATCACTCCCCGGAAGAGCTGGCGATAGGTCAGAACCTCTTCTCTTCCGTCTTCTCCCCGCCAGATGATCGCAAGTTTGTTCCTCCTGCCACCTAAGACATGCCGGTCAAGGCAGTTCATCGTGATATTCAGTTTCGCTCCGCAGAACCACCGGCAGTAAGGATGGTTCCATTCCCGGACCCGGTCCCAGGGGGCAATCCATTCCAGTTCCCGGGCCTGGCGATCCCAGAACCCCTCTGGATCCGAGAGATATGCTGCATACGCCTTCTGGTAATCACCCAGTGCCGAGTTCTTCTGGTACGACGGGTCGGGATGATATACCCGGGAAGAGAGTTTGACTTCAAAATCTTCAGGCATGAAACCTCCGTATGCCTTCAGGCATTGTGTAGATCATTGCCATGATTTTGCGCGAGTATACTACTTAAATCAGCCCATATGTCGTACAAATTTGACTATCATTTAACCATGCATGATACGATACAATTGACACTAAATCGCTGAATGAACTGATTAATTATGAGTTCAGAGGGACCCGATGGAGAAGTTCACATCAGGATCTCTTTTATGTACACAGAAGATGAAGAATATGTACGACAGAACGGATACCCTTCTGATCCAGAGAGGAGATGCAGCAGGTATGATCGGTGATTTTGAAGAGATTGAAAAGATACGCGAGCTGCTCGGGGATAATCCCCGCGGGATGTCTATCACGGAGATCTCACGGGGACTTGGCATTCACCGGACGACAGTTGCCAAGTACCTCGACAGCCTGCAGATGAAGGGGGAGGTGGACATGAGGGTTGTCAGTACAGCAAAGATTTTCCACCCGGCCTCCCGGATTCCGGCACGAACCCTGGTGCTCTTCACCCGTGACCCGTTCCTGTTATTATCATTCAGAGGCGTGGTGGTGGCAGCTTCCCAGGGACTCGGTGACATCCTGGGACTTTCCCGCGATCCAACCGGATGCACCATGTCAGATCCCCTGCTTGCCGTGCTCGTACCGGAGAAGATCCCAGATATGATCCGACAGGCAATCCACGGGTCAGAGACGGAGACCGAGATAACCCTGCAGCAGGGAGGAAGAACCCGCTGGCTGCACCTGTCGGTTCTCCCCGTGGTCTTTGATGACGGGAGACCTGGATGTGGCATTGTCGTTCATGACAACTCTCCTCTCCAGGAGGCACTGCTCAGTGCTGAACTCATCTGCGGGCAGGAGGAGACCCTCTCACTCGATCAGTCAGAGTTTGTCTTCCGGGCACGTCCGGACGCTACCCTGACATATGTCAATGACGCGTTCTGTGCCCGGATGGAACGCAGGAGAGAGGACCTGATCGGATTTCCCTACGAACCGGTCATATCCCATGAAGACCAGGAACGGCTGAGCCGGCTCAGGGCAGGACTTTCACGGGAGAGTCCGACAGGAAAGATCTCATTCAAGGCGATCCAGCCTGACGGCATGGTCTCCTGGGAAGAGTGGATATACCGGGCCCTCTACTCCAGGTCCGGAGCCCTGGCCGGGTACCAGGCGGTCGGAAAGGACATATCAGACCGCAGACACCTTGAGGATCAGCTCCAGACGTACCATACCAACTTTGAGGCCATCGTCAAGCAGCGGACACGCGAGATGCGTGCTGCCAACCAGGACCTGATGGCTGAGATCGCCCGGAGGGAGCGGCTTGAACGGGAACTGATGATCATCAAGATTGTCTTCGACCATGCATCAGACTCAATCCTCCTCTTCGAACAGGATGGATCGTTGTACCGGGCAAACGAGACCGCCTGCACATTGCTGGGTTACGCGAGTGATGAGATTCGGGCCATCACCGTCTTTGATATCAATCCCGAAATCACCCCGGACACCTGGTCAGAGATGTGGATTTCAGGAGAGAATCAGGATGGGATAACCCGGGTCAGATCCGTACACCGCCGGAGTACGGGGGAGATTATCCCGGTCGAGGTCTCCCGGACATTCATAACAGCCGGACCAGTCTCGCTCTTCTGCTCCATCGCACGGCTGGTGGACGGGTGAAGAGGCGAACCCCCGCATCCATCCGGGTCAGATACGAATAATTATCCTTCTCCATGCTGAGATATCGAAGATATCTGGTGAGGGGAGATGACGAGGATCCTGCTTGTTGATGATGAACCTGCTCTTCTGGATGTTGAGAAGCAGATCCTGGAGAAGAAATTCGGCTTTGTCATTGAGACATCAGCTTCAGGCGAGGATGCCCTCCGCCGGATCCAGTCAGAATCCTTTGATGCGGTCATATCAGACTATGCCATGCCCGGTATGAACGGTCTGACCCTCCTTCACAGGATCCGGGAGATCGACCGGGATATCCCGTTTGTCCTCTTCACCATCCGTGAACGTGACGAGATCGCGGTTGAAGCGCTCAACAGTGGGGCCAATTTTTACGTCCAGAAGGAGAAGACACCCAATATCGCCTTCACTGAACTGGCGCATAAGGTCACCACCGCGGTGGAACTGGTCAGGGCACAGAAGAATCTGCAGGTTCAGCGTGACCTGGCAATCAACTGTGCAGAGTCGGGGAGTGCCGCTGAGACCATCAGGTTCTGCCTTGAGGCGGCGAAGCGGGTCTCAAATCTACAGGCGATCGCCGTATACCTCATCGATGAGCATCAGCATCTCTCTCTGGAGCGTGTAGACGGGTTCTCCGAGGCATACACGCAGCATACCATTCAGGCACACCTGATCCCCCTCTTCCACTCACTCCTCCGCGGAACCGATAACCTCTTCCGGGATCACCAGACGATCCTCCTCTACTCCCGGATCCTCTCCAGTGAGGAGAATATCAGGTCTGAT
>CAZSVH010000024.1:9480-15362 GCA_964610235.1 uncultured Methanospirillum sp. | reverse complement strand
CGCTCTCTCCCGTCGTTCGCGACATGACGGTCCATGCGGTTTTTTCCCCTGCAGGTCCGGACCGGGAGGATGCGCTACCGATGGATCCGGGATCCCTCTCCCTGCTATCGGTCTCTCCTGTTGCTCCCCATCCCGGTCCGGATTCAGAGGTGATGGTGCGTCTCACCGCATCCGGGGGAGGGCTTGCCGGAATTCAGGATGCCCTTGATCACCTGCCTCCCGGGGGGATTGTGCAGATCGGGCCCGGGATCTATGAGGGTGACGGGATCACAATCACCCGTCCTCTCACCCTTGCCGGGATCGTGAACGGTTCTGAACGCCCGGTCCTGCGGGCCGTGGGGGATAACCCGGTCATCACCATCGCGGCTGACGGGGTGACCATCAGCAGTCTCACCCTTGCCGGTGCCGGCACTCCTGCGGCATCCGGGGAAGCGGTGAAGGCAGAGGGATGGAAGAACCTCTCCCTGGACTCCCTTGTTATCACTGATTTCTTCACCGGAACAGGGATCAGCCGGACAGAGAGGGTGCGTATCACCGGTTGCACAATCCGGAATAGTACCGGGACCGGAATCTCTCTCATGTCCAGTGATATCGGCCTGATAGCGGATAACACCCTGGATCAGTGCGGGACAGGAATTTCTGGAGAAGAGAGTTCCAGGATAGAGATTCGTCAGAACCGGATCAGTGCATGCAGGGAGGGGGGAATACGTCTCAGCCACGGCCTTCGCGACTCTGCAGTAACCGGAAATATTCTGGTTGGAAACGGGGATATCTCCGGGAATCTCACGGGAGAGGATCTCCCGGCACTGAGCCTTGAGTATGCTGATAATGTCACGGTTTCTGACAACACCCTGAAGAGGAATGCGGGGACCGCTCTCTTTTTGGACCAGTGCCGGTGGATGCAGCTGAGGGGAAACATCATGGATGACAACCGGTACGGGTTTACCTGTATTCCCGGACGTTTGGATCCCGGGAACCGGATCGACTCCTCAAACCGTGTCAATGGAGACCCTGTCCTCTACTATGAGGGCCTGATCGGAGAGACGATTGAAGGATTTTCTCCTGCATCGCTCTATCTGGTCAACTGCACCGGTGTCACCCTCAGAGGACTGGCCCAGGTGGCCGGTGGCGGGTTCGGGTTTTTCGTCTCCGGGGGTTCTGACATTACCATTGAGAACTGTTCTGCAGAAAACAACCGGTACCAGAACATGCTCCTGGCAGGAGTGAAGAACAGCAGCATCTCGGGTTCATCAGTTGCAAACAGTTCAGGGTACGGAATCGGACTGATCCACTCCGGTTCCGTGGAAATAACCGGCACGACCGTCACCCGTTCTGGTGTGGGGATTGCCGTCAGGGGAGATACGACGCTGGCACGGATTTCGGGCAATTCCCTGGCCTCGAACCAGGTCGGATTTCAGGTTGAGGAGGTCCGGACTCCCGGCGGGTTCGGATCCTTCTCAAAGAACCTGGTTACCGGCGGGAAGGCCGGGTTGATCCTGGTGGGGAATCAGGGCGGATCTTTGACCGGTAACCGGGTATCAGGGGCAGAAGATGGGATTCTCCTCTCCGATGCACGGGATATGCTCATCAGTGAGAATCAAATCATCACCTCTGAATTCGGGATGGTCATCTCTGCATCAGATTCCCTGCCGGACCAGGTGGATGGCGCTGCCTGTGCCGATAACCGGATCACCCATAACCGGGTCACGGCACCCCAGCCGCTGGTTCTCACCGGTCCGTCATCCGGGATCCGGAACAACACCGTTTTCCTGAATGACCTTATTCCTGCCGGGACCAGGGGAGGGGCAGGTACCCCTCCCGTTTTCCTGACCGGGACGCACTTCTGGGGTGGGGTGGTTGCATCCCCTCCGGACCAGTTATTCTCTCCTTCCCTTCCGGGCAGGAGCGGGAACCGGTGGGAGACAGAGACCCGGGTCAGATATGCCTATAATGGGTCTCCCTATTCGGGATACCTCGGGAATTACTGGGGGGACGGGGTTTCCCGTGAGCCGGGCACCGGGGGTGTTGGCACTCTGCCGGTCAGAATAAACGCAGAGAACGAGGATCGCTCCCCGCTCACTGGGACGAGGGATCAGTATTCTCTCAGGGACGACGGGTATTACCTGGATCTTGAGGCCGGGTGGAATTTCATCTCCACGCCGTCCGTTCTCTCAGGCGGGCAGACCGTTCGCTCAATCTTCGGCGATATCAACACTGTCAACCACAGCCTCTACCTGTTCCGGAACTCCTCCTGGAGACCGGTATCAGGAGAGGATCCGATGATCCCGCTGCGGGGGTACTGGGTCTATTCTTCAGGGCGTGATGCAGTCCGGTTGAATCCCGATCCCGGGACCATTCCTGCCCCGGTACCCCTTCAGGCAGGATGGAATGCTATCGGTCATCCCGGGATTCAGCAGGCTTCTGCTCATGATGCCCTCAGTTCCCTGGGAGACGCCTGGTCGTTTGTAATCGGGTTCGATGCATCTGTCCAGATGTATGAAGAACCGATCCGCAGGGACGGGGGTGGCAGTGAGTTTCTCTATCCGTCCCGCGGATACTGGGTCTATGCGGACCGGGACTGGGACCTGCAGCCGGTAACGGGGTAAAAAAATTAGATCGAATCGA
This sequence comes from uncultured Methanospirillum sp., assembly GCA_964610235.1. Lineage (GTDB taxonomy): Archaea > Halobacteriota > Methanomicrobia > Methanomicrobiales > Methanospirillaceae > Methanospirillum. The sequence continues at coordinate 12,737 of CAZSVH010000024.1, read as the reverse complement.
TGAGTGTTTTTAACCCGGCTTTTCCGAGCTTCAATGCAACCTTCGGATTCGCTGCGACGATATTCTTGATCAGGGTGAGGGTATTGAATTCAGCGACATCCATCCGCGAGACTGAGTGAATGATGGCATTCAGGTCATCATCGGTGAGCTTGACAAAGACCTCCTTGATCTGATAGTTCCGCTCAAGGGCCTTGCCGAGGTAGGAATTCCGCCAGGTTGTATCATACCTCATCAGGTTCTTCCGGCTGACATTACCGGCTGCCAGGGCATCTGCACCCACGTCTGCCGCGACATCACCGGTGTACAGGGCTGCATAGATGCCACCGCCGGTCAGGGGGTCAGAGACCCGTGCGGCATCACCGACGATCATCAGCCCGTCCGCGACCGTGGTCTCCAGGGGGCGGCAGATCGAGACACCACCAGCGATGAGTTCAATGACTTTCCCGTCCGGGAAATGTTTGCTGACAAACCGGTTCAGGTAGTCTATCGGCCGGATTCCCGGCTTTCCTCCACGGTCTCCTCCGATACCGATCCCGACATTTGCGGTCTTCTCCCCTTTGGGGAAGATCCAGACATAGCCGGCTGGTGCCACCTCGTTTCCGGTATAGAAAACGGTTGCGTGTGGATCGATATCGATCCCGGTCATCAGATACTGGGCACAGGTCTCCATCTCCCTGAGCGGAACGGTGGTGTCCACTCCGCACCAGCGGGAGAACTTGGATTCAACCCCGTCTGCCGCAATGGTCAGGCCGGCCTTTATCTCGGTGACGGTTCCGTTATGCTCAAGGAGTGCTCCTTTCACAACGCCGTCCTCCATGACCGGTGAGAATGCCCGGGTCTTCACCATCACGTCAGCACCGGCTGCTGCTGCCTGCCAGACAAGCTCCTGGTCGAATATCTTCCGGTTAAGCACGTATCCGACTTCAGATCCGGCCTTCTCCGGGTTCATATCCATGGTGAACCCGTCCGGTGCAATTATCTGTGCCCGTTCGATCTCGGTTGCGACCCAGCGTTCATCGGGTTTCAGGAACTGTTTCAGCAGTTCTTTCCCCACCCCTTCGGCACACCGGACGGGAGCCCCGGGTGCAGGACGCTTCTCAGCAAGCAGGACTGACAATCCCTTCTCTGCGGCCTTTTTGGCCGCCCAAGACCCTGCCGGACCTGCCCCGATAACCAGAACATCATATGCAGTCTTCATTTCTTCGCCTCCAGTGCTCCGAGCGGACAGGCACGGACACAGATCCCGCAGTTGATGCAGGTATCAGCATCGATATCCAGGTAGGCATCGATAAGCTCAAGGGCACCCTCCGGGCACACTGAGATGCAGCAGCCACAATAGGCGCAGATGTCCCGACGAACCTCAATCATTCCTTATATGGTGGGTGTGAGAATCCTTTAACTATTCTGTATCCCGGTGTGAATACCTGTCAATGACGCCGCATGTGCCGGGCCTGCAGAAAAAAGAGCGCTATTGCGCAGACTCCCTATCCAAGTTCAAATGATCCGTATTTTCCTCCACCACCCGGGAAAAGCCGGATCCTTCCTTCACGAAAGGCTGCGATGGCGGTGGCAAGTGCCGGGTTGATCCGTTCGATATCCGAAACCGGGGTGCTGGTCAGAATCGAGATCTCGTCACCGAACGACGAGAGACACGCCTGGTAGAGCGCGATGCACTTCTTGGTGGTGGGAGAACAGGTTCCGAGGGTCCGCTGGATGATCTCAGCCAGCGGGATGATATGGTGGTATGGGGGCCGGGGTGTCTCTTCCCCCCCCGAGAGTTCCTCAGCCCGGTCTCTGACCCCTTTCTTGATCCTCCCCCCGTCACACGGGCACTTCCAGGCTGCCTCCTCGGCCTCTTCCCGTGAGTACTGCGTAAAACACCGGGTACATGCCGTCCGGTTATACTTCCCCTCCTCAGGGAAAAATCCGGCATTCATCGTGATTCTCTTCTCCGTGACTGCATCAAGGAGATCACCGACCCCGGGATGATTCCCCTTCACGGAGATCCGGGTAAACTCCCGCCCCAGTTTTCCCGGTTCAGGACTGTGTGCATCCGAATTGGTGAGAAACGGGGTCGTTACGAGATCCGGGATCCGGCTGGCGTATCTGCTCTCGGCCGAGAGACCGAGTTCAAGAAAATCGATGGGTTCTTCTCCATAACAGGAGGCAACAGAATTGTGGGCTGCATAGAGTGATGTCCAGGGGGTAAAGGCATGAGCGGGACCGGCGAGTCCACCGAGATCATGCACCTCCCGGACGATGGCTGCACCAGAGAGACTGACCCGGGGTCTTCCGTTTCTGAGGATGTCCCTGCTATATGGACTGAACCGGGTGGCAAGTTCTGCCGCTGCATCATAATCCGGGAGGAGGATGAGATGGTGCACCCGGTCAGATCCTTCCACCTCTGTGGTTGGAACAATGGTCATTCCGTCAGGAACTGGGGTCTCCTCCCACATTCCTCTCCATTCAGGGTGGAGAATATCGCCGGTTCCGATGATGGATATCCCTTTCGTGCGACATCCGGCCAGGATAGGTCCGGGAAGCATCCGGGGGGATGATGCCATCGAAAAACAGGAATGGATATGAAGATCGGCGTATAGCTCCATACTCAGCCGATATACGAGAGTTCCTCTTCGCTCTTCTTCTCCTGTTCGAGAAGTCTCTGGACTGCCACCTCCATCTCACCCGCCCGTTCGTTCAGGTTGGAAGGATCGATTGTGATATCCAGAAGCCGGGTCAGCACCTCCAGGACAAGGGCGGCACTCTTTGGATCCACGAGGTACCCTGAGGTCTCCCCCATCAGGCAGATCCCTTCGATCCCCAGACGGGCTCCGAGGCCCAGCATCAGTCCGGCAGCGCCGATGATCCCGCCACCCGGTTCCCCGTCTCCGAATATTCCTCCGGCATCGGTCACCGGCTGGATGAGTTCTTCCCGGTTGACGGCGGCAATCACCCGGGGTGTCTCAATGAAATGACCGACACCATACCCGCCGATGGTATATATCTGCTGGACACCCAGTTCTCGGGCGATATCAGCATAGACCTGGGAGAGGAGGTAATGCCCTTCGTTGGACGTACTCTGGAAATCACCGATGAGGAAGAGGAACGATCCTTTCTCACCTGAGTACCGGTAAATCTCATTATTACAGAGCCTCACGACTCCCCCGTCAGTGATGATCACCTGGGGAGGAAAGTAAATGGAGGTAATCTCCGCGATCTTCACGGCATCCAGCTCCCGGATCATATGCTCTGCAACG
>CAZSVH010000024.1:0-9470 GCA_964610235.1 uncultured Methanospirillum sp. | reverse complement strand
CCGATCCCGGGAAGACCTTCGATGAGCACCTGAGCAGTGCGATCTTCGGGCGCTATCGCTTCATCAAATATAACCGTGATATCTTCCATCATCTGGATTGTCTCCGGTAACTGCCGTACCGGTCCTGTGGGGAGTACCGGGCCGGATGCGGGGTTATCGTCTGATGCCCGCATGCGGGGCAGGTGTCAGAAAGAGTATAGGTATGGTCGACAGGACATTGCCTGATCCGACCTTTCATACGTGTTTCCCAGTTTTTGATTTCCGGGTAAAGCGTCCTTCTCCCCCGGCCCGCTTCATTACTCCGATAGCAGCGCTGGAAGCCTTCTCAAGGGATTTTTCTGCTTCTTTGTAGCTGGGTGCCGAGACCTTGATCCGGTAGTTTGGTGCCCCGAGGTAGATGATCTCGACATTTTCAGCTTCTCCCTTCGGTTCAGCACTCCGGAGGGCACGCCTGATAATATTGACACCGTCCGACTTGGCGGACTGAAGGAAGAGATCACCTGATATTGTCACCGTGGGGAGTTTGACATTCTCCCGTGCGATCTTATACAGGGCATCAGTGATCTTCTTCTCAAGACCGAGTTTATCCAGTGAGTCACGTCCCTCCTGGATAAACTCTTCAAAAGCCGGGTGCAGATCCCCATACTCCCGGTAGACTGCATCGGTTATGGCAGGAACAGCATCTTCGCACCCTGCTTCCGCAGCTGCAAACCCGATCCACTTCTTTGCCTTTGATTCGTTCTTCCAGATCCGGATCTTCTCACGGCGCTGGTGTTCGTTGACGTCCTTGAGGGAGAGATCGATATGACCCTTCTGCTGGTCGACGTTCAGTACCTTACAGACGACCTTCTGCCCTTCCCTGATATGGTCTCTGATATACTTGATCCAGCCGCGGGCGATCTCCGAGATCGGGATCAACCCTTCCTGGTCATTGTATTCGTCAAGGGTGACAAAGGCTACAAAGTCCTTGACATTCTTGACCGAACAGACGACCAGTTCGCCAACATCGGGCCAGCCTCTCTCCTGCATTCACGACTCACTCAAATGCAGCTATGATATCTGCTTTGATTTCTGCTTTTCCACCGGTTGGGGTTGCAAGGACATGACCACAGACGACACAGGCAACATTGCTGCTTGCCTTCTCGAAGATGAGTTGTTCATTCTCGCAGTCCGGACACTTGACCTTGACAAACCTGCTCCGGTTCTCGCGTTTTGCTTGTACCATAACTATTACTCCGTAAGTTCGAACTTGCCCAGCCTGAATCCCTCTCTCAGGTGAGCCTTTTTGCAGGTCAGGCAGCGGTACCTGACATTGATCTTCTTGGTGGGCTTGTCCCCTCCGGGCACCTTGGAGAACTTCCCCATGTTCCCGACACGCCCGCGGCGTGCCTTCTGACGGTCGATCCAGTGCAGGCCGGTGGTCTTCCCCTTCTTGACCTTCTCAACCTCGTGCTGCTGATGACTGCGACAAAACGGGCAGTATGTCCTGAATTTTGATGGCATCTTCATAAAATGAGCCTCATCTGGGTATAGAGAATACCTACATTATTAGCGCGGATTTATATTTAAGACTATGTCGCGTTCTGCAAGAACCTCAGCATTTCTCTGTGGCAGGGTGATAATGTCACCATCTGCCAGTTCATAGGTCCTCCCGTCGACTCCCATAAATGCCTCCATATTTGCAAGAACACGGACAAGGGTGTAGGAAAACGGCTCCTCGTCCGGCGGTGCACGACGTCCCTGCTCCTCTGCCCTGAAGTATGCGCGTTCGGGTGAGATTCCGGGCTCTGTCTGAACCACCCCGGAATCATCCTCTTCGTCATACAGGCTGTCGTTCTCCGGCTGATCTCCGGCTCCCGGCTCTGCGGGTTCAGCCCCCGGCTCTGCCATCCGGGCAGGGATCTCCACTCGTACCGGGACCCGGGTAGCCGGTGGCCGCCACTCGATAAGGGATCCCCGGCAGAACCGGATTGCATCAACGATCCGGTTAAACATCTCCAGTTCTGCAGGAATGAGGGTCCTGAGTTCTTCCCGTTCGATGTAGGATCCGTCTGCCTGGCTCCCTGCCAGATCCACGATCTTCTCTGACCTCAGGTGAAAGAGTTCTTCTGCCGTCGTCCTGATGCTGGCAACCTTCTCAATCAGGAGCCGAGCTTCGTCTGAGAAGGGGTCATCCATGATGAGGACCTCCTGCTGAAGGGTCCTGATGAGTGCTGCGGTGGTCTGGTAGAGATCTGCCGGTATCTGGATGAGGGTTCCGCTGTCGCGTTCAGAGAGGAGGAATCCCCTGAGTTCCTCAAGATGCACTCTTCCCGCCTCCTGCTATCTCTGCCATTCCCCGGCAGCAGAGGAAGAGGGCCACCGCTTCGGGGACTGCCTGGATTCCCGGCCTGATCTCGTAGGTGTTCTCCATCAGGGGGACCGAGTACTCACGCGGGGCATCGATCTGAACCGGACGATCCCCGAAAGGAACCGCGTCGATCAGGGGATCAAAGCCCGGGAGCTCCCTGACGGTCAGGGGGGTGACCCTGAACCCGGATTTTGCATGCAGGGAACCCGGCAGCCTGATGAGGCGCCTGATGTCGGTGGTGACCGGCTCATCTGCCTGGACCCCTGCCTCCCGGACCCGGGCATAGAGGGGACTCTCCTTCTCAGTGCTGAGAATATCCAGGATCTCTATCGTCGTGGGATCACGGGTATTGATCGCCCGTGGGTCATTGTTCACCTGCTGTACCAGCGTGGGGAGAGACTGCAGGAACCGTGCTGCCCGGGTCTCTCCGATCCCCCGGAGACTACAGAGTGTTCTCCGTGCCTCCGGTTCCGGCATGGATGCAAGCGAGGTAAGGTAGTCAGAGAGGCAGGTGCGGAACCGGTCATGCCACCCGGGCCGGCCAGGTTCGTATCCTCGTATCATGGTTCCCGGGCTGATTCCGATCCCGCAGATGTAATCGATCAGTTCCCTCCGTTCCTGGGAATCAAAACTCCTGAGAGCGATCTCCTGTACATGGACATGATATCCTCTTCCTCCTGAGAAGACCAGCCTGACGGTACGCATGTCTATCCCGAGTTCCTCATCCAGAACCGTGATCAGTTTTCCGGTCTCAGCCCTGATTCTCTCCAGCATCTCCTGGTATGATCCCCTCAGTATATGATCCGCATCGAGATCAAATATGAGATCAGCGCCAACCCAGCCTTTCTCCCCCATGGTGGCAGCCTGGGGCGTCCGGTAATAGGCGGTTGAGTAATAGGCATGAGCCGGAACGAGGTTGCTGATATACTCCTGCAGCTCCTCTGGTGCCCCGAATCCGATATGCCGTCGCATCCTGATCTCATGGGGGTAGTCACCTTCAAAAAAGATGAATCCGAACTCCCGTTGTTGAGATGCCGGTGGGGGGGTTATCTGCACCCTGCCGTAGTAATCAGTGAACCGTTGCCTGATGAAGGTCAGGGTTGCCGCTCTCATCCCGCCAGATCCCTGATCATGTACGGTCCTGACCTCACATAACCAAGACGGCGGTAGTATGGGCGCACCCCGATCCCTGCCATGATAGCCATTCGCGGATACCCGTCCTCCTGCGCCTGCCGCTCTGCCTCTGCCAGGAGTTCTGAGCCGAACCGGCGGTGCTGCCGGTCACTCGAGGTCCCGGTCTGACCGAGGGGGACCACCATCCCATACACATGCAGCTCGCGGAGGATGGCTGCCCCCTGCGTCTCAGTTCTCCAGGGATTGAGTGGATACCGCAGGCGGGCAAATCCTATCAGGGAGTCGCCTGCAACATAACTGATGAACCGTTCTTCTCCTCCGCAACACTCATACCGGTAGGTCCGGAGATGAACCGGCTCATCAGATCCCCTCCTTCCGATCTCCCGGCATCTGATACACCGGCAGGTCTCCCCCCGCTCCTTCATCCGGCTGCGGACCAGTTCCCGAAAGTTGGAGTGTTTGGATCCTGCAAGGATCCGATCTGCCGGAATATCGCGCTGAATCCGCTGAAGTCTGCAGTATTCGTCGATACTGGCTTTTGCATCGGCCACGATATCGATGAGTTCATCCTCGGGATAGATGCCGTACTCCCCCTGGTCATGCAGGATCTCGATCTCGGTTCCCGGGGTTACCAGGGTCGGGTATATCTTGAGGAAATCAGGCTTGAAGCGGGTGTCGGCGAAGAGTCTGCGGAACATCTGCCGGTCAGCCTCAGGGGTGCTCCCGGGCAGGTTCGGCATCATATGAAACCCGACCTTGATCCCGGCATCCCTGAGGAGGGTATTCGCCTCAACGGTGTCTGCGACCGTGCATCCCCGCCGGTTTCTCTCCAGGACTGCATCATCAAGATGCTGGACTCCGAGCTCCACCTTCGTCACTCCCAGCGTCAGCATCCGGTCGATATGCCCTGCCGTGCACCAGTCCGGCCTGGTCTCAAAAGTAATTGCCACGCACCTGACTCTGGACAGTTCATTGGCAGCATAGACCGCTTCCTGCTCCCCGGGAGCGAGGGGGTGGCCGGTGATCCCGTCCGGAGGAAGGACGGGTGTCTGGAATGTCTCCCGGGAGAGATCAGTGCCCCTGTCGGGAACGGATCTGCAGACTCCTCCTGACCGGTATTCGTTCATCGCACTGATGCACCGGGTGGTAAACCACTCCTGGTACCGATCCTCCCGTGCGGTCATCGTCCCGCCCATGATGATCAGTTCAGCCTTGTCGATATGGTGACCGAGCTGTTCGAACTGGCTGAGACGGGCCGCTGTCTGTTCGTAGGGATCGAACCCGTGGATGAATGCCCGGCGGGCTGCCGGTTCTCCTCCGGTATAACTCTGGGGTGACTGGTACGGGTGATCCGGTCCTCCCGGACAGGGGATACATTTTCCGTGCGGGCAGGGTGACGGTGAGGTCATCACCGCGACCGGGGCGACCCCGGAGAGCGTACGTGATGGTTTTACCCGGAGAAAAGGTACCAGGATCTCTTTCTCCTGTTCGGTTGCACAGGCAAGAATATCCGAATGCCGGGGAACAGATCCGAGCCGGTATTTTCTGCACACCGTCCCGACGATTCTGCGAAGGTTGCGATTCTGCGGATCAGCCTCTAAAAGAAGGGAGATGATCTCCCTGAACGCAGTTTCGCTCTCCATTGGGTCAATTTTCAACTGCTATCTCTTGAGTGACCATTTCGGCAAATCCCAGGGTATGTGGTTTATGCTGTTGCCTGATATGGTCTACGATCTCCTGTCCAAGAACAAGAATAGCCTCTTTATGTGACTTCTTGTTTTTATGGATATGGACCGGAGAAATGTGCAGAGTATCGTACCGCTCAGTGGGGACCTCTTCACTGGTGGTAGTCTCATAATACTTCTTAACGTGGACAAAGAGCATGTGTAAATGAAGTAGTTCTTCCTTCTGCACGCTATCACCTGAAACGGACAACAGGTATCTCCACCCGGTTCAGGATATAGGTTACTGGAATGGTTTATTAGAGGGAAGTTGGGAAACAGCGCAGAGGACGGTATCTCCTGATACCGGGGAGATGGACTGCGCTCTCAGCCTCTTCTTGCTCGGATTTGAATTCACCTGCTCTGTTTTCATTTTTGGAAAATAGTGCTGAATCGCCTGTTTAGATTGAACTCCGGTGCAGGGCATCCGGGAGTGGGATTACCCTCACCATGACTGGTGAATGACCTGCCCGGCAGTCTGCCGGTGTTTCAGAGAGGACATCAGTGATGATATACTTCTGACCATTCTGGATGCCTGCAGGGTGGCAGTCGGCATAGAGATCGCAGGCCTCGTCACATTCAGGAAGCCGGGCGGTGATGGTGGTATTCTTCTTTGCATGCAGAGCCGGAATCCGGATCTCGACCGGTGCCTCGGTAACGTCCACTGTCACGGCTCCCTGATGGTGTACCGGGCAGGAATGACTCGCTGCCCGGACAGCAACAACCTCATACCGTCGTCCCGTCTCCAGGTTATGGCAGACCCTGCTGATCGAACAGGACTCACATTCACGTGTCTTTCCGGTATAGACGAACTGAACCCCGGGCTTTGCGTATGCTGCCCCGACGATACTCACCCGTGTCTTCTTCTGTTCCATTCTCACTCCTCATACAGCATGCGTACCAGGTTCTCAGCCGATTCACGGGTCAGACCGGTATCGAGGATGGTAAACCGCTCCGGCCTGACCTCCTTTGCTCCCAGCAGGGCGGTGACGATGATCTCATCAGGGACTCCCATCTGTTCCGGGGTGGTCGGGGCACCGATTCGGATCAGCGACTGGCGTATCGATCGCCAGTCCCCGCCATGCAGGTACATGGTCATGATGGATCCGACCCCGCAGGCCTCCCCGTGCAGGACGGCTCCGGGTATGATCCGTTCAAGGGCGTGCCCGAACTTATGCTCACCCCCCGAGGCCGGGCGGGATGATCCGGCGATGCTCATGGCTACGCCGGATGAGACGAGTGCCTTGACCACGATCCAGGCTGCCTGCTCCTGCCCGGGCCTGATAAGCCCGGCGTTCTGTACCAGGATCTCGGCTGTCATCCGGGAGAGAGCAATGGCATACTCGCTGATCTCCTCTCCCCTCAGCCGGTGTGCAAGTTCCCAGTCAAGGATGGCTGTGTAGTTGGAGATGATATCGGCACATCCTGAGGCGAGCAGCCGGTGAGGTGCCCGGGCGATGATTCCGGTATCAGCGATCACGGCAATGGGGGGGTGTGCCTGGACGGAGACACTCCCGTTCTCGGTCGGAAGGGTGGCCCGTCCTGAAACGATACCGTCATGGGATGCAGCCGTCGGGATACTGATGAACGGGATGCCCAGGTTGAATGAGACGATCTTGGCGGTATCAATCACCCGCCCGCCGCCGACACCGATGATAAAGTCGGCACGGGCTGCCAGGCCTGCCTGTTCGGCCTCCTGCAGGACTTCCCGGTTCAGCCGGGGTGCGGTATAGGAGGCGGTGCTGCAGATTCCCTCGAGAAGTTCGTTCACCCGGTTGCCGGCAATCTCCCGGGTTGCGGTTCCGGTGATGATAAGTGCAGACCGTCCGGGTTTGATATCCGCGAGGATGTCGGGGAGCTGATCGATGGCGTTGTGACCCACAGCAACGTCACGGGGGAGCTGGGTCCACCGCGATTTGGAAAAATCCCTCCCCTTCAGCACATTTATACTCTCTGCACTCATGAAGCTCTGAGCACATGATTAGGGAATTCATATACAAATACTACATAGATCCCATCAGGTTCGGTCAGCCCTATACCCTGGTCGACACGCTGACCTATGCAATTATCCTTATTATATGTGTCTGGATTATCTACCGGTGGCTGAAAAAAAGTGAGATCCCCGTAGATCGCAATTTTGTCTATGCCCTGATCCCCTGGGTGGTGTTTGGAGGATTTCTGCGGGTGATCGAGGATACGGGTGTCACCGGTCCGGACTGGGGGATCCTGCTCACCACCCCCCTGATCTTCTTCGTCATTCTGGGACTGGCAGGACCGGTCCTCTGGATCTGCCACCTTGGTGATCGGAAAGGGATTGTTCCGGGTGTTTCCCGCTCATTCGGTGGGGTGGGGATGGTGGCCTGTCTCATCTCACTCGGATTCCTGGTCTGGTATGGCCTCACGGTGAGCCGGCTTGACCCCATGGTGGCAGTCGTTATCCTTCTGATGGCAGCAGTCAGTTCCCTGCTCGTTTTTGGCCTGCTCAGGTATCTCTTCGGCTGGGAGTATCTCTCAGACCGGCTGTACCAGCTCCTGGTCTGTGGTCATATGCTCGATGCAAGTGCCACCAGTTATGGGATTGAGATGCATTCCATCCCGTATATTGAGCAGCACGTGGTCGGATCTGCCCTAATCGAGCTGACCGGGACAGCGTTTGTGATGTTTCCCCTGAAACTCCTCGTTATTATCCCGGGGATCTGGGTCCTGGAACAGTACCGGAGGGCGGATGATTCTGCTATCTGGTACCTGATCCTCCTGGCGATGATCATGGTCGGGATGGCGCCGGGTATCAGGGATATGCTCAGGATGGTGCTCTATGTCTGATCTCCCCGGCCCTCTCAGCCCTGATATTGAGATTCCTTCACCTCCGGCAGCGGGTGCCCGGCATGGTCAGGGTGAATTTCTCCGGTATGGTGCGACATCCCTGCTGATCTTCGCTGCAGGATGTCTGGGAGGATACCTGATGTCGCAGGCAGACCCGGCATTCGGAGAAGCACTCGTCTCTCTCTTCCGGGAACTGATCACCAGCGAGATTATGGCTGATGATCCCCCCCTGCTTGCTCTCCAGCTCTTCCTCAACAACCTTGAGGCGTGCATCCTCCTCTTCCTCGGCGGGGCAACCTTTGGTCTTCTCACACTCTTTGTCCTCTCCTTCAACGGGCTCGTGATCGGAGGGATCCTGGAAGTGGTCGGCAGGGAGACCGGCCGACTGGTGATGCTGGCAGCGATCATCCCCCATGGGATCTTTGAACTGCCAGCGGTCATCGTCTCCTCGGCTCTGGGGCTGATGCTGGGCCGGTCCCTGATGCTCGAGTCAGCCGGTATCGGGGATGCTGCTCAGCGGGCCCGGGAACTCGGCATCCTGTTTGTCAGGTATGTCGTCCCGTTCATTGCGTTTGCGGCGTGTATAGAGGCATTTATCACGCCGGCAGTCTTACGTATGGTGACATAGGAGCTGGATACGTGGAAGAACAGGAGGCTACCCTTCCGCCAAAGGCGGATTTCTCTGAGTGGTACAATGACATCCTCTGGCGTGCGGAGATCATGGATGTCCGCTACCCGGTCAAGGGGCTGTATGTATGGTACCCGTTCGGGTTCGGGATTCGGAAACGGGTGTACAGCATGCTCCGGGCCATGCTTGATCGCGACCATGAGGAGACGCTCTTTCCGCTGCTGATCCCCGAGAATGAGTTCATGAAAGAGGCTGAGCACATCAAGGGGTTCGAGGAGGAGGTCTACTGGGTGACCCACGGAGGAACCACTCCGCTTGATGTGAAACTGGCACTCCGGCCGACCAGTGAGACGGCGATTTACCCGATGTATGCCCTCTGGGTCAGGTCTCATGCCGATCTCCCGATAAAACTTTACCAAATCGTCAATACCTTCAGATACGAGACGAAGCATACCCGCCCGCTCATCCGGCTCAGGGAGATAACCTCTTTTAAAGAGGCCCATACCGTCCATGCAACCTGGGAAGATGCCGAGCAGACGGTGGAGGATGCAATCGCCCTGTACCGGGAGTTTTATGAGCGGCTCTGCATCCCGGTACTCATCTCAAAGCGGCCTGACTGGGACAAATTTCCGGGCGCTGATTATACCATCGCCGTGGATACCATCATGCCGGACGGCAGAACCCTGCAGATCGGGACTGTCCATCACCTCGGTGATCACTTCTCCCGGACATTCTCCATCTGTTATGAGGATGTATCCGGTCAGCAGCAGTACTGTCATCAGACCTGTTATGGGATCTCCGAACGCTCCATAGC
>CAZSVH010000023.1:0-15452 GCA_964610235.1 uncultured Methanospirillum sp. | reverse complement strand
CACGGGAGGTATCCCCCTGACCTGCAGGACCTGAACTTCCATGCCACTGCCGCAATATCCTGGCAGATGGAGAAACTCTCCCTGGATCCTGAGGATATCCGCCAGATCACCACCCTCAACCAGATCTTCTCCCTGATTGGGCGGCTCGGTCTCAGGCCTGAACTCTGGGACAGTCAGAACCGGTACTTCAGGATCCATTCCCGGCTCTCTGATGAGATGCACCGCTTCGCCGGGGAAGGGGACAGGGAGGCAGCAGAGTGGCTGCGGGAGTTTGCCCGGCTCGGTGCCTTCCTCGGGGTGGTCTTCCCATGAACACCCGGGGATGCGGGGTCCTGCTCCCACTCACCTCTCTCCCCTCCCGGTTCGGGATCGGAGACCTGGGGCCTGAGGCTGAGCGGTTCGTCAGATTCCTCACGGATGCCGGTCAGCGGTACTGGCAGATCCTGCCCCTTCACCCCACCGACCCGGCCTATGACAACTCTCCCTACCATGCACTCTCTGCCTTTGCCGGAAACACCCTTCTGATAAGCCCGGAGCGGATGGTCGGGGACGGCTTCCTCGACCCCGGGGAGATCGGGTCTCCCCCCGGATTTCCTGCAGAGACGACCGATTATGACGCAGTCATCGCCTGGAAAGAGCGGATTTTTGCCATCGCAGGGGAACGGTTCTCCCGTCGTGCCCAACCCGCGGACTTTACCCGGTTCTGCGAGCGAAACGCGGAGTGGCTCGGGGATTATGCTCTCTTCTCGGTTCTCAGGAGGAGACTGGGGCCTGCCCGCTGGGGGGACTGGCCTGACGGGATCCGGACCCGCCAGCCTGATGAGATCGACCGTGTCAGGAAGCAGGAAGAGGAGGCGGTTTTCCAGGAGCAGTTCCTCCAGTACCTCTTCAGCATCCAGTGGGATGCCCTGCGGGAGTACTGCCGGGAACAGGGAATCCTTCTCATCGGGGACATCCCCATATACGTCGATTATGACAGTGCCGATGTCTGGACCCGTCCCGGGCTCTTCTCACTCGGGCCTGACCTGAAACCTGAGTCGATCGCCGGGGTCCCCCCTGATTACTTCAGCCGGACCGGGCAGGTCTGGGGGAGCCCGGTATACCGGTGGGAGGAGATGCGGAAGACCGGGTTCTCCTGGTGGATATCACGGGTGGAGCACCTGCTCACCCGGGTTGATCACCTGAGGATCGATCACTTCCGCGGACTGGTGGCATTCTGGGAGATCCCGGCAGGATCAGAGACCGCGGTGAACGGGCGGTGGACCCCGGCACCGGGTGATGAACTGATCCTGGCACTATCCCGGCGGTTCGCCTGTCTCCCGGTGATCGCCGAGGACCTGGGGGTGATCACCCCTGACGTCAGCGACCTGATGAGGAGGTTTGCGATCCCGGGAATGAAGGTGCTCCTCTTTGCATTCGGGGATGGTATGCCGACCGGACCGCATATTCCCCATCAGTACCCCCCGGACTGTATCGTGTACACCGGGACCCATGACAACAACCCGGTAAGAGGATGGTACGCGGCTGAAGCCACTGAGACCGAGAAGGTCAACCTCGCCCGGTACTCCGGGACTCAGGTGACAGACGGGACCGTTGGCGAGATCCTGATCCGGCTGGCGATGATGAGCGGTGCCCGGACCGCCATCATCCCGATACAGGATCTCCTCGGTCTGGGGGAGGAATCCCGCATCAACCGGCCGGGGACAGAGAGCGGGAACTGGAGGTGGCGGGTCCTCCCCGGCCAGATCAGTGACGAACTCGCCGGGAGGATGCGGGAGATGGCCATCATTTCAGGAAGATACTGATCCTCCTGAAACCTTAAGAGCGGTGAAGGGTGATTATTCAGCAGAGAGAGGTGAGAGAGACGGAATCTGAACGGGCATTCTCAGGACTTGAAGCAGCAGTGGTGATGATCGCGTTCGTCGTGGTCGCGGCGGTATTCGCGTATGCCATGATCAGCACCGGGTTTTTCGCGACCCAGAAGGTACAGGAGGTGACCTATGCCGGGGTGAAGCAGACCACCTCGACCGCGATCACGGACGGACTCATCACCGGCAGGTATGACGAGACGAATGGCCTCCAGTCCCTGACCTTCAGTATCAGTGCCCCTGAGACCGGAGAGGGGATTGATCTCTCCCGGATGATCTACTACTATGTACGGGAGGGGACGGCAGGGGATGCCATCCCCCTCAGTGCGGTCTCCCCCTCATCCGGGATTCTCCAGCCAGGAACAAACACACGGGTACGGCTCAACCTGCATGATGCAGGAATGGACGGCCCGATGGCCGGGGGCAGCTTCTCCCTGGAGATCAAACCACCGGTCGGGGCATCAACCCTGATCCAGCGGACCCTGCCGGCTACCTATGGCGGGGGATACCTCTCGTGACGGGAGAATTTCATAATCCATATACGGGTGCAGGCTGAGAGAGGAAGTGAGTATCATGAGGATGTACGGGGTTATCTCAGGTCTGATCCTCGCCGCAGTTCTCCTCTCCGGCTGCACGGAGAGTGTTCAGGATGAGCAGTTCAAAGAACTGGTCAGCCAGGTCGATGCGGATCTTCAGGCCCAGCAGGATCTGATCATCAAGCCATACCAGGGGATTGCGGTGGACCAGATCCTCCAGTACCGATCGGCAGCCCGCTCTGCGATAGCAGCGGCAGAGGCACTGACCCTCTCGGAGAAGGCGGGAAAGGCACGAAATCTCTTCATCGAGGGGATGAACGCCACCATCACGGCGGTCGACACCCTCGAGGAGCAGGGGAAACTCCGGGGAAGTGACGGGAAAGTCACCACTGAACCGGTAAACAGTCTCTTTATCACGACCCAGACGAAGATCGATGACACCTGCTCCCTCATCGGGATTGAGCGGAAGAAGACCTTCTGATCCGGTCCGGCCAGGGGGAGATCCCGCCCCTTCGCCCCTGCCGCGGGGGAGTGGTTCTTACGAATGGCGAATTCCGTGCTACCTGAACGCGGCGTTGAAAACCCGTCAATTGAAAAAGAATCCGGAAATCCAGCACTTTTACATAATGTAATGCCCGTTTGACACCCGGGTTTTACCAGAAACATTAAAACGGGCCCGCTGTAACGATAGCATATGGAGAAAGTACTCGTTGGTTGTATCCTCCTGGTTGCAGCAGTTCTGCTGGTTCCAGGATGTTTCTCAGAAGAGGTTGCGACATCCGGGATCGAGACTACAGAGATCCTGCCGGCAGACGAAGAGACCGCTATCGATCTCACCGGGATTGACGGGGCCTCAGAAGAGACCGGAGAAGAGGAGACTGCAGAAGAACCCGTGATGAACGCGACCTACACGGCTGATGTGAATGTCACCAACATGACCGTGCCACTGGGAGAGATCGTAACGATCACCCTGACGGAGAACCCGACGACCGGGTACACCTGGAACGCCACCAACTCCACCGGGCTTGAGATCATCTCTGACAACTACACCGCAGATGATGTGCCTGCAGGCATGGTCGGTTCAGGCGGTATCCATGCATGGATGGCAAAAGCGGTGGAGACCGGCAACCAGACCTTCTCTGCGATCCTGATGCGGAGCTGGGAACCGATCACCGGGGACGAAGAGACATACTCCCTTGATATCGTCGTAGAATAATCAAAATTCCGGAAAATCCGGTTTACTCTTCTTTTTCAGGTTCTGAACGGAACGCGGCATCGATAAAATCCGAGCCCGCCCGGATCTTCCGCTTCTGGTTATACAGGACAATCCGGGTATGAATCCAGATAATACCGACGATAATCAGCAGATCAAGAACCCCGGTCACCGCCATCGGAAGATAGAATCCTGCAGACGAGTAGAACGAGGACCCGATGATCGGGACGAGCAAAACCCCGACAAGGAAACAGAGTACCCCGGTGATGACCACCATGATATCAGTAAAGTTCATGATTCGGCTCCATTGATTCCATGGTACAGAAGTATGACTGCAGGGCATCAAAAAGGTGAGCCCCTGACACGGGATGATAACCGGGTGTAAGGTTAATCCACGAGTATGTCATTGATCAGATAGACGAAACCCCCCTGGATCAGGTATGAGCAGTCCTGAGTCGATCCCAGACCCCTCTCCTCCGCCCCGGGGCGGCAGCAGAAGAGGCTTAACCCTGTTAGAGAGGGTATCCGGACGTATCGGGAGGTTCAGGCTCCGGACGGTGCTGACCATCTCCATGGTTGCCGTCCTCCTCGCTGCAACCGGTCTGACCGGGCTGTTCGCGTACCAGAATGCCCAGTATTCCGTCACCGAACTCGCAGGTCAGCTCGAGCATGAGGTCGCGGACCGGATCATCTATCATCTTGACCGGTACATGGAGACCCCCCATCTCGTCAACCAGCTCTGTCTGGATGACATCAGGCTCGGGGTCATCAGACCCGGTGATCCCCGGGGCATGGAACGGGTCTTTCAGGAGCGATCCTACCGGTTCGGGTCGGTGGAGGCGATCTGTTTTGGAAATCAGAAGGAGGGGAACTACTCCATCATCTCCCGGGTCGGGGCACCCGGGGTGGTGAGCGGGACAGACCGGTTCCTCGGATACTCCCGGGAGAGTACGAACTTCTCGTTCGAAGAGTTCAGGATCGACCGGAGCGGACAGATTCTTGAGAAGACCCTCTCGCAACCCGGGTATGATCCACGGACCCGCCCCTGGTACCAGGCAGCAGTCCTGGCAGGGGGTCCGGCATGGACCCCGGTCTACATGTGGGTTGAGGGGGTGGTCAGTGTGGATGCAGTCCTCCCGGCCTTCTCAGAGGAGCATGATCTGATCGGAGTTCTCGATACGTCCCTCACGCTCAGCGCGATAGGTGATTTCCTCCATAATATCGGGATATCAAAGAACGGAGTGGCATTTATCATCGATGATACCGGGCTCCTGGTTGCCTCATCCACCGTTCAGGAGCCGTACTTCAGGGAGGAAGGAGAACTGATCAGGCTTCCGGCGGTACTGAGTAGTGACCCGGTGATCCGGACGGTCTCCCGTATCCTCAGGGATGAGAAGGACGGGGGGGGATATGATTCAGGAAACCGGCATTTCGAGGTCGATATCGGAGGGGAACGGCAGCTGGTCCTCGTCACCCCGTACCGCGACCCTCATGGACTCTCATGGCGTATTGTGGTCGTCATCCCAGAATCAGATATCATGGAAGGGATTGAGAAGAACACCCTCGCCACCATCTTCCTCATCCTGGGATCGGTCATCGGCACCGTCTTCATCTGCATCCTCGTGGCCCGGTGGATCACCCAGCCGGTGCATGATCTGAACCAGTCAGCCAGAGCCCTGAGCCAGGGGGACTGGACCGGATGGACCCTCCCCGAACGGCATGATGAACTCGGGGAGTTGTCAGAATCCTTCAGGGTGATGGCCGATCGGCTGGAGGACTCATTCAGCTCGCTGAAGGTGAGCGAGGAACGGTACCTCAGCCTCTTCCGGTCATCTGCAGATGCGATCCTGGTATTCGACGACACCACCCTCACGGACCTCAATCCTGCTGCAGAGAAACTCTTCGGCCTGGTGAGCAGCGGGGTGATCGGGAGAGAGGCAGAGGAGCTCTTCGGAGAATCAGGCAGTGAGATCCGGGAGATGATCCGGTCCCTCCCGCCCGGGCCGGAGTACAGTGAACAGACCATCACCCGGGGATCCGGGGAGGAGGAACGGTTCATGAATGTCCGCCTCTCCCGGCTTGTCAGCGAGGAGCGGCCCCTGGTCCTGATGCATGTCAGGGATATCACCCGGCAGCGCAGGGCCATCATCCTCGCTGCTGAACAGGAGGCACTCAGGGATCTCTTCTCCCGGGTCAGGATGATCCTCCGGCTCCTGCCTGACCCCACCTTCGTGATTGATACCCGGAGGCGGATCCTGGTCTGGAACAAGGCGATGGAGCGGCTGACCGGGAAGAGTGCCGAAGAGATGGTCGGGAGAGAGGGTGCCTCGTATGCTGAGGCGATCCACCGGGTTGAACGGCCCATCCTCATCGACATCGCGCTTGATCCGCAGATTGAGCCGGGGGAGATGTACCTGAACTTTGAACGGTCAGACGATCTCATGACGGCAATATTCCGCTCAGAGACGGAGAAGGGAGTGAAGTACTTCTCTGCCCTGGCCGCCCCCCTGTATGATACGGACGGAAACCTTACCGGGGCCATCGAGTCGGTCCGTGATATCACGCAATACAAGGCCGCTGAAGAGACCGCCCTGATGGCGAACCGTAAACTGGCCCTCCTCTCAGGGATCACCAGGCACGACATCCTGAACAAGATCATGATCTCCAAGGGCCATATCTTCCTCCTGGAGGAGGAGGACCTCACCGCGGAGCAGAAGAGTTCGGTCATCACGATAAAGCGCTCACTCGGCGACATTGAACGGTTTATTGCATTCACCCGGACCTACCAGGAGCTCGGGATCCACAGCCCGGTCTGGCAGAACCTCTCTGAGACCTTCCACCGGGCGGTCACCGGCCTGGAGACGAACGGGGTGGAGATGAGGATCGAACACTCGGACTACTCGATCCTTGCAGACCGGTTATTCGAGAAGGTCTGTTACAACCTGGTTGAGAACGCCATCAGGCATGGAAAGACCCTCACCCGGGTGGATATCACGGCTGAGGAGCGGGACGGAACCCTGGTGATCCGGGTCGTGGATGACGGGTGCGGGGTGCCTGATGACCTGAAGGAGACGATCTTTGAGCGGGGATATGGAACGAATACCGGGTTCGGACTCTTCCTCGTCAGGGAGATCCTCTCCATCGCCGGGATCACGATCACCGAGACCGGTCAGCTCGGGACCGGGTGCCGGTTTGAGATCATCGTTCCGCATGAGAAGTACCGCCATGACCATCCCGGGGGGGCGGCTGATGGGTGAGACCCTGATGAACCATCAGAAGATGAGGTGAATCCGCCCTTCAGGGATCAGGTACACCCCTCCTTACCGCCGCCGGCCCACCAGGTTCATCCGGGAGATCTTCCCGATCATCCCGACGACCGGGGAGGGGGAGACCCGGAGCCGGGGGTACAATCTCACCGGTGCGTGCATAGCCTTTCCCGCACCTGATAAGAGATATCACTCAGGATAATCTTCAGTCTCCGTTGAGAGGCTCTTCTGTCCGGTTTTCATGATTATTCCTCCGAATCAGGTCCCACCCCCGTTCAGTCACCGCTATCCGTACCGGCAGACCGGCAGGGACAGCATGACAGGCTGAACAACACCCACTGCACACCGGACCGGACCCCCCGCAGGGAGATGCACAGGGATACTGCCCTGACCGGTGCAGGTACCCGGTACTGCAGAGGAGAACCACCCACCCGTTCACCGATCTGACCGGGATCCCCAGGTGAATGGCGATATCAGAGAGGAGGCACCCCCCCGTGGTACCGATATACCTGAGGATCTGTACTGCCTCGCTCATCAGGTATCCTCTCTCCGGGAGCACCCGGACAGGATCCGACTGATGGCAGGGTATGCCGGCAGGGCAAGGAGCAGCCCCCAGATAAATCCTGACCAGAGCATACTCCCCGGATCTGCGGATTCTCCTTCCATCAGGGCAGAGAGGGCATCGGCACCACCGATCAGGATGGTTGCCGCCCCGAAGATCAGGAGGAGGAGGAGGCCGGTGTATCCGTACTGGACCCAGCGGGCCCGGTCGATCTTCCCTTCCCACAGTCCGGTGACCAGGATCGCCCCGATGAGCAGGAGGATACATCCCCCGACCGGATCTGCCGGGATCAAAAGTCCGGAATCGATTCCAAGACCTGCTCCAAGTGAGAACAGGCCGCTGATGATAGTCACCGCCGCGACCACGGCAGTCCAGAGATAGAGACAGGTATGGGGAAACCGTGTTACTGACATCTTATGCTCCCAGGATCCGGGTGCCGATGAGGCTGACACCAAGAGATACGCCGTACGCGACGAGCAGCCCCCAGCAGAGGGCAATCCCGGTCCATCTCCAGGACCCCGTCTCCTGCCTGATTACCCCGAGGGTTGCGACACAGGGGAGGTAGAGGAGGACAAAGACCATGTACGCGAGGGCGGTCACCGGCCCGAGGGTCGGATCTGCCGCAAGAGACGTGGCCAGGGAGTCTTCCCCCCCGGAGAGGGTTCCCAGGGATCCCACCACCACTTCCTTGGCGATGAACCCGAAGATGAGGCTGACCACGAGCTGCCAGGTAAACCCGAGCGGGGCAAAGACCGGCTGGAGCATCTGGCCCAGGATACCGGCCAGGCTCTCTGCCGATCCGTACTCCACCCCGGCAGGAAGCGTGGCGAGGACCCAGACCACGATGACCCCGGCAACAATAACCCGGCCGGCCCGCTGAAGATATTCCCTGCCCCGGTGCCACATCTGGAGTGCTGCAGCGTTCAGGGTCGGGCGCCGGTAGGGAGGGAGTTCCATGATGAACGGGGAGGGTTCATCACGGAATACCAGCCTGCGGAAGATGAGGGCTGATCCGACCGCTGCCAGGATACCCAGGAGGTAGAGGAAGAAGATCACCTCTCCAGCACGGGAACTGAAGAAGACTCCTGCCAGGAGGAGATAGACCGGGAGTCGTGCGGCACAGGAGATGAATGGGATGGAGAGGATCGTGATGATCCGGTCAGCCCGGCTCTGGAGCGTCCGGGTAGCCATGATCGCCGGCACATTGCACCCGAACCCGATGAGAAGCGGGATGAATGACCTCCCGTGCAGTCCGATTGCATGCATCAGGCGATCCATGACGAAGGCAGCACGGGCCAGGTACCCCGAATCCTCCAACAGGGAGAGGAGCAGGAAGAGGATGAAGATGCTGGGAACAAAACTGAATACCGCTCCAACCCCCCCGATCACCCCGTCCGTGAGGAGGGAAGTGACCAGGGGTCCGGCACCCGGCACCTGCAGAACCTCACCCAGGACACCAAAAATGAGTTCAAAGCCGGTGGCGAAGGGGGCTGAGGCACTGAACGTAAGATGGAAGGCAAACCACATGAACGAGAGGAAGATCGGGATCCCGAACCAGCGGTGGGTCAGGACCTGGTCAATGAGATCGGTGGACATCACCCTCCCGATCGAGCAGCAGGCAGCACACCGGGAGATCTGTTCAGCTGCCCGGTACCGGGAGAGCATGATCTCCTGGATGAATCCGTCAATATCTGCCGGGCTCTGGGTGTCGATGACCGGGATGGTGAGGTTCTCATCATGAAGCCGCTCCGCGACCGGCTGATCCCCTTCCAGGAGCCTGATGGCTGCATACTCAGGGGTGAGGCCACCCGGTAGCGGAGTATGGTTGCGTAAGAACCTGCTGATCTCCTCCAGACGACTGGCGACAGCCGGGGAGTACCGGACCAGATCCTGCCGGGGAGTGACCTGGCAGTCACCAAACCCTCCCAGTACCCGGATCAGGTCATCGATCCCTTCCCCCCGGCTGGCAACGATCCTTACCACCGGAAGGCCCGTCGCACAAGAGAGGGTATCGGTATCAACGGTGATACCGGACTCTTCTGCGAGATCGACCATGTTGAGGGCGATGACCATCGGGCGGGCGGCCTCGAGGAGCTGGGTGGTCAGGAAGAGATTCCGCTCAAGGTTTGATGCGTCCACGATCTGCACGATCACATCCGGGCAGGAGGTGAGGAGGGCATCCCTGGCGACCTGTTCATCTGGGGTGAAGGCGCTGAGGCTGTAGGTGCCGGGAAGGTCAGAGATCCGCAGGAGGGTATCCCCCTCCTTCCGGCTCCCCTCCCTGATATCCACCGTCACTCCCGGGTAATTGCCGGTCCGCTGGCTGACGCCGCAGAGGGTATTGAAGAGGGTCGTCTTCCCGACATTGGGATTCCCGGTCAGAAGTACGCGAATTTCTCTCATGGCCGGGAGACCGGTGTGACCAGGACCATGCCTGCCGCCCCGATACCAAGGGCATATCTGCTCTCTCTGATCCGTACAATGACAGATTCGTTCGCTCTCTGAACGATCGTCAGTTCTTCCCCGACTGCTATCCCGAGCTGGCCGAGGGCACGGGCGATATACCCTGAGCCGCAGATCCTCCCGACCTGGACCCGGTCACCCGGCTTCATCCCACTGAGCGGGATCATCCTCTCACACCTCCCCGTCCAGGGAGACGGATATCATCGCTGCCTCAGACCTCCGCAGGGAGAGGCGGTATCCCCGAATCCTGCATTCAGCCGGATCGCCGAGGGGTGCCCATCTGACAAGGGTGAGAAGGGAGCCCGGGATGATTCCCATCTCCATCAGCCTTCTCCTGACCAGAGGATTTCCTGAGATCCCGCTGATGACCGCAGAGGAGCCCGGGGATAATTGTTCAAGGGTGGTAAGTTTCATAGGGCACCTAATAATTTTTGACTAGTCTAAATTTTACTGTAAACACATATAAATTTTATGACCCCGTATAGTATCGACAGAGAGTCCGGAGACTCCTGTCCATGACAGGCAGGTGAGAGGAAGGGCATACACCGGTTTTGGGAGGGATTATACAGGAATGGCAGAGAAGAAACGATCCCAGAGACGCGAGGATCTCCTCGAGGCGATCTACGAGATCGCAGAGGAGAAGGGATATGCAAAATCGAAGGATATTGCAGCGGCACTTAGTATCACCCCTGCAACGGTCACCGACGGATTCAAGCGGCTCTCTGAAGCGGGCCTGGTGAACTACGAACCCTATGGGGGGGTGACCCTGACCGATACCGGATCCTCGATCGCCCGGAGGACCCGTAACTCACACCAGGTCCTCCGCAGACTGCTTGAGCTGGCCGGGGTGGACCCGGGGATTGCTGACCGGGAGGCATGTATCATGGAACACGGCCTTTCAGCCGACTCCTGTGAACGGCTGAGCCGCCTCGTCACCTTCATCGGTGAGTGCCAGGCTGATGAATCCGCCCGGCCCCGGGATCTCCCGGAGAAGAGGAGCGAAGACCCGGCAGAGGGAGAGAAGAAGACCCGCTCTCCCGGGGGATGACCGGATGAGGAGGCTTCACCCCACACCCGGTTATTTCCACGGGAGGATGTAGCTCCATGGATCCCTGGGAGCTCGCCTTTGCCATCATCCCCGGAATCATCCTCTTCCTGTACGGGATTGAACAGTTCTCCCGCGAGGTTCAGGTGGCTGCCGGGGAGTACCTCCGCACACTCATCCAGCGGCTGACCAGTACCCCGGTCCGGGGACTCATCAGCGGCTCTCTGGTCACCGGAGTCGTCCAGTCCAGCACGGCAACCATGGTCATCACCGTCGGCCTCGTCAATGCCGGGATCCTCTCCTTCGTATCCTCGCTCGGGATCATCTTCGGGGCCAATGTCGGGACATCCCTGACCTCGCAGCTGATCGCCCTGAATCTGACCGCTTTTGCACCGATATTCATCCTTGCCGGGTTCATCATCGGGATCATCCCGGGCAGGTTCCGGATCTTCGGCAGACCCGTCTTCTACTTCGGCCTCGTCTTCTTCTCCCTCTCCCTCATCTCCGGCGTGATGGCCCCCTACCGGACCGATCCACAACTCCTCACCCTCCTCGGGATGATGGACACGGTATTCCTCCAGATTGCATTCGGATTTCTCATCACCAACATCTTCCAGTCGAGTTCCGTGACCACCGGCCTGGTGGTGGTGATGTCACAGAACGGCCTGCTCCCGCTCTCTGCGGCGATTCCGGTCCTCCTCGGTGCCAACCTCGGAACCCCGACCACCTCCCTCCTCATCGCCTCCCGGATGAACACCTCGGCAAAACGGGCCGCGGTCGCCCATTTTCTCTTTAATTTCCTCGGCGCCCTCATATTCCTCCCGTTCCTGGGTGCCTTCACCGACCTGATCATATCGCTCGGCGGGGATGCCGGGCACCAGGTGGCGAATGCCCACCTGATCTTCAACCTGGTCTGTGCCGCCATCTTCCTCATCCTGATCCATCCGTTCGGACGGCTGGTGGTGAGACTGGTTCCCGGGAGGGAGGATGACGTGGTGATGCTCCCCCGGTTCATCCAGCCCCCGCTCCCCCAACCTCCTTCTGAGGCTATCCACCTGATTGAGCAGGAGATAGCCCATATTCTGAGCATATCCGGACAACTCCTGGAGGAGCTGGAGAGGATACGTGCCGATCCCGGGAAGTACTCCCCCCATGTCACCCGTCTTCGTGATTATGCCACGTTCCTTGACGAAAAGGTGAAGGAGGCGGCACTCATCCTCTCATCACAGGAACTCTCCCCTCCTGAGACGGTCCGGCTCTCCGGGCTGGTGCGGATCTCCAAACTCGGGGAGGTCCTGGCCGTACAGACCGGTGAACTTGTCGGGATGATCCATCAGATCCATGAGAGGGGTCTCATCATCCCCCGGGAAGCAGAGGATGCGATGAAGCAGACCCTGATGCCGTGCAGCAGGAACCTCAGGACCCTGACTGAGACCTTCCCGCTGATCACCGATCCAGTGAACGATTCGATGCGGGAGCAGGACAATATCCTCCGCCGGACCATCACCACTCAGTACCGGGAGTACCTGACCAGGTTCGCCCTGAAGAAGACCGGACTCGGGAGTGATTTCTCCCTTGTCCTCTTTCAGATCGAGGGGATGGCAGGCACTATCAGAGAGATCCGCAAGTCCCTGCGGGTGCTCGGGCAGGAGTGAGCAGCCCGGCCGCGTCTCTTCTTCCCCCCGGTTCCGGGGAGGCAGAAATCGTATTGTATATAAATCAGGCCTGCATTGTATTTTCTGCCTTTTTACAGGCGATTTAGGTGACGTATGAATTTTCATCACCGCATACTGATGATCGGGTTCGGGTCCGTTGCACGCTGCACCCTTCCCCTCCTGCTGAAACACGTGAATATCCCCCTTGATTATATCACCATCATCGATGGAAAGGACAAGCGTGATGAGCTCGCCTCCTGGACCCGGAGAGGGGTGCACTTCAGGCAGGTACAGATCACCCCCGGGAACCTCAGCCAGGTCCTCTCTGACCAGGTCTCGTCCGGGGATCTGATCCTTGATCTCTCGCTGAATATCGACGGTGCCGATATCATCACCTGGTGCAACCGGCACGACGTGCTCTATATCAATGCATCCGTCGAGGTCTGGGACCCGTATGCAGGAGAAGAGAACGGGTTTCCGTATGAGAAGACGCTTCATTCCCGTCACATGCGGCTGCAGGAACGGACCGCAGGGTGGAGCGATGCCCCGACCTGCATCGTGGATCACGGGGCGAACCCGGGCCTTATCTCACACTTTGCAAAGAGAGGACTGGTTGATATCGCAGACCGGATGATACGCGAGGGTATTGCCCCGGATCCTGACCGGTTCAGATCTCTCATCGCCAATCGGAGGTATGCAGAGCTCGCGATGGAGATCGGAGTCCGGGTGATCCACTGCTCGGAGCAGGATACCCAGGTCACCCGTCAGGAGAGGGGAAGAGACGAGTTCGTGAACACCTGGAGCGTCGAGGGGTTCTTCGAGGAGGCCGTCGCACCCGCTGAACTGGGATGGGGAACCCACGAGACAACCCCTCCCGAACACTCCTACCCTCCGCCGGACGGACACCCCAACGTTCTGGTTCTCAGGCAGATGGGGATGAACACCTGGATCAGATCCTATCTCCCTGACCAGGAGATCACCGGGATGGTCATCAGGCACGGGGAGTCGTTCGGGATGTCAGACCGGTGGACGGTCTGGGACGGGGAACGGGCCGTGTACCGCCCGACAGTGAGTTATGTGTACCACCCCTGTGAGGCGGCCCTCGCATCTCTGGCCCGGGTCCGGGAGAACCAGTACCGGTTTCCTGAGGAGATGAGGATTCTGGAGCGGAACGATATCATCTCGGGATCCGATACCCTGGGTGCCCTCCTCATGGGACACCCGTACCGGTCCTGGTGGACCGGAAGCATCCTCTCAATTGAGGACGCCGACTCCCTCGTTCCCGGACAGAACGCAACGACCATCCAGGTCGGTATCGGGATGGTTGCGGCGGTGATGTGGTTGATCGCCAACCCGCGGGAGGGGTTCTGTCTCCCCGACGATCTCCCCTATGATGTGATTCTCAATACAGCACTCCCATACCTGGGAGAATTCCGATCAGAGCCTGCAGAGTGGAGTCCGGTGACGAATCCCGGTGAGGGGGATGCGGCCTGGCAGTTCGAAGAGTTCATCGCCCGCCTGCACCCCTGATCCGGCCGGCCGGCTGCGGGGATCATACAGAACCGGCTGCACCCTGATCCGGAGTGCAGAGGAGGGGAGGAGTGGCAGGGAATCCTGCCATCAGACATTGATGGAATCCGCCGGGTACCGGGATGAAGACCGGGCGATCAAATGAGGAACCCGGAAACGGGAAGATCTGGGTTACCGTGCAGGCGGCCCGGTCGGTGCCGATGGTCCCGGTGATATGAATACCGGTCAGCGGGACGAACCAGTGTCTCCCGCCTGAGGGTTCAGCCACCTCGAGGACTCCCACGCTTTCAGGCATATTCTCTCTGTACAGGATTGCGTCTGGCATCATGATTGAATGGATAGGATCTCATACTCCCTATCATGGCAATGCTTCCTCTGACTCCGGTGGTTCTGATGACAGACAGGGTTACCGGTTACGGATTCTTTGTCTCATCACTCCCTTTCTTCCGGGTATAGCGCTCAGAGAGGAACTCCTGCAGATCAGAGTTCGTAATCCGGTAGGATTTCCCGATTTTAATTGCATAGAGTTCATTTTTTCGTATTAACTCGCGGATAACCTCTTTTTCGATATTGAGGCGTTCAGCAACCTCATCTGTCGTATAGAAGGTCTCACTCTCCAGATCAAACATCTTCCGGACGTTCCGATCCCTGGCCAACCGGGTGAGGTAACCGGAGTCAGTCTCCTCAAAGGACCGGTTTTTATCCGGACTTTCTTCAGAAATCATCGTGCTGAAGTCCTGCGTGCGTACAGATCTATCGGACCGGATTATACTAAAATATAGGGGTTTGGATCCTGATGGATAGATTTTTCCCGGGTGCCGCCTCTGCCTCCCAGGGCAGAGTATCGAAAAAAACCATAGGGCAGAGTCAGTTGAGAGGAGAGAGCCGGGAAAAATGAGCCAAAAATGACGGAGATCCATGGTTGATAAACCATCATACGTGCGGTTGAATGTGAGTATGACGAATCTTGCCCCGGCTCTTCTCCCGGCAGGGGAGAGACGATCAGACCCGGGCTGGCCGCGAAGGGATGCATATCCAGGGGGGAGCATCGGCGGACAGGAGTCATGCTCCCTCCTGAATGAGAACGGAACAGTATCGGGGATACGTATCATCCCCGACATCTACGCCGGGTATCTCTCCCGGAAGATCATTCATAAGATCCGGCCTTCTGACCAGACCGGTGACCCCTGAAACCAGGGGAAGTGAGCGGAAGAAAACACGAAACCGAGGGGAGGGTCGAAGCGGGGCGGGGATCTCAGTCCCCGGCTCATCGGCCCCGGTATTTCCCCTTACACCGTAAACCGGGATGTCTCG
>CAZSVH010000022.1:0-15577 GCA_964610235.1 uncultured Methanospirillum sp. | reverse complement strand
TCGTCCGAACGAGGTCTGACCGGTCACCTCGATGATGACCTGCCGGAGTACGGTCCCGGCTGGAAAGACCTTCCTGAGCATCGGGAGGTCAAACTGTTTCCTGACTTCCTCTTTAAACCGTCTGAAGGCCTTATCACTGACCGGCAGGGAATTCTCCTCCCAGGCACGGGTTCCTTCAAACGGCATCAGTTGTCGGATATTTACCCGCCTGACAAGGAGGCCCTCATTCAGAACCTGCATGAGGAACTCCCGGTTCAGCTGGTACGTCCGGGCAGTCTCACCGGCAAGGCCGGCGATGAAGTTCAAACCAGGGAGGAGATGAGGAATCCCACCCTCCCTGACTGCTCCCACCTCATTGACAACCCTGACAGCCTCCAGAACCAGTCCGGGATCCGCTTTGAGGTTATTCACACGCACCACCTCAGGATCGGCAGTCTCCATCCCGAATGCAGCCACGTCACCGGGCGTATGTCCCTGGACGATGGCCCGGAGTGCCTCCCGGGAAGCATCAGGATGCCGGCCGATGGTCCCCGGGTTGATGTTATCAATGTGCAGGGTCTTCAGGTCAGGTGCTGCCTCCCGGATCGCGGTGAAGAGGCTGGCGAGAATCTCCGGACAGGGAACAGGAAACTCCCCGGGTCCGGCCCGGAAGGTCAGCAGATCAGGCTGCCTCCCCAGCCTGAAGTGACGGACTCCCTGCTGATAGAGGGCAGAAACCTCATCGCGGATCCCCGCGATGGTCCGGTATTCCGGTCTCCCATAGAAGGGTTCAGTACAGAACGAACACCCCCCTGATGCCCCATGGGAACAGCCCCGTGCAGTCTCCATCTCACAGATGACGTGGGGGAAGAGGGGATGTTGTCTGACGATTCCCGCCCCTGCGACCGCCCATATATCATCTTCTGCATATGCATGGGGCCTGATGGTCTCTTCTGAAGAGAGATAGGCATCCAGGGCCTGAGCCGGAGAACCCTGGAGGAGATGGTCAAACCCGGACAGGTCAGCCCTGAATGATCGCGTCCCCCCTCCGGGGGAGGTTCCGAAGAGGACCGGCCCCCCGAGCAGGGTGACCGGTCCGGGAAGAGAAGAGGCGATGAGCCTGATATCAGGGTAGCCGGCCGGAGTTCCACCCAGATACTTACCGGGCACGGTCACCCCGGCGATCATCACGACCAGATCGGCTTTTCCCGCCTCTTTCAGGAGCCCGGGATCTGATCTCATCTGGTCAATCGTGTAGTACCTGACCGGATGGCCATGCGAGATCAGAACCCCGGCAGTCGTCCTGATGTACGGGGAGACGTAGGGGGGGACTCCCAGGCACGCGGGTTCATCCACGTACCCGTCTATGATCCAGGCACTAGCAGTCATATCCGATCATCGAGAGGAGCCGGCGTGCCCAGATCAGTTTCCCCCGTTTCACTGGCGGTACATCAGGATCATCACAGTCAAATCCGATGATAGTCACCCTGCCGGCCCCACAGGCCTCGGCCATGAACACCGCCCGGTCTCCATCTGAGAACCCGCCATAGTTGTGGACATGGTCAAAGGGTCTTCCCTGGGTTGTGAGCACCAGCGGGCCGGAAAACCGGGGGATCCAGACCCGGAGCCGGGGGATGTTGTCTCCGTGGGCATGGACGACCAGAATGGTTCCGGCCCGGTTCAGGTCAACCGCATAACTGTCAATCCCGTCCAGATCGGTGACGATGATCGCCGGGATGAACCCGGCATCCTTCAGCACTTTTGCAGCCGCATCTGCAGCGATCACCACCCCGTCAATACGGTTCAGTTCACCGGGAAGTGAAGGGGCATTGCCACAGACGGTGACTGGAGAGTGGTTTATTCGTCGGAACAGGAGATCTGAGGCATCGGAAGAGGTCAGGGCTGCAGCAGTCCGGGCCGCGAGTTCATCCCCGGCAGGGTCAAAAGAGAAGTAATCACATATTTCGTGGTATACCGGTTCCCACTCTTCATACTTCACCGGAATCGTCCTCCAGGAGGCCGACGAGCCGGTAAAAATTCTGCAGGATCGGTTCGATGACCATCTCCAGCAGACTCTTTTTATCCCGGACAGAGGAGAAGACATGCAGCGGGATGGAGGCTGCTGCCATCGTCGCGTGCCCGCCGGCATCCCCAAGGTCTGAGAAGGCCTCACTCATCACATTCCCCAGGTTGAGACGGAGATCACGATTCCTCCCGGACATAATGATCGCTTCGTCGGTGATTCCGTATACCAGTGCGGTGCTGATCCCTTCCAGGTTGATGAGCAGGTCAGCGGCCTGGGGGAGTGCATCGCGGTTTCTGACATAGCCGACATTGGAGAAGAGATACCCGTTCTTCGTCTTCCGGTTGTTGATGGCATCACCCATGATGTCGATGGTCTCATGGGCATACTGGGGAGACATGATCTTCTCGAGGAGATCCTCGTCATTATACCTGAGGAGGAACGCCGAGTGTTCCAGGTCACGGGGAGTGACATTTCTTCTGAACTGCTTGGTATCTGCACGGATACCGTACAGGAGTGCGGTGGCGACGATCTGATCCGGCTCTATCCCGAGCTCAATGAGATACTCGGTGAGGATTGTGGCGCAGGCACCCGCACTCTGCCTGATGTCCACGAAGGATACCGCGGAGTTCAGCCCGGTTACCGGTTCATCATGATGATCAATGATGATATCCACCCGGGTGCTGGGGAGCAGCCCGTTGTTCACTCCCGGACCTTTGCTGTCGACGAGGGCCAGGTGGGAATACTGGGTGAGGAGATCGGGGCGTATCTTCTCCATCTTGATATCAAGGAGGTTTACCAGTGTCCGGTTCTCCTGGTGACCAATGATCCCGTCATAGAGGATATGGGTCTGAAGATCCGGATTTGCTTTCCGGGCAATTGCGGAGAGTGCCATCGCACTGGATATGGCATCAGGGTCAGGATTGGTATGAGTGATGATCGCCAGGTCACCAGACCAGGAAGCGAGGAGATCGAAGAGTTTCTTGGATACGTGGTGCTTCTGAAATCTCTGAAGGTGCTCAATCGCTGCCCGGGCAACCACCTGCTGGGGGTAGAGGACCAGGTCAGCCCCTTCCTGAATGAGAACTTTCTCACTAATGGGATCAATCGCCCGGGCAACCACATGGGCACGGGGATATTTCTCCCGGATCGTCTTCATTCCAGCGCTGTTCGCTTCATGGTTATCACTGACGATGAAGGCAATATCGAAGTCACCAATCCCCTTGAGCATATCAGGATCAGTCAAATCCCGCAGAAATGCCTCAATATTCTGTTCACGTAACTCCTGAACACGCTCAGGGTTGTTATCCATGCAGAGCAGGCGGCTTCCGTCTTTCTTCAGTTCCTCCAGAATCAGATACCCCACACTCCCACACCCGCAGATCAGGTGGGTTCGGTTTCCCGGAGATCCATAGAGACGGTATTCCTGCATATCTGTACAAATGTCACCGTACTGACGGATAAACCCGGCCACGAAATATTTTTATCCATTTCATGCGAATATGATATAGCAACAGGGCTTGTAGCTTAGTCGGTAGAGCGACAGACTCTTAATCTGTAGGTCAGGGGTTCGAGTCCCTTCAGGCCCGTTATTCATTTTTATATTTTTATTTTATTAGAATTCCTGATTTTTCCCCAGATAGAATGCAAAGATTCATTACCGTGACATGATTACATGTATAGGCACACGGGCTTGTAGCTTAGTCGGTAGAGCGACAGACTCTTAATCTGTAGGTCAGGGGTTCGAGTCCCTTCAGGCCCGTTTTTTTCTATTCTCCTGCCATTATTCCGCTGCATTTATCTTGTTTCAGGAACGATGACTCCTGATGGCAGATACTACCACTTATATCGAGGTCACCTGTCAGCACTGCTCAGGGGAAGGCTGCTGCTTTTGTGATAAGAAGGGGACGGTGGAGGTCTCTTCGCCGGAACGGATGTGCCGGCATTGCAATGGGGTCGGATGCCTGTACTGCGGGTATACCGGGTGGTCAGGACTGCGGGGGAAGTATGACTGACCGGAAAAATCCGGAGAATCTATTACCAGGTTTCTGAAAACCAATCACCATACCGGAGATGCGGCCATAGGGGGGTAAGAGGTATGTTCTCATTTTTAACAAAGGATCCCGAACGGATGCGGCTGAAAGGTGATCTGGACGGACTCATCAGGCTGATCCGTTCGTCACCGGATACGAGTATCAGGATTGAAGCAGCCCTTGCGCTTGGAAGAATGCAGACACCCCGGGCCATCCCGGAACTGCTCCGGGTTCTGGGGGACCCGGATCCACGGGTGGTGGATGCATCCTCACAGGCACTTGAGTACATCGGACGACCTGCCATCCGGCCACTCGTCGAGGCATTCAACTCCTCTGACGAGACGATCGCGAGATGGATCCATCATACCCTTGAACGGATCGGGGTGGCAGGAGCCGAGGATATTCTGGGATGCACCCCCGGCCTCAATGAAGCCGGAGAAGAGCGGGTGGCCTACACCCTGCTCTCATTCGGAAAACCAGTGCTTCCGCACCTGATACGGGCCCTGGGAAACCAGGACCGGAGGATCGCTCGGTTTGCAGAAGCGGTTCTTGAGACAGACGGCAGGGAGGCACTCCCTGTTCTTATCGAGGCACTCGATGATCCTGACGAGGAGATCAGGTCACGGGTGGCCTCGCTCCTGATTATATTCGGCGAGCAGATCGTCCCGGATCTTCTCGCATCCTGTGCACAGGACCGGGACGAGACCCGGGACCTGAAGTTTTACATCATCAACGAGATCGGACAGCCGGCCCTTGAACCGCTCTACGACGCACTGAAGGATTCAAACCCGGTTACGTCATCGATGGCGCTGAAGGTCTTCATGGATCTCGGGGATGCGTCAATTGAGCCCCTCATCAGGGGATTGTACGACGAAAACCCGGGAACCCGGGCGCTGTCTGAAAATGCCCTCATCAGGATCGGTGAACCGGTGGTCCCGTATCTCATCAGGGAGATCCCGATGCACCGGGAGGATGACCGTGAGGTCATTGAGTCGGTACTCATCAGGATCGGAGAGCCTGCAGTCCCTGAACTGACGCGGGCACTATTCGATCCCTCTGCAGAGACCAACCGGACCGTCTCTGCGATCATCCCCCGGCTTGGCTCCCTTGCTGCACCCCGTCTTCTGGATGTCATAGAGGAGAAGGGGAACATTGCAACCGGTCCGGTCTCCAGCGTCTTCCGGGAGATGGGAAGGATATCATTTCCCTTCCTTGAGGAGGCGATCACAACCCGGAGCAGAAAGGTCGCGCTCTTTGCCGTCACGCTCCTGCGTGAGATCGATCCCATCCGCTCCATCGATCCCCTCGTCGATGCCCTCTCAAACCATGACGAACAGGTCAGGGAGACGGCAATGAACGAACTCGTGCAGCTCGGTGATATGACGACCCCACGGTTCATCCAGGCCCTCTCATCAGGGAACGCAGGGGCGGCGAAACTTGCAGAGACAGCCCTGCGGCAGATGGGATCCCCTGCAGTGCCGCATCTGGCTGATGCACTCGGCGATCCCCTCTCCTCAGACCCTGCCCGAATCAGTGCTATCCTCAGGGATATCGGGGATGAAGCGCTTCCGTTCCTGATCCCGATGATCCAACCCGGGAACCCGGGACGGGAGATGGCCCTGGAACTGGTCAGAGGCACCGGGATGGATGCGGTCCCCCACCTCCTTGCAGCCCTGGGATCTGCCGGACCCGGACTTGCCGGGCCGATCAGGGAAGAACTTACCCGTTGTTTTGAGCAGAATCCCGGCCTCTTCATAGGAGCAGTCAGAAACCTGCCTGAAGGGGTAGGACTGGAGATGATCAGCGGGATCATCAGAAGTGAACCTGAGCAGGTAATCCCGCACCTGACCAGGATGATCAGTGACGGGGAGAGAGAAGAGGCACAGTTTGCCGGAGAACTCCTCACCACCTTCGGTGATTCTGCCATCGATCCTCTCATCTCCTGTCTGCAGAAGGAGACCGATGAGGACAACAAACTGGTACTGACACAGTATCTGGTCAGGATGGGACCAGCAGCAGTCCCTTCCCTCATCCGTGCCTTCCAGGATCCCTCGCTGGGTATCTACACCGTTGCAGCACTCGGATCTATTGGAAAACCGGCGGTACCTGCCCTGGTGGAAGCACTCGGGGATCCCGACCCCGAGATCGCCAATTATGCCGGTCTCTCCCTGGCACGGATCGGAGAGCCGGCGCTTGACGACCTCTTCACCCTCTTTCAGAAGGACAAGAGACAGGTTCCAATGGTCAGCGGAATCCTCGCTGAGATGGGAGGTCCGGCGCTCCCCCGTCTCCTCGAAGAGTTCAAAGGACTGAAGGATGCAGGAGAGCAGGGGAGCGAACGCGGGATCAGCCTGATGTCGATCATCCTGCAGATCTCCCTTACCGACACCAGCCAGATGCATGAACTCTACTCCCTGCACGATGATGAGATGCTCCGGATGCTCACCGGGATCCTGGTCAGCAAGGGTGATGTGGTGATTGATCCGATGATCGGTGCGCTCCTCACCTGGGACGGGCCCACTCCGCCTCTTCTGCTGCAGACCTTCAGCAGTATGAAAGGACCGGTCATCACGAGGATTCACGACGTCATGACCCGGCTTGCTGACCGGGACCAGCGGAGGATTCCACTCATCCATCTCCTCGGGGAGCTGAGGGATCCGGGTTCAAAACCGGTCATTTACAGCGCGCTATCAGACTCGGACCGGAAGATCCGGGTTGCAGCTGTCAGAGAGCTCGGGAAGTTCGGTGAGGAGGCGATGGATCACCTCAAAACCGCATACGAGGATACGGATGACGGAGTCAGGGTCGCTGCCATCGAATCGATGGGTGATATCGGGCTTCCCGCCCTGGATCAGCTCCTCAATGCCATCAAGGACGAGAACGGGGATATCAGGGCTGCAGCCATCAATGGGATCGGAAAGATCGGAGAACCCGGCAAGTTCATGCTCATCCAGGCGCTCACCGATCCTGACCGGCAGGTGCGCAGGGATGTGGTCCGCCTGTTGGACGGGTTTGGATGGGAGCCCAAGTATACCACTGACCGCCTCAGTTACCTCTATGCAAAGGAGGCATGGGACCAGCTCATTGAGATCGGACCACCGGCGACAGATATCCTCATCAGGGGGGCAAAGGACCCGGATGCGGAGATCCGGGATGCCTGTGTCAGGGCACTGAAAGAGATCCGAAACTCACCCGGGAGTATGCCTGCCTGATTAGGTTGATGTGAGATCCCGCCGAACCGGTACTGATAACCGTGGCAGGGTATTTCATGAAGCATTATATTTCAGTCAGGGATCTGGAAAGAGACCATATCGACCGTCTGATTGCCCGTGCTGCAGAGATATCCGCAAACGGGCCGGACAGAACCCTGAAGGGGAAGATTCTCGGGCTGCTCTTTTTTGAACCCAGCACCAGAACACGGATGTCCTTTGAATCAGCCATGCTCCGGCTCGGGGGTTCCTGCATTAACCTGGGCGGGGTGGAGGTGAGTTCAATCGCGAAAGGGGAGACCCTTGCCGATACCATCCGGGTCGTGAGCGGGTATGCAGATACCCTTGTGCTGAGGCACCCCAAAGTCGGGGCGGCACGCCTTGCCAGTGAGTTTGCGGATGTTCCGGTCATTAACGGGGGAGACGGGGCCGGACAGCATCCTTCCCAGACCCTGATCGACCTCTACACCATCAGCCAGTCCATGCCCCTTGACGGGATCCGGATCGGGCTGGTCGGGGACCTGATGTACGGAAGAACAACCCATTCCCTCGCCTATGCCCTGACCCGGTACCATGCAGAGATCCATGCCATATCACCCCGGGGTCTTGGACTACCGGACCCGCTCAGGCATGACCTGATGGCACAGGGATGCACCATCGTGGAGCATGACACCATCGATGAGATCATCAGGGAACTGGATGTCCTGTATGTGACCCGTTTTCAACGTGAACGCTTCCCGGATCCCGCCTCATACTTTGACGTGGCAGCCGGGTTCAGGGTCACACCCGACCTGCTGGAGGGGGTGAAGGATCACCTGGTGGTGCTGCATCCTCTCCCCCGGGTCGATGAGATCGATCCCGCGGTAGACAACCTGCCCTATGCCCGCTACTTTGAACAGGCCAGGAACGGAATACCGATGCGGATGGCCATGTTGCTGGATGTGATGGAATGAACCGGGACAAGTACCAGGAGGGGCTGCTCATCAACCCCATCGAGAACGGGACCGTCATCGACCATATCACCGGGGGAGAGGCGCTGATCGTGCTCCGGATCCTGGGGATCACCGGGAGTACCGCGGAGAGTGTCAGCGTCGCCACGAACGTGGTCAGTAATGAACTGGGACGCAAGGATGTGGTGAAGATCGAGAACCGGGAACTCAAGGCAGAAGAGGTGGACCGGATTGCCCTGATCGCACCACGGGCAACGATCAACATCATCAGGGATCGCCGGGTGGTCGATAAGAAAGGGGTGCTGATCCCTGAGATCCTCATCGGGGTGCTCCGGTGCCCGAATCCCTGCTGTATCACGAATACCAATGAGCCGGTCCTGAGCCGGTTCTCTGTGCAGGGTGAGCGGCTGGTCTGTGAGTATTGTGATACCGTGATCCAGGCTGACATCCCGTCACAGATCATCTGATCCTGGCAGGAGCCCGGCACCAGGTCTGATGAGATGTCCGTGAACATCTATCTCACCACGCCATATCCGGGTGCTGGAGATCCATTTCCCGTCATCGGCGAGGACACACCGGATCTGATGAATCTCAACACAGGGACGGTTATTCTGACGGCGGATGCGATTGATCTCCCTGGCAACCGGAAATGTCTCCTCACTTACGATCAGGGCATCAAAATCCGCATCAAGGGTGGATCCAAACCGGTCATAGAGGGTCTCTATCTTCCAGGCGGTCCGAAACTGCTTCTCTTTCAGAAACCTGAGGAGTTCTGCCTCCCGCTCTGAATACGGGTGAATCGGATGTGCTTTCCGGTCTGCAAACTCATCACTTGTCAGTCCGATCGTCACTTCCCCGTCAGGACCGGCTGCCTCAAAGGCCCGGGTAATCAGGAACCGGTGACCATCATGCAGGGGATCGAAGGTCCCGCCCACCATCGCCTTCATCTGAGCAATGTTGATTCGGGCTGATATATAAGAGGAGCAGTGAACCACCTCAGCGCCGGTGAAGACAGGAGAGCCCTCCGGTTACGGCCGTGACTCTGAAATGGCACTATTCTCAAAGGCCGGCTGTTATTCGTACAGAAAAGTTGTTCTTACCCTGGATCGATTTATATTACGGAGTGAACAGGATACCCCGTTCATCATCGTCTCCCATGCAGGGGTCAACTAGCCATGAATATCCATGAACCAATTCCCAGGGCCGCATTCATAGCCCCGAACTCAACCGTCGCCGGTTCGGTATCAGGAGGAACAGATATCGGGGTCTGGTACGGGGCAGTGATCCGGGCAGATAAAGATACGGTCACCATTGGCAACCGCAGCAATATCCAGGACAACTGTGTTGTACACACATCAGCAGGGCACCCGGTCTCCATCGGGGAGGATGTCTCTGTCGGCCACGGGGCGATCCTCCACGGATGCACTATCAGGGACAGGGTCCTCGTTGGAATGGGAGCGATCATCCTGAACGGAGCGGTGATCGGAGAGGAGAGCATCATCGGAGCAGGAGCTCTCGTATCTGAGGGGAAGGAGATCCCTCCCCGGTCCCTGGTCCTCGGCGTCCCGGGGAAGATCGTCAGGGGAGTGAGTGAGGAAGAGGTAGCAGGGATTGTCAGAAACGCCGCATCCTACGTGACACTGGCCCGGGAGCATGCCGGTGAGTGAGGCGGTGGTTATCGGCGGGGGAGTCGCCGGTATAACAGCAGCACTGGATCTGGCAAATCACGGGATTCACGTGCATCTCATCGAACGTGAACCATCGATCGGAGGCCATATGGCGATGCTTGACAAGACCTTCCCGACCAATGACTGCTCGATGTGTATCCTCAGCCCGAAGATGGTTGATGCAGCCCGTCATCCCCGGATCTCCCTGCATACCTGTACTGAGGTGACCGGCATCGAGGGGACTGCCGGTAACTTCAGGGTCCATGTCCTGAAACACCCTCGGTATATCAGGGAGTCTGATTGTACCGGATGCGGGGACTGTGAGACGGTCTGTCCGGTCGAGGTGTACAACCGGTTCGATGCCGGGATCGGAGTCAGGAAAGCGATATACAAGGCGCATCCGCAGGTCATTCCCAACATCGTCATCCGTGATGCAGAACACTGCATCGACTGCGGGCTCTGTTATGATGTCTGCGGAAAGAGTGCCGTCCTGCATGATAACGAGGATGATGATGAGACTGCAGTAATATCCGCAGGGACGATCATCGTTGCTACCGGGTACGAGATATTTGATGCGACGCTGAAGTCATCATGTCATTATCTCCGGATCCCGGACGTTATCACCAGTCTTGAACTCGAACGGATGATCAATGCCAGCGGTCCGACACAGGGGAGCCTGAAACGCCTCTCGGATGGGGAGAAACCCGGACATGTGGTCTTTATCCAGTGTGTCGGGTCCAGGGACTGTCAGCTGGGCAACCCGTCATGTTCAGCAGTCTGCTGTATGTATGCGATCAAGAATGCGCTGCTTCTCAGGGAGAAATCCCCGGATATCCGGGTGAGTGTTCTGTACATGGATATCAGGGCATACGGAAAGGGGTATGAGGAGTTTTATAACCGGGCAGTTGCCAGCGGTGTCGAATTTATCAGGGGACTCCCCGGTGACCTGTACCAGGACGGTCCTTCGGTGATGGTGCAGGTTGAGAATACCGAGACACGCGAACTGCTCCGCCTGAAGGCTGACCTCGTGGTCCTCTCCGTGGGTCTCCGGCCCCGCGGTGATACGGCAGAGATGATGGAACGGTTTGGTATCACCTGTGATGAGACCGGGTTCTTCGGGAGTGTGGATCAGAAGACTACCCATCTTGACTCGCTCCGTCCCGGGATATTCCTGGCAGGAACCTGTCGCAGACCGATGGATATCCCGGACTCGGTGACCGAGGGAGGTGCGGCTGCGATGCGGGCATTTGTCTGGCAGATCAGGGAGAAGAATGCAACTCCCTGATCAGCCCCTCCAGCCAGTCACATTTCATCCAGAAGTCCCGGAGATCCGGTTCATCGCCCAGACCCTGCTGCCTGGAGAGGAGCGGTATAAGTCGGCGTCGGATGTCCAGGCCCTGGCTGCAGCTATCCGCTGTCTTGACATCAGGGGAGCTCCGGCACTGGGAGTAGCAGGAGCATTCGGAGTGGCGCTTGCGGCACTGACGAGTCAGGAGTCTGATATCAGCCGCTTTCATGGAGAGGTCCGGCGAGCCGCCGGGATACTCAGGGGAACCCGGCCGACCGCGGTCAATCTCTTCTACGGGATTGACCGGGTCCTGAAGGCTGTCGAGAGTGCACCGGATCCGGATACCGCACGGAAGGCTGCCACCAGCGAGGCAGAGCGGGTTGCAGACGATGATGCCCGTACCTGTCATGCAATCGGCAGACACGGGCTCGCGGTCATCCCCTCCACCTGCCGTATCCTGACGCACTGTAATGCCGGTGCCCTGGCATGCTGTGAATGGGGGACAGCCCTCGGTGTGATCCGGTCGGCACGGGAGGCCGGACATACCGTCTCGGTGGTCGCCTGTGAGACCAGACCACTGCTCCAGGGGGCACGTCTCACTGCCTGGGACCTGGCACGGGACGGAATTGATGTGACCGTGATCACGGATTCGATGGCTGCATCCCTGATGTTGAAAGGGGCGATTGATCTGGTGGTGGTCGGGGCTGATCGGATTACCAGGGATGCCGTCTTCAACAAGATCGGGACATACATGCATGCCGTATGCGCCCGGGCACACGACATTCCGTTCTATGTCGCCGCACCACTCTCCACCTTTGATCCCGCTGCATCTGCGGATGAGATCACGGTCGAGGAGCGATCCCGGGATGAGGTGGCAAGGTTCGGAGACCGGGTAACGGTGCCGGACCAGGTTGCCGTGTACAACCCGGCGTTTGACGCAACGCCGGTATCCCTGGTCACCGGGATCATCACGGAGCATGGTATCATCACGCTTCCCCTGGATCTTGACCATATCCGCACGCTTCACCGGGATGGAGGTGCATGAGGATGGTCTGGTCTGTTGACCTCTATCCGGATGTATTCACCCTCATCGGTGAACTGACGTTCCTCTTCATCGTCGGGATAATCTGCTGCGGGATAATCCTGCTCATCCTGACGATTCATGCCATCAGAACCGGAAACCTGGTCTTCCCCGAGTTCATGCGTGCCGGCCTCATCTTCCTGGAGGGCATGATGCGGGGACTCTTCAAACTTGTCGGTGTCGAAGACCGGGAGTTTCTCAAGATCATGGTCACGCTGCAGAACACGCTGAACCGGAAGGCCTTCATGGCAGTCCCGGTCGCAGATCGGGCAGTTTTCCTTCCCCAGTGCCTCAGGGCACGGGCCTGTCCGGCTCATCTGCACGAGGAAGGATTGAAATGCCGGTCCTGCGGGCTGTGTGAGATCGGGGTGGCAAAGGAGAAACTGGAACGGCTCGGATACCGGTTCTTCATCGTCCCGGGCTCTTCATTCATCAAACGGATGGTCAAACGGTATCATCCGAAGGCGATCATCGGGGTGGGCTGCCTGATGGAGATCAAGGAAGGGACGGAGATGGCCGGGCAGATAAACCTGATATCGATGGGGATCGTTACCAGCCGGGACGGCTGTGTCGAGACGGCGGTGAACTGGGAAGAAGTATACGAGATCTCACTCCTCGGGATTCATCAGGATAAGATCCCTGATGACATGAAGATCTACCAGACCGGATGATCTCATCTGAAGAGGAGTGAGGCAGCGAGGAAGACCACAAGGGAGGCGAACATCCCGGCCTTGATGATCGTGGCTCCCCGGCTTCTTCGAACCTCTTCCACAGTCCGTGCCTTCACTGCCCGAAATGCCCCGGCAAGGATAAGGAGATCCACGGGGATGATACCGGCGAGGTAGAGTGACCCCCACCGGTCCGCGAGGAGGAGGGTGATCAGGACTCCTGCCACCGAGGCTCCCATGGCAAGCAACAGACTTTTCTTCAGCCCGAAGATGATCGGGAAGGTTCTTGCCCCCTGTGCCATGTCGCCGGGGATGTCCTCGGCATCCTTGATGAGTTCACGGGCAATCATGACACAGAAGGTCGCTCCTGCAACCGGAAGGTTTGCCATCAGCCCTGCCCATCCGTCCAGTGCACCTCCGAAGAGAAAAATACTGGCGGCCAGGCAGGATACGGCAAGATTACCGAGCAGCGGCATTCCCTTCAGGTACGCAGCATAGATCCAGAGGAGGAATGAGTTGATGATCGCGATGAGAACGAGCGGGAGCGGGGCAGAGATGATCCCGAGGATATTGCCTGCCAGGAAGAGGAGGACTGCTAAGGCGAGTGCTTCTCTCCCTGAGATCGCCCCGGACGGGATCGGGCGGTCCGGCCGGTTAATGGCGTCGATGGCAGCATCATAGTAATCATTGATGACATTACCGGCGGCAGTGATCAGGAGGATCATCCCGAAGACGATCAGAACAGCGGGAAGAAGGGTGCCGGTCGCGATGATGTATGCCAGGATGCCGGCAAGTCCGGCGACGAGAGAGTTTACCGGACGGATGATCTGAAGAGGTGCTGACGGTTTCATGTCAGAAGAGGAGAAACGGACGTGGAGGGATTTGAACCCCCGACATTCAGCTTAGGAGGCTGACGCCATATCCTGACTAGGCCACACGTCCTGCCCTATTTAGTGGCATACGGGAAGGTATAAGGGTATCGAAGACCCTTTTTTCTGGAGCATGGAACTGGAATTGATAGAAGAAGGGCGTACTGCCGTGTGGGTACCCCGGCATGACCCTGATGCGGCGTTTCCCCCCGGCAGTGCTCCGATCTTCTACAATCCCCGGATGGCCCTGAACCGCGACGCCACCGTCCTGGTGGCAGCGTGCACCAGACCCCGGTCCTTCCTTGACGCGATGGGGGCGAGCGGGATCAGGGGGTGCAGGGCAGGATTTGAGGCAGAGGTTCCCGTCACCATCAATGACCGCGA
The DNA here is from genome assembly GCA_964610235.1 of uncultured Methanospirillum sp. GTDB lineage: Archaea > Halobacteriota > Methanomicrobia > Methanomicrobiales > Methanospirillaceae > Methanospirillum. Next base: position 1,426 of record CAZSVH010000022.1, on the reverse strand, counting down.
TCCTGATGCCTGCTCCCTGATCCGCAGGAACGCAGATCAGCTGGGTATTGAGGCAGCGGTGACATGCCGGGATGCCAATGCCCTGATGTCTGAGGCTGCCTTCGATTTTGTGGATCTCGATCCATTCGGAACACCGGCCCCGTTCATTGATGCTGCAATCCGCAGTTCGGTCAGGATGACGGGGATCACGGCAACGGATACAGCGCCGCTCTGTGGTGCTCACCTCAAGGCAGGAATCCGGCGGTATATGGCCCGTCCGATGAATACCGATTATCATGCCGAGGTCGGGCTCCGCATTCTGCTCGGGTACATGGCACGGATGACGGCCCGATATGACCGGGGGATTGAGCCCCTCTTCTGCTTTGCCCACGAGCATTTTGTCAGGCTGCATATCAGGCTGGCACGGGGGACCCAGTCGGCTGACCGGACGATACGACGGCTCGGATTCATCTACCAGTGCCCTGCCTGCCCGTACCGGGAGGAAGAGAACAGTTTTTTCCCTGAGGGGCGGGTCTGTCCTGAGTGCGGGAGAAAGACCCAGCCTATCGGCCCGCTCTGGACCGGATCTGTGCAGGATCAGGATCTGCTGAATGAGATCAGCATCCGTATTCCACAGGCCGGTATCGCCCGGCCGGCGGAACTGGGAAAAATCGTGGATACCTGTGGAAAAGAGCCGGAAGTCTCATTTTCGTATGATTACCATCACCTTGCGAAAAAGTACAGGGTATCACCCGGTCCGATTGCTGCGGTGATGGACGCAATACGGGACCGGGGGTACCGGGCAGAACGGGTGCATTATTCTGGGTACGGTATCAAGACCGATGCCCCGCTCGACGTGATTCGGGAGTCCCTTACCGCTCAATGACGATCTGGAGGATGTCCTCGTCTGCAAGGGTGTGTGCCAGACCCACCCGCTGAGCCTCGTGACGGACCGAATCACCCCATATCCTCGCAAATCTGAATTTATCCACAAAGTCGCGGTGAAGTTTGCGGCAGACATCCTCGACCTTCGCCCCGGTCCGCATGATCAGGGGCTCTTCAAGGTCTGCCGGGCCGGATACCGGTTTCAGGTAGACCCGCATAAAACCGAGACTATCATATACTGCGTCTTTGAGTTCTTCCATGTGGTACCCGGTTGCGGCCGAGATCATCACCGGTGCCATCTGAAACCGCCCGGCGACATCAGCCTCGATCTTCTCCCGATCACTGGTGTCGATGAGGTCGATCTTGTTCACCACCACGATCGCCGGAACATAGACCCGGCTTCCCATCAGGGCGTCGATGAGATGCCTGACCATAGCCTCGGTGCTCCCGTGCATGGAGACATAGGGGAGCACCACCATATTCGTCACGTCGTCACCCGTCCAGTCCAGGTAAGCGTCCATGATGAATGCCGGATTATTGTAGATCGGGCCGTGGCTCGGTG
>CAZSVH010000021.1:0-15869 GCA_964610235.1 uncultured Methanospirillum sp. | reverse complement strand
GCCCGGTTGCCAGTGCAACCGAGAGATCAGCGATGAACGTGTCACAGGTCTCTCCGCTCCGGTGCGAGATCATTGCTCCCCATCCGGCATCACGGGCCATCTTCACGGCATCAACCGTCTCGGTGACCGTGCCGATCTGGTTCAGCTTGATGAGCACGGCATTTGCGGATTGTTCTTTGAGTCCGCGGCTGATCCGTTTCGTATTCGTCACGAAGAGATCGTCACCGACGAGCTGGACCTTCCCCCCGATTGCCCGGGTGAGGGATGCCCAGCCGTCCCAGTCGTCCTCTGCAAGACCATCCTCGATGGAGATGATCGGGAAGGTGGTGGTAAGATCCCGGTAATAATCAACCATCTCCCCTGATGAGAGGCTCCGGTTCTCGGTCCTGAGGGTATAGACCCCGTCTTTGAAGAACTCACTCGATGCCGGATCCAGGACGATGGAGACGTCTTTCCCGGGTGTGTACCCGGCCTGTTCGATCGCGGAGATGATGAGGGAGACCGGCTCACGGTTGGAAGGGACCTGCGGGGCAAACCCTCCTTCATCCCCGACCCCGGTCGAGAGGCCCTTCTTCTTCAGGACTCCCTTCAATGACTGGTAGACCTCGCAACCCCACTGCATCGCTTTGGCAAAATCAGGGGCTCCTACCGGGGCAATCATGTACTCCTGGAAGTCAGACCCCTGCCAGTTGGCGTGGGCACCCCCGTTCATGATGTTCATACAGGGGACCGGAATCGAGTATGGTCCCGGGGCAAGGGCGGCAAAGAGCGGTTTTCCCTGTGCGAGGGCATACGCCCGGGACACGGCCATCGAGACGGTCAGGATGGCATTCGCTCCCAGACGGCCTTTGTTATCGGTGCCGTCCAGGCTGATCATCACCGCATCCACGGCTGCCTGATCGGCGGCATCCTTTCCGGTGAGTGCGGCAGAGATCTCCCCGTTCACGGCGGAGACCGCACCAAGAACTCCTTTCCCGGAGAACCGGCTCCCGCCGTCCCGGCGTTCCACCGCCTCGTGGACTCCGGTGGAGGCACCGGACGGGCAGGCTGCCCGGGCCGTGACCCCGCAGTTCAGGGTGACATCAGCCTCTACCGTCGGGTTCCCCCGGGAGTCGATGATCTCCCGGCCTGTAATCTTCTGAATGGTGGTGTCCATGACGTTGCCTCAGTGTAAACACTCAGTGGGAGCACAAGGAGAAATAGACTGTCATCCGGCAGAATGGTATCCGGTCCGGGGAAGCACGGGCGTGGAGGAGAGGGGGCGGGGAGACCGGTGGCTACCCGTCAGGACAGGACGATCGGATCCAGTCACCGAACCGCGATGCCGGGACATACATCGGCTGGTGCCGGATCCGTACCCGGAACCGTCTCTTCCGGGGTTCTGCCGGGCGGCCATGCTCTCTCTGATGGCATGAACGGCAGAGAACCCGGAGGTTCCCCGGGGTGGAGTCTCCCCCGGCCGAGAGCGGGATGACATGATGAACCGAGAGGTCAGTACCCCCCCCGCAGACCTGGCACCGGTACCCGTCTCTCTGGAGGGCTGACCGGCGGATGATATTCCAGAACGGGGGAAGGACACCCCGCAGGGAAGCGGGTTCGGTCTGAAGCCAGGACATGAACCGGTCCTGGCAGGAATCAGAACAGAACGACTCCCGGGGAGACGGCTCCCCGCACCAGAGGCAGGGATGACCGTACCCTCCCGGGATCAGGCCTGGATCTCCCATAATTGAGGTTCTTCCCCGGGGAAATATATCTTTTTCCCCCATCCCGGTCTCCGGGCACCGGAGGAGGGGGACAGGCAGGGATTCTCAGGGCCATCGTCGCGTGTCCCGGTGTTTCCTCAGATCAGAGGGGCAGGTACCGGCCGGTTCCGTGATGCAGGGGGTCGTGTCCTGCGGTATCCCCGGCCATCCAGGGGATCCGTCGCGCAATCAGGATGCCATGAGATTTTTCGGGAGTATGCAGGATAAGGGGATTCCGGGTCCGGGGGATCACCCGGGGGTGATGGCGCTCCGAGAGGATTTTATACCCCCTTGTTTCCACTGGAGTTCCACCCTATATCAGGGGAAACCGGGATCCCGGCGCAGGCCGGTACTGCCCCCGATTCGATCAGGATACCAATCCATCCCCCACCTGGTCACCACCTGATACCCGGGCTATTGTCCGCCTGATCTGCAGGGGCAGGATGAGGTGAGATTCCCGGGCGAGAACACCACCGGGCGGTCTCTCCTCCCCTCCTGTCAGCATCCGGCAGGATTTTCCCTTCCCAGGGTATATCATCCGTATGGACCGCAGAATCCTGTACATCGGAGTGATCCTCATCATCCTTGTCATCATCGGGGCGATCGGAGTGAGTCTCTTCTCCCATCACCCGGACGTCACGGTCCGGGGATGCGATATCACCTCCCTGAATCTCTCCTCTGCTTCCCTGAACGTGACACTCGGCCTGAACAGTTCATACCCGATCCCTATCCCGGTGAAGAAGATCGGGTACGCGGTGCAGTACACCGGAGGTGACGAGCGAATCCGGCTTGCAGAAGGAGAAACCGGGCCCTTCGTCCTGAACCCCGGATTTCAGGAGATATCATTCCCGGTGACCGTCTCCCATACCGGAGTGATCGGATCGCTCCTTGAGACGGTCAGCAACGGGGAGATCCGCCTCCCTCTATCTGGCAGTGTATCACCCGATATCTTCGGATTCTCCCCTGCGGTCCCGTTCCAGCAGGATGTCATCGCACCGGTTGATATCCCGGATATTATCGCCGGTATCGGGCCGCAGGCCGGGAAGATGCTCCTGGGAAGGCTCCTCGGCATCTGACAGGATCTGCCGGCCGGCCGGTCACGGTTGCCGGGGAACAAACCTGAGCGAGGCGGAGTTGATACAGTACCGAAGGCCGGAAGGCGGCGGACCATCATCAAACCGGTGTCCGAGATGGGCATCGCACCGCCGGCACCTCACCTCGGTCCGTTCCATCCCGAAACTCAGGTCCTGCAGGGTGCTGATATTGAGATCTGAAACAGGACGGGTGAACGAGGGCCATCCGGTTCCTGAGTCGAACCGGTCTGCCGAGGAGAAGAGATCGGTACCGCAGCAGATACAGCGGTACAGCCCGGTATCCCGGATCTGATAGAGAGAACCTGAGAAGGCCGGCTCGGTCCCGTGGAGGCGGGTGACCTCGTAGGAGACGGGAGGGAGGAGAGACCGCCATTCCTGATCCGTCTTCCGGACCGGCGGGAGGACCGCAACCGTCCCGGACTCTGCCTGGAAGAGCGCAATCCCTTCCTGAGTGGTATGGCTCATACACTGAGAGCGGACGGGGAGGAGATAAGGATACCAGTCCCGGGGACCGGGCGATCCTGCCCCTGCATCCATAGGCCGGGATATCGAAGAGCCGGAGACGGCTGAACTGTCGATCGGGACCTATATAAGAGTATGTCAGCCATTCTCCATATCCATTAAATAGTGTACCAGAGTAATTTACCCTATCAATCCTGCGTACTGTCTGGGAGTGAAATGAATATGGGGAAGATGAGTAGTATTACCGATAGGTTTTTAAAAGACGTAACCATCGGAAGAAAAATCAGCATCATAAGCCTGGTTCTGGTGATCGTCCCGGTCCTCGTCCTGGGCATCATTGCATACAGCAGCGCCTACAACGCGGTATACAACGATATCAGGACGAACCTGGAGATTCAGGTCACCGACATGGAAGAGGCGAGTGGCACGGTCTATGACCTGACCCAGAACAAGGTGAACAGTGACTTAAACCTCCTCCGCCAGACCTTCTATGCGAAGGGAACGCCCTCGATCGTGGACGGAAAACTCGTGCTCGGTTCTGGGTACGTGGTCAATGACAACTTCGAGATCGTGGACGGAATGCAGGCCCTCGTCGGAGGAGCAGCCACGGTATTCCAGAAGAAGGGTGACCAGGCAGTCCGTATCTCCACGAATGTCATCGGCGAGGACGGGAAGCGTGCGGTCGGAACCACGGTCTCACAGGCGGTCTATGATGCGGTGATCAACCAGGGGAAGACCTACTACGGGTCTGCCGTGGTCGTCGGTAAGAATTACATCACCGCATACGAGCCAATCAAGGACAGTACGGGTGATATCATCGGTATCCTCTTTGTGGGAGTCGATGAGGAAGAGACCGTCGGGGTTCTTAAGGACCAGATCAAGCGGAAGGTCATCGGAAAAGAAGGGTTCATGTTCGTGATGGACAGCACCGGCCTGATCCTTGTCCATCCGACCGATGAAGGGAAGAACAACTCAGATCTCCCCTTTATGAAGGAGATCCTCACCAATAAGAAGGGATTTATCCAGTATACCTATCAGGGGAAGGAGAAGGTCGCCGCATACACCTATTATGACAAGTATGACTGGGTGATCGTGGCGATCGGGACCCTGAGTGACTTTACCGGTCCGATTGACGCCATCAGGAACACAATCATCCTGGTGATCATCCTCGGGGTCATCGCCGGTGTTGCGGTCTCGTACTGGTTCGGACGCTCGGTGACAACACGGATGAACGCCCTGGTCGATCTCTCCCACCAGGTCACTGCCGGCAACCTTGCCGCAGTGTCTCAGGAGTTCACCGGGAAGGACGAGATCGGGGTCCTCGGGAGGGCGTTCACCGAGGTGGTGGATACCTTTGAGCGGTTCCGGGACGAGATCCAGAGGATCAGCGGGGCTGCCAGCGAGGGACGGCTGGACGTGAGAGGAGATGCCAACCAGTTCCAGGGTGATTACGCAGTGATCATCACCGGGGTCAACGGAACCGTTGACGCCATGGCAGAACCGGTCAAGGAAGCGATGTCGCTCTCAGGCCGGTATGCCGGAGGTGACTTCTCGGCACGGATGAACGAGGATCTCAGGGCCGAGGGTGAGTTCATGGTCTTCAGAGACGCCCTCAACACCATCGGTACCGATGTCTCCAAGGCGATCGCCGAGGTGAAGGTCCGGATGGACGAACTCGTCAGTGCGGTCGGAGAGGTCGATGCCAATGTGGGGGCGGTCACCGGGGGTATCAGCCAGGCGAACCGGAGTATCTCGGATGTCTCTGAAGGAACCGGTCAGGTCGCCCAGATCGCCTCTGCCGTGAACAGCCTCGCCGAACACAGCGGGGACAACACCCGGCAGATCATGAACGCGATGCAGGACCTCGCGACCACGGTCTCTGCCGTCGCCGCGAAGATGAACGATGTGACGGCCCTGACCGGAACCGCCTCTGAACTCTCCACCCGGGGAAAAGAGGTTGCAGCAAAGGCTGAAACCGGCATGCACGGCATTCTCAAATCATCTGCCGAGATCGAGAGCATGATCACCGATATCAGCAACCAGATGAACGAGATCGGGCGTATCGTTGATATCATCGGGTCCATCGCGGAACAGACGAACCTCCTCGCCCTGAACGCCGCCATTGAAGCGGCACGGGCAGGAGAAGCAGGCCTCGGGTTCGCGGTCGTAGCCGGCGAGGTGAAGGAACTTGCCACCGGGTCGCAGAAATCTGCCGAGAATATCGCATCCATCATCAACACCCTGCAGAAGAAGACCGAGGCCATCACCGATGCCGTGAAGGTCTCCCTGACCGAGGTGCGGGTGGGCAACGAGGCGGTCGGTGAGACCCTTGATATCTTCAACGAGATCGTCGGTTCGATCGCTGAGATCGACCGGAACATGAACGATGTGGCAGCCGCGAGTGAGGAACAGGCAGCATCGGTCGAGGAGGTGACCGCATCGGTCCACGAGTTCGGGGACATGGTGCAGCAGACGGCGAAAGAATCGGTCGGCCTGGCGGCTGCCAGTGAAGAGTCATCAGCCGCCGTCTCCCAGATCGTCACGATGATCGACGATGTCAACGCCTCCATGGACGAGATCAGCAGGGTGGTCTCCCAGGCCCGGGAGTCTGCCCGGCTCATCGAAGAAGAGATGAACCGGTTCAGGATCTGACCCTCAGGCGGATCCACCTCATTTATCGGGATGCAGGGGCAACCGGTCTTACGATGATCCGGTCTCCCCCACCCGCTGTTTTGTTCATCCTTGCAGCATCAGCCCTCTTCGGGTTCGCGGCCCCGCTTGCAAAGATGGCCCTGGCCGGATCCGGTCCGCTCACCCTCGCCAGCCTCATCTACCTCGGGAGCGGGGGAGGGATCGGGATGTACCGGCTGGTCCGGTATCTGCGGGGGATCAGGAGTGAGGAGCCGCCCCTGAACCGCCAGGCGGTCCCCTGGCTCATCGCGGCCTCATTCTTCGGGGCGGTTCTGGCCACCACCTGCCTGACCCTCTCACTCAGGCTCATCCCGGCATGGGAGGCATCGGTCCTGCTCAGCTTCGAGTCGGTGGCGACGGCCCTCGTTGCAGCCGTCTTCTTCGCCGAGTATGCGGGCAGAAGGGTATGGATAGCACTGGGGTGCATCACCGCCGCCTGTATCATCCTTGCCTGGCAGCCGGACCAGGCCTTCGGGGTATCGCTGGGAGCAGCAGGGATCCTCTTCACCTGCCTCTGCTGGGGAATCGACACCAGTTGTTCCCGCCAGATCGCCGGGAGGGATCCGCTCGCCATCGTGACCTGGAAGGGTCTGTTTGCCGCGGTGGTCACCTTCAGTATCGCCCGGCTCATCGGTGAACCCTTCCCCGCCACCGGGAGCGCCGCTGCCGCACTCCTCCTTGGCCTGACCGGGTTCGGGGGGATGATGACCTTCTGTTTTCTCAGGGCTTTGCGGGATCTCGGGCCGGCACGGACCGGATCCTTCTTCGGGATCAACCCGGTCTTCGGGATCATGCTCGGCCTGTTCCTCTTCCAGGAGACCCCGGGGCTCATCTTCATCCCTGCGGCAGGGCTGATGCTCGCCGGGATCCTCATCCTGATTACCGAGGAGCATACCCATCCGCATCATCACCCCCCGCTCGTCCATGATCACCGGCACCGGCACGACGACGGCCACCATGACCACCTCCACCCGGACGGAGCAGCCGTCCGTCCAGGCAGATTTCACTCCCACCTTCATGCCCATGACGAGATCTGTCACACCCATCCGCATACCCCGGACCTGCATCACGCCCACCGGCACCCGGGCGGGGAGTCCGGGGAAGACCGGTCAGACGGGGAGATATGACCGGTATCCGGGTTCACGGCCGGGGGGATCCCCATGAGGGAAAGGAGGTTCCTGCACCGCATGATTAAGAGGGCTCCGGTCTAACCTTCCTGACATGTTTGCAAAACGGATCGATAACCTGCCTCCCTACCTCTTTGCCAGAATTGACGAGATGAAGGCGAAGAAACGGGCAGAAGGGGTTGATGTTATCGACCTCGGAGTCGGGGATCCGGACCTCCCCACCCCGCCCCACGTCGTTCAGGCACTCATCGATGCGGCACAGGATCCTGACAATCACCATTACCCGTCCTACCTCGGGATGCAGTCCTTCCGTGAGGCGGTCGCCGGATGGTACAGCCGGCGGTTCTCGGTGGACCTGGACCCGTCGTCTGAGATCATCTCGCTGATGGGATCCAAGGACGGGGTCGCCCATATCCCGGAGGTACTCGTCAATCCGGGAGACTATGTCCTCGTCCCCAGCCCCGGGTACCCGGTCTACTCCACCGGGACCCTCTTTGCAGAGGGGAAGATCCACGAGATGCCACTCCTGCAGGAGCATGCCTTCCTCCCTGACCTTGATGCAATCCCCCGGGAGGTGGCGGATGCATCGAAGCTCATGTGGATCAACTATCCCAACAACCCGACCTCGGCGATCGCCCCGCCCGCGTTCTACGAGGAGGTGGTCCAGTTCGCCCGCGAGCATCAGATCGTTGTGGTGAGTGACAATGCCTACTCTGAGGTATCGTTTGACGGGTACCGGGCACCCTCCTTCCTTGAGACCGACGGGGCCTCTGAGGTCGGGATCGAGATGCACTCCCTCTCCAAGACCTACAACATGACCGGATGGCGGATCGGGATGGCGGTCGGGAACGCAGACGTGATCCGTGGCCTGGGGATCGTGAAGACGAACATCGATTCCGGGACGTTCAACCCGGTGCAGTACGCTGCCATCACCGCCCTCTCCGGACCGCAGGACTGTGTCGCCGAGGCCTGTAACATCTACCAGGAGCGGCGTGATGTGCTGGTCGGCGGGCTGAAACGGCTCGGGTTTGATATCGAGGCACCGAAAGCAACCTTCTATGTCTGGCTGAAGACCGCAGACAGTATCGGGACCGCGGCGAAGATGCTGAACGAGGCCGGGATCGTCGTCACCCCGGGAGTCGGGTTCGGAAAGGCGGGTGAGGGGTATGTCAGGTTCGCCATCACCCGGTCGGTGGACCGGATCCGCGAGGCGATCGAGCGGATGGAGACGGTATCATGGTGAAGATGAGCCTTCCCCCCCACCTGACCATCAGGAATAATCACCTCTGGATCGGGGGATGTGATGCGGTCAGACTTGCATTCACCTACGGGTCTCCGCTGTATGTGACCGACGAGGATCGGATCCGGGAGAATTACCGTGCATACCAGACGGCACTCACCCGCCGGTATCCCCATATCAGGATCCTGTACGCGGCGAAGGCAAACGGGAACCCGGCAATCCTGAAGATCCTTGCCAGTGAGGGTGCCGGAGCCGACGTCTTCTCTACCGGAGAACTCAGGATTGCACTCAGTGCCGGGATGAAGCCGGAACACCTCCTCTTCAACGGAAGCTCCAAGACCGAAGGGGATCACCGGACAGCGGTCAGGGAAGGCGTCAGGGTCTCCCTGGACTCGATCGATGAGCTGGTCCAGCTGGACCGGATTGCGGGTGAGGAGGGGAAGAGGGTTGAGATATCGTTCAGGGTGAACCCGGCGATCGATGTCCCGACCCATCCGAAGATCGCGACCGGTCTTGCCACCTCCAAGTTCGGAATTCCGGCATCCGGGATCATTGACGCCTACGCCCGGGCCCTTGCCTGTGAGAATGTCATTCCGGTCGGGATACACTGTCATATCGGGTCACAGATCCTCTCGGTCGAACCCTTTGCCCAGGAGGCCCGGGTGCTCATGGAGGTCGTCGCAGAACTCCATAAGCTGGGGGTGACGTTCTCGTTCGTGGATCTCGGCGGCGGTCTGGGGGTCTGCTATGAGCATACCACCAGCCCGGCACCGGACATGGACGCCTATGCCGCTGCCGTGATGCCTGATATCACGGCGACCTTCTCCCGTCTCGGGATATCACCCGAGGTCTGGATCGAACCCGGAAGATCCCTGGTCTGTGACTCGACCATCCTCCTCACCCGGGTGAACTCGGTGAAGCAGGCACACAAGATCTTTGTGAACGTGGATGCCGGGTTCAATACCCTGATCCGGCCGGCGATGTATGACTCGTACCACGAGGTGATCGTGGCGGACCGGGCTGATGACAAGCCGGAAGAGACCTACACCATCACCGGCCCGATCTGCGAGACCGGGGATATCCTGGCACATGACCGCCGGCTCCCCACGGTCAGGGCCGGGGATCTCATCGCCATCCTCGATGCCGGGGCGTACGGGTATGCCATGGCTTCCCAGTACAACGGACGGGGACGGTGTGCCGAGGTCCTGGTCAGGGGGGAGGAGGCTGCCCTCATCCGGCGTGCCGAGACCCTGGACGATCTCCTCGCAGCCGTGGTAACCCCTCCATGGCTCTGAGGGCAGGCCGGGGCTGATCGTGGTCAGGTACCATTATGCCCTGGTCGATGACCTGATCAGCAGGGAGGAGTTTGACCGCCGGGTTGAGCAGAAGATATCGGCGTGCGGCAACCTGGCGGACGAAACGGCGGCAGCCCTGCTGGTGGTCAGGGATCTGGACCGGTCCCATGTCAGTATCCGCGGTCTGAGGGGGCGATCATCCCTCTTCTGTTTTTACGCGAAGATCATCGCATTTTCAGGCGCAAAGGAGTTTGACCGCCCGGACGGGAACAAGGGGCTGGTCGCCCGTCTGACGGTTGCTGACGAGACCGGGCAGACGGACCTGGTCCTCTGGGATGAGCAGGCGGCCGCGGTCGGGGATTCGTTCGAGGTCGGTGAGGTCATCGAGGTCATCGGCAGGCACGGGAAGAACCAGCGGGAGATCATGCCCCTGAACATGCGCAGAACCCATGTCGAGATCAGCTGTGATATGACCCCCCGGGAGGTCAGGCCGCCTGAACGGAGAGATACCCCGCTGCTCATCATCAGTCTGCAGCCGGCAAAACCATACACCCGGAAGGACGGGACGGGCGGGGAGATGATCTCCGGGGTCGTGGGGGATCCGGGGGGTACAGCCCGGCTCCTCTGCTGGGACGCCGGTATGCTCGCCGGAATCACCCCGGGGACGGCGGTGGATGCTGCCGGGGTCCTGGAGAAGGAAGGAGACCGGGGGGGGAGGGAGATCGTGATCGATGAGACCACCATCCTCACCCCGGCAGACGAGGTCCCGGAGATCCCCCTCACGCCACTGGCGGATCTGCCGGTGGATCAGACGGTCTCGGTTTCAGGGACCCTGGTCCAGGTGACTCCTCCCCGGCCGTTCACCCGGAGGGACGGGACTACCTCACAGGTCCGCAATGTCAGGATATCAGACGGAACAACCACTGTTCCGGTGGTGATCTGGGATGAGGAGGCCGGGAAACCACTCCTCCCCGGGGAGCGGGTCATCATCTACCATGCCCCGGCCCGGGTCGGACGGGGCGGGGATACCGAACTCTCGATCGGGAGGACAGGCACGCTCATGGTGGTCCCGGACGAGGACCAGGAGGAGATCACGATCGAGGGGACGGTCATCCGGACCCCGGAGGGAACGGTCATCGACGACGGGGAGCGTGCGTTTCTGGTCGGTGACGATCTGCCCGAGGGGGCCGGACTTCTCATCACCGGAATCGCCAGCAGAAAGCGCCTGTATTACACCGGGACGCAGAGGGTCTGCTGCGATCCCGGGGACGTCAGGGAGCGGCTCTCGGCATTTCTCAGGCCGGCAGACGGGTGAATCTGACACTTTCACCCCTCGATTTGCACGACTATATATTATTAGCCCCCTTTTTCCAGACCGGTTCAGGGAAACCCACCCTTATACCGGGGCCCGGTCCCCACCGCACCCGTCTCCCGACCATCCCCTGGAACGGCTGGTGAAAAAAAAGAGAAATTCAGGGATATTTTCCCGCCATCCCTGCATCCATGAAACAGATCGGCCCCCTTGAAATCCGGCGGGATTCGTCTTTTTCTAAAATGAAGCGAATATCACGCCAATTAGAGAAAACCGCCAGACCAGATCGGTTACTTTCACCCTGCTTCTGGCACCTTTAAATACGCTGTTTGGGAACCGTCTATGCAGGGATAGAACATTATGGCAGCAGAAGCATACCAACTTGAGGACATACCCGGCGTCGGACCAACCACCGCAGAGAAGCTCCGGGAAGCCGGGTACGAGACCGTTGAGAAGATAGCCCAGTCAACAGCCTCAGAACTGTACGAGTCTGCCGAGATCGGGGAGGCGACGGCCCGCAAGATGATCACGTGGTGCACCACCCAGACCGGCAGCAGTGTCACCGGGGCCGGAGACGGGGGTTCCCGGGGAGCCGCTGAAGAGAAGGAATTCATGAACACCAAGAGACTGGAGATCGAGGATATACCCGGCGTGGGTCCGGCGATCGCTGAGAAACTGCGGGACGGCGGATTCCTGACGATCGAGGGGATCGCAACCGCCACCCCGTCAACCCTCTCAGAGGCGGCAGAGATCGGGGAGTCCACGGCAAAGAAGATGATCAAGTGGTGCCGTGAACAGGCCGATATCGGCGGGTTCAAGACCGGGACAGAGGTATTTGAGGCACGTCTCCTGATCAAGAAGCTCAGGACCGGGGTCCCTGAGGTGGATGATCTCCTCGGCGGAGGGTTCGAGACCCAGGCCATCACCGAGATGTACGGTGAGTTCGGGTCAGGTAAGTCTCAGATCGTCCACCAGCTCTCGGTGAACGTACAGCTCCCCGAAGAGCTCGGGGGCCTGAACGGATCGGTCATCTATGTGGATACCGAAAATACTTTCCGGCCTGAGCGTATCGAGCAGATGGTCCGGGGACTCGATATCGAGGGTGCAGATCCGCAGGAGTTTTTAAAGAACATCAACGTGGCACGGGCACAGACCTCAGACCACCAGATGCTCCTCATCGAGAACTCACGTGAACTCGCCGAGGAACTCAAGGAACAGGGAAAACCGGTCAAGCTGATCATCGTGGACTCGCTCACCGGGCTCTTCAGATCCGAGTATGCCGGACGGGGAACCCTTGCCGAGCGGCAGCAGAAGCTGAACCGGCACATGCACGACATCTTCAAACTCTGTGATGAGTACAATGCCATCGGTCTTGTCACGAACCAGGTCCAGTCAAACCCGGCAGTCTTCTTCGGCGATCCCACCAAGCCGATCGGGGGGAACATCGTCGGTCATACCGCAACGTTCAGGATCTACCTGAGAAAGAGTAAAGGAGGAAAGCGTGTCTTCAGACTCGTCGACAGTCCCAACCTGCCGGACGGTGAGGCAACCTTCCTCGTCGAGGAGGGTGGCCTCCGGCCATGCTGAGGGTGCTCAGGGCAGTCATCACAGATATTGACGGAACGCTCACTGATGAGCGGAGACGCCTGAATCTTCAGGCAGTACAGACGATACGGACATTGCAGGATAACGGGGTCGAGGTTATTCTCGCCTCAGGCAACACCTCCTGCATCCTCAAGGGCCTCTCCAAGCTGATCGGAACCGGCGGGACGTTCATCGGGGAGAACGGGGGGGTCTACCGGGTCGGGTTCACCGGGAACCTCCAGGTCCTCCCGGACCGGCAGGTCGCCCTTGATGCACTGGACCTCCTGACCCGCCACTTCCAGGAGCAGGGGATCCGGCTGGATATGTTCTCACCCCGGGAACGGTTCGCCGACGTGGCGTTCGCCAGGACAGTCCCGGTCCAGGAGGTGCGGGATCTCCTGGCCGGCATGAATGTCACCGTCCTTGACACCAATTTTGCCATCCACATCCAGGAGGCCGGATTCAGCAAGGGGAGAGCATTCCGCACGATCGTCTCTGATATCGGGATCCCGCTCTCTGACTTTGTTGCAATCGGGGACTCTGAGAATGATATCGATATGATCCAGGCAGCAGGATGGGGATGCTGCGTGGCGAACGCGGGAGAAGAGGTGCAGAAAGCTGCTGCGTTTACCGCGGGCCGCCCGTACGGGGATGGATTTGTAGAGGTGATGGCCCGGGCCTTCCCTCACATCCTGGCAAGATAGCGATCGATCACGATGAAGTCCTTGATATCCCGGACTGATTCGAACGGAACAAGCATACGGTCACCGTCCATCTGGTATCCGGTGGTATCGAACGTCTGATCCGGTTCGATGACGAGGTCGGTGATCTGTCCGGTCGCAAAATCAACCATGAGGTTGCGCAGCTCGCCGATGGCTTTCCCATCATTGGTCATGATCTGCTTGCGGGAGAGACTCCGTGCAAGTACCGCTTTCATACCAGACTTTTCGGTTCTATACGATAATAAATATACTTTATCTGCAGGGGGATCCCGTCAGCAGGGAAATGACCGATCCGGGCTGACAGGGGGCGAAAAAACCGGGAGGGTCCGGGGATCCCGGGATTTGGCCCCGGATGACGCCGGGAGTCCCGGGCCCGGATGCCGGTCCGGGTCATCTCGCGCAGCAGGCTCAGGAGGTCTCTTCGATCACCCAGTCCAGATATCCCTGATATCCCTGGTCTGCCGGGACCGCGATGATCTCAGGGGTGGTGTACGGGTGGATCGCGGTGATGGCGGTCACGAGGTCCGGGACATGCCGGGTGGCGGTCTTCATGATCAGGAGTTCCTCAGGATCATCGCAGAGATGACCCTCCCACCGGTACAGGGATCTGACCGGGGTGATGGAACCGCAGGCGATCAGCCTGCGCTCCAGCAGTTCACGGACGATCCGGACCGAATCATCCGGGGGAGCCGTGCAGTATACCACCGAGATATCAGCGGCAGGTGCAGGATTCATACGATGAATCGGTCCTCGTGGTATTTGAGGATCCCGGGCGGACCAGCGGAATTTCGGAACGTTTAAGTGTCAGGAAGTTGTTCTAATATAAGCATCTGTGCTGTTGTGGCCTAGCTGGTTAGGGCGCCAGACTCATAAGAGAAATCTGAGATATCTGGAGGTCGCGGGTTCGGATCCCGTCAACAGCATCAAGACAGCGTGAATTCCACGCTGCATCTGTTTTTTGATTAACCTGATTGATCCGGCAGATTTGCTTTGTTGTGCCCTTCTCTCATTGAATATTCGCTTAAAGAACGGTTATTCCGGTGAATGCACCCCATTGCCGGTGGAGGAAGAACTCCATCCCTGAGGCCAGGCAAGGTTCAGACCCGGGGTGGGGGGATGAACGAGTGTATAAGCCCCGGCGAAAGCACGGGATCTGAATTCAGTAATATCGCCTATACTGTCCAATCCGGGCCGGGTCTCCTTTGGGACTGTGTGGGGACGAAGTCCCTCATCACTCACGGAAGGTACATTGGTCATGGTCATCCAGCACAGGCCCGATATCAGCCGGGTCTGTGGATTCCATACAATAGGACTGAACGGGTTTGATTGAATCCGGACGAATAGCAGATTAAAATATCTGGAATGCACATAGGTGTTCATCAGAATGACATCACTATCAAAGAAAATTGAACAGGAGGTATTATCTCTCCCGGTTCACGATCGGATTGAATTGATTGATCGCCTGATAGAGAGTCTCAACCTTCCGGGAGACCCGGAGATAGAACGTCTCTGGGCTGAAGAGGGAGAGAGGAGATTTTCGGATCTGGAAACCGGATCTGTTGTCCCGACACCCGGAAGCAGGGTGTTTTCCACCGTTAAAAGTTCTTTTCCCCAATGAATTTTTATTGTAACTATTCAGACATGCTGATAACAGGTCTGTGTGAACGAGTCAATCCAGATGAGGAGAGGTGGATGATGACAATTGCCCGAAAAATCGGGCATATCAATTCAGTCTCATTCATTCAATCAATCAGAGAGATTCTTCTGAGGATAGAAATTGATTCTGATAGTAGTGGAAAAAACAGGTCTCAATATCACCTGAATATGCTCTATTACTCGATATATTCCAAGCCTTTTCAGGAGTTGGGATATCCCTCTATTCTCTCTGCATTTCAGGAACTATTCAAAAGAGAGTGGATGGTATCTGAATTCCTTTCGATGCTGGATTATGTGGAGGATTCAATTCGATTTATTGAGAAACCACTCGATATGGGTTTTGATTGTGGTCTCTCGCTTCATGGGTATTACTCACGGGATCAGATCTTTGCTGGTCTTGGTCATTACACACCAGAACAGTGGAGTACCAAAGGGAAAAGGGAAGGAGTCGTGTATTTCTCTGATAAGAAGCTCGATGTGTTCTTTATCACACTCCATAAGAATGAAAAGTACTTCTCAATATCAACAATGTATCACGACTATGCTATCAGTGATACCCTTTTTCACTGGCAATCCCAAAGCACGACATCAGAATCTTCTCCAACTGGTCAGCGATATATTCACCACCAGGAGAATGGAGGGCGGGTATTGCTCTTTGTAAGAGAATTCAATAAGATTCAGAATGTTTCTCAGCCGTTTCTGTGTGTAGGGACCGCACGGTATGAGCGACATTCAGGGAGCAGACCGATGAATATCGTTTGGAGGCTTAATGAGGCAATCCCTGGCGGATATATGAAGAAGGCGAATATTGGGAGTGGGGGGTGAGAGAACACATTTTTATCAACTCATATGCAGGTAATCCGGGGAGAGAAAAACCTGTTAAACCGGAATCATATATCTGCCAGACATTTGAATGTTGTCTCAAAGCGACAAAAGCAGGCATT
>CAZSVH010000020.1:0-16318 GCA_964610235.1 uncultured Methanospirillum sp. | reverse complement strand
CTGCTGATATCACCATCGAGAATCTGCATCTGCCGGGCATATTCATCATCTGCTGCCGCCTTTCCCTCCTCTTCAGCCATCTGTATGAGACGGGCTGCCTCGGTCCGTGACCGGGAGACGATCTGTTCAGCCTCGCGAATCACCGTCTCGCTCCCAACTCTCAGTTCTCCTTCCTTCTGTGAGATGATCTCGATCAGCTGTTTCTCGTTCTCCATATTCCCTCCTACAGTCCGTGACGCTTCTTGAGGAGCCGGGTGACTCCGTAGGACTCCGTACACTCCTTTTCTGTCCGTTTCTGGTCAGGCGGGAGTGAAGCAGCCTCGATGATCCGCTCTTCACATCGTTTCATTGCAGTCTTCTTCAGTCTCATGATGGCATCAAGATCGATCCCCGGCATCTGCTTCACCTCCACTCGCAATAATGGGTCAATAATCGTCAGACTTAATAAAGGTGTTGATTGTTTCGGATATCCGGACCTGCTGCCGACCGGATGCAGCACCACTTCCTCATACGATGAATACCAGGGGTGAGGAGACAGATCCGAACAGATTATACCGGGTGACCAGCAATATGAAGATCAGGAAGACCCGGAATGGATGAAATATCGCAGATTCGGGAGGCCGAACGGGAGGCCCTTGCCCGGATCTCTGCCGCTGAAGAAGCAGGAGAGGAGGAGATCGACAGGGCACGGCACGCTGCTGAAGAACTCATCAGACAGAAACGGCAGGAGGCAGAAGCGGAGGTTTCCCGGCTTTTCGCCATCATGCATCGTGAATCAGAGGAGGAAGAGGAGAGACTCCGTGCCGGGGCAGAAGAGGAGCGGACCAGAGTCGGAGAACAGGCAGCGGGACTCATCCCCAGGGCCGTGCATCACATTCGCAGCAAGATTTACGGAGAAACGGATGTTCTACCCGGCCACGATGAATAAGATCCTGATAGGGGTCCACCATGCAGTATCAGAGGCGTTCATCACCGGCCTGCATGAGGCAGGGATCGTGGAGATTCGTGATATCAGAGAGACCGCGGATGAGACAGGACTGAAAATTTCCGGTCCGGGAGACCCGGTGAGTATCTCCCGGATCATCAGTCTTCAGCAGGATATCGATCATCTCATCACCACCGGTGAACCATTCCTCCCGTCAGAAGGCGGGATCAGGAGCTGGCTGACTCCCCCGTCAGATATCCGGGTGCCATCGGCCGGAACCGGACCTGATGCCATCGGCAGAAGAGCCGAAGAGGTGATAGCAGAAGCCGCTCCGATGCTCACGACGGCACAGCACCTCTCCCGCCTTGAGGAGGGCCGCAGCGACCTGGCGGCATCAGTGGCGATCATCGATCTTCTCAGTATCCCTGACCTTGATCCGTCAGAGATCCGGATCACCCGGTTTACCGGGACGATAGCCGGAGTGCTTCGGAAAGAGGATGCAGAGGCAGTAGAAGCAGAAATTCACCAGGGAATCCCGGATGAGGTGATCATCAGGACCAGGGACGTTCCTGACGGGGTGCTGATGGTTATCATCACCACCACCCGGTATCTGGATATTCTGACAGAGATCCTGCGTGTCCACCGGTTCAGGAGGATCACCCCTCCGCCAGGACTGGCAGGAAAACCTGCAGCAATCCGGGAAGTTCTCAGGCAGGAGGAAGAAGAGATCTCTGGGCAGGTGGCAGCCGACCGGAGTGAACTCACCCGCCTTGCAGCAGAACGAATGCACGGTCTGCGTGCGATCAGGGAGGATCTCTCCTATATCAGGGAGCGGTATGATATTGCCCGGCGGTTCGGGAGTTCCCGTGATGTGGTCTTTATTGAGGGATGGATCGCGGAGAAGGATATCGGCCGTCTGGCTGCCATCAGCGCAGAGACAGGGAGGGGAGAGGTCTTCTGGACCGTTCATGAACCACAGGAGGGGGAGAACATCCCGGTCAGGTATGATAATCCCTCCTGGCTCCGGCCTTTTGAGTTCCTGACCACCATGTTCGCTCCCCCCCGGTACGGGGAGATCGACCCGACCCCGCTCTTTGCCCCGGCCTTCATCCTCTTCTTCGGGCTGATGCTCGGAGATGCCGGGTACGGGATCATCATCATGCTTGCAGCCTGGCTCCTGTACCGGGGAGCAGGACAGCGGGATGAGATGACCGGGAACATGTGCATCGTCCTGATGGCCTGCGGGGCTTCAGATATCATCTGCGGAATCCTGCAGGGGGGATGGTTCGGAGATCTCCTCCCGAGGTTTCTGGGAATCACCCCCCCCTTCGTCCTCATCGAACCGCTGCGATCTCCCATCCTGTTCTTCCAGCTCTCCCTGATCATCGGGATCATCCACATCAACCTGGGAATCTTCCTCGGGTTCTGGCAGCATTACCAGAAACGGGAGTGGAGGCAGGCATTTGATGAGCACCTGATCTGGTACATTATCCAGCCGGCAGCGGCAGTCCTCCTCATCGGGTTCTTCGGCTGGACGACCTTCCCTGATGCTGTGGTTCTCGGTGCCGGTGCAGTGATGGCAGGCTCGCTCATCTTCCTCTTTTTGAGCAGCGGTCCGATGTTCTTCTTCAGCCTTACCGGCTTTCTCGGAGACTGGCTCTCATATGTCAGGATTCTGGCCCTTGCACTCGCAACGGGAGGGATAGCCATGACGATCAACCTCCTCGCCGAGATGATCGCCTCAGCTCATCCGCTCCTCTTCATCCCGGCGATACTCTTCTGCATCGCCGGACAGACCTTCAACCTGGTTATCCAGGTTCTCGGGAGTGTCATTCATGCACTCCGTCTTCATTACATCGAGTTTTTTGGAAAGTTCTATACGGGCGGAGGGAGACAGTTCCATCCGTTTACGACCCGGAGAGAGTATACAACCATGCATCAGGAGAGAGACCTACTATGATCGGAACCGGGGCAGCGCTCATGGCCATCGGGGCAGGAATATCAGTCGGCTGTGCCGCGATCGGAGCGGGCATCGGGGTTGGAATGACCGGTGCTGCAGCATCAGGAGTGATATCAGAGCGACCGGACAAGTTCGGGATGGCCATCGTCTTCACAGCAGTCCCCCAGACCCAGGGAATTTACGGCCTTCTCATCGCCATTCTGATCCTCCAGTCAGGAGGATTCTTCGGTGGAATTCCCGAGGAGATCCCAATCCCGGTCGGACTCGTCGCCATCGGAGCCGGGCTTGCCGCCGGGCTTTCCGGGTTTTCCGCCATCGGGCAGGGGATAGCCGCAGCATCGGGGATTGCAAACACCGCCGAAAATCCGGAGATATTCGGGAAGGGGATCGTCTTCTCTGCCATCTGTGAGACACAGGCGATATACGGACTCCTGATCGCAATCCTGATCCTCTCCCTGACCGGGGTGATGGGCGGTGACTTCTCGGTCAGCCTCCCGGTTGCCACCGGGGTCATCGGGGCCGGTCTCGCTGTGGGTCTTGCCGGGTTTTCTGCTATCGGGCAGGGGATCACCAGCGCCGGTGCCATATCAGCAGCCGCACGCAATCCTGAATCAACAGGGAGAAGCCTGGTATTTGCCGCAATGTCAGAGACATTTGCAATATTCGGCCTCCTGGTGGCCATCCTGATCCTCTTCGGGCTCGGTCTCTTCCAGATGAGCGGATAGGAGGGACGTGTGGGTCTTGAAGCGATCATATCCCGGATCCAGGCTGATGCAGAGGCAGAAGCAGAGAGAATCCGTGCAGATGCAGCAGAGCAGGCTGAGGGTCTCCGCAGGAGCGGCAGAGAGGAGGCGAATGAGGTATACCGGGCCGTCCTTGATGCAGGGATGCGGGATATCAGGCAGGAGCAGGCACGGAGACACTCTCATGCACTGATCCGTGCCCGGAAGATCACCCGTGAGGCACGGGAGAATATCATCGCCCGGTGCTTTGAAGAGGCGGCCGAAGGATATGCAACCGTCAGGAAGAGCAACGGGTATCCCGGGATCCTGGCATCACTCGCAGAAGAAGGGGCTGCTGCACTGGGAGCGGGGGACCTTCTCATCTCGGTCAGGGAGGACGACCGGGAGCTCGCCGAGGAGATCGCCGCCCGGATGAGCAGAGCGGGACGAACGGTCAGCGTCTCTGATGAATCACTCACCGCATCCGGGGGAGTGGTCATCATGAATCAACAGGGAATACGGGTTGAGAACACCTTTGAGGCACGGACAGACCGGTATCACAAAGGGCTTCTCCCCGGGATCGCTGCCATCCTCTTTGGGAAGGACTGATCCGGAGATGGATGAATACTCCTTCCTGCTTGAAGAGATCAGCGGCGGTGACCCGGTCACCCTTCTTCTGATCATCGCCGGCCTGCTGGCCTTCTCAGGAGTCGTCTTCTTTGTTCTGGCCGGATGTGCCGGATACCTGACCACGATCCTCACCATCGCGGCATCAGCCTACCCGGTTGCTCGCGCAAAAGCGGCAGGGACCCCATGGATCCAGGGGGAGATACTCGATGACCTGATTGATGCCGGGTCTCATGCTGAAGCCCTGGGGAAGATCCAGGCTGACAGCGGGATGGTACTCAGGAACACCGGGGACGGGATGGAGCAGCAGCTCGAAGAGGAGGAACTGGATCAGTACCGGACACTCCTCTCCTCCCTCCCTCCGGACTTCATCCCCTTCTTCGAGGCGTACGGGCTCAGGCATGAGATACGCATGATAAAGCGGATGATCCGGATGCACCACCACGGTTCCGGACCGGATGAGACAGAAGAGAAGATAACCCCTGCCGGGATCATCACCGCGGAACTTGCAGCCCGGTTTGCGACAGGGACCACGATGGATGATGCATTACAGGTTTTCCGGGGAACAACCTACGAGTTCCTCCTCACTGAACCATTACTGCAGTATCACCAGACCGATACCATCCTCCCACTGGAGATCGCTCTGGACACCTTCGGGGCTGAGCGGGTGCAGCATGCCGGAGCTCTCATCAGGACTCCCCTGGCCGCCCCCTTCCGGGACTATGCCGGAACCCTGATCGACCTCCAGAACCTGCGAACCCTCATCAGGGCGAAGCATGCAGCCATTGAACCCTCCTTCATCGGGCATTGCCTCCCGGACGGAGGACGGCGAATCCCGGGATGGCGTCTGCTCCAGCTGAACGAGATGATGACGGTCCCTGACCTGGTGAGCCAGCTCGCCGGAACCGGGTATGATCAGGTGCTCCAGCCGGCACTAGCAGGATATCCGGGTCTCTCGACCCTTGTCGGATTTGATCTCGCTCTTGACCGGTTCCTGCTGGGTGAACTCGGACGGATCTCCCAGATATACCCCTTCACCGGGGGACCGCTGATCCGGTTCATGGTCGGGAAGGAGTATGGGTTCAGGAACCTGCAGGTGATCCTCACCGGGCTCGCAGAGAAGGTCAGCCCTGATGATATCCGGGCATTACTGGTCTCTGAACGGAGGGCAGCATGAAGATAGCAGTCATCGGAAGCAGGGATCCGGTTCTCGGATTCGGACTTGCCGGGGTGAAGGAACTCTACCGGGTGGAGAGCAGGGAGGATGCAGCATCGGCAGTGAGCCGGTGTCTGCAGGATCCCGGGATCGGGATTATGCTGATTGAAGAGGATATCATGGAGATTCTCAGAGATACAACGTCGGTACTGGAGCAGAAGAAGAACCTGTACCCGGTGATCCTCGCGATCCCCGGGAGCTACGGCCGGATCCGTACTGAACCGGAGAGGCGGGTCAGTGCGGATACCTGTGAGATTGGAGCGGTGCCTGATGTCTGAAGAGGGGGCGATCAGCAGGGTCGTCGGACCGGTCGTTGAGGCGACCGGGATGGAAGGAAGCAGGATGTATGAGTCTGTCAGGGTTGGTGACGAGGAGCTGATCGGAGAGATCATCACCCTGGAAGGGGAGGTCGCCACGATCCAGGTCTACGAGGAGACGACAGGTATCGTCCCGGGTCAGCCGGTGAAACGGACCGGACTCGCCCTCTCGGTGGAACTCGGACCCGGCCTCATCGGAACAATCTATGACGGAATCCAGCGTCCGCTGGAGGTCATCAGGGATGAATCGGGTGATGTCATCAGGCGGGGCGTCTCTGCCCCATCTTTGGACCGGAAGAAGGAGTGGGAGTTCACCCCGTTAGTCCGGGAGGGCGATCAGGTCAGCCCGGGTGACCGGCTGGGAAGTGTGCCTGAGAGCAGCACGATCAAACATTTCATCATGGTTCCTCCCGGGATCTCAGGGAGGGTCCGCCGGATTGTACCCCCCGGGAAGTATCCGGTCACTACAACCGTGGCAGAGATTGATACCGGGCACGGACCTGAGACGGTCACGATGCTCACCCGCTGGACGGTCAGGGATGCCCGTCCCATCGGACGACGGCTTGACCCGGTGGATCCGCTCATCACCGGCCAGCGGATCATCGACACCCTTTTCCCCCGTGCACGGGGAGGAACGGCCGCTATTCCCGGACCGTTCGGATCCGGGAAGACCGTGGTCCAGCACCAGCTGGCCAAGTGGGTGAATGCGGACATCATTGTGTATGTCGGGTGTGGAGAGCGCGGAAACGAGATGGCTGAGGTTCTTACCCAGTTTCCCGGGCTGCATGACCCCCGTACCGGTGAGTCCCTTATCAGGCGGATGGTGCTGATCGCTAACACCTCCAACATGCCGGTTGCTGCCCGTGAAGCCTCCATCTATACCGGGATCACGATCGCAGAATACTACCGTGACATGGGGTAGGACGTGGCCCTGATGGCAGACTCAACCTCCCGGTGGGCAGAGGCGATGCGGGAGATATCAGGACGGCTTGAGGAGATGCCAGGCGAGGAAGGGTACCCGGCGTATCTCAGTTCACGGCTGGCAGAGTTCTACGAGCGTGCCGGCCGGGTCGAGACACTGGGATCAGAGCCACGGGAGGGGTCGATCTCGATCATCGGTGCGGTTTCCCCGCCCGGGGGGGACTTCTCAGAACCGGTCACCCAGAATACCCTCAGGATCGTCAAGGTCTTCTGGGCACTGGATGCAGAACTCGCCTACCAGCGTCACTTTCCGGCCATTAACTGGCTGATGTCCTACTCACTCTATACCGGAATCGTGGATCCCTGGTGGAGTGAGCACGCCGGCCGGGACTGGCCGGAGATAAAGCAGGAGATGATGGAGATTCTCCAGAAGGAGAGCGAACTGCAGGAGATCATCAGGCTGGTCGGCCCCGAGACACTCCCGGAGCAGGACAAACTCTCCCTCATCAAGGCCGAGGTCATCAGGGAGAGTTACCTGCGGCAGTTTGCATTTCATGAGGTGGATACCTTCACCAGCCCGGAGAAGCAGTACCGGATGCTGACCGCGATATTCAGGTTCTTTCAAAAGGCAGACCTGGCTATTGAACAAGGAGCCGGCGCCGCAGCACTGCGTGCCCTTCCCGTCTTCCTGCTTCTCTCCCGCATGGGAACGGTCGCCGGGGACGAGGAACGGGACCTCTTTGCGGCCATAGAAAAGGAACTGGACACCCCGTTCCCGTCATGCGGAGGTGTCTGATGGACCCGCAGGCGCGGCTGTACACCACGGTCAGCAGGGTGGTTGGTCCGATCATCGTGGTGGACGGGGTTTCAGGAGTTGCCTATGGAGAGGTCGTGGAGATCACCATGCCTGACGGGGGAAGGCGTCTCGGCCAGGTGCTTGAGAGCCGGTCAACCCGGGCAGTGGTACAGGTCTTCGGGGGGACCCGGGACCTGGACACCAGCCTGACCGCGGTCAGGTTCACCGGCAGGGTGATGACCATCGATCTCTCGGAGGAGATGCTCGGAAGGGTTTTTAACGGCATAGCCGGGCCGATAGACGGCGGCGGGCCGGTGATACCCGACCAGGTCAGGGATATCTACGGTTTTCCGATCAATCCGGCAGCCCGGGAGCATCCCCGTGACTCGATCCAGACCGGGATATCTGCCATCGACGGGATGAACACACTCGTCAGGGGGCAGAAACTCCCGATCTTCTCGGGTGCGGGTCTTCCCCACAACCAGCTCGCTGCCCAGATCGCCCGCCAGGCACGGGTCAGCGGGACGGATGAGTCCTTCGCGGTCGTCTTTGCCGCGATGGGGATCACCTACGAGGAATCCTCCTTCTTCATCCGTGATTTCGAACGGACCGGGGCTCTCCAGCGGGCGGTCCTCTTCCTGAATCTCGCCGACGATCCGGCCATCGAACGGATCATCACCCCCCGGCTTGCCCTCACCACCGCTGAGTACCTCGCGTTCGAGAAAGGAATGCATGTTCTGGTCATCATGACCGACATGACCAATTACTGCGAAGCGCTCCGGGAGATAGCTGCCGCCCGGGAAGAGGTCCCAGGGAGGAGAGGATACCCCGGGTACATGTATACCGACCTCTCAAGCCTGTTTGAGAGGGCAGGCAGAGTGGCAGGAAAGCCCGGTTCCATCACCCAGATCCCGATCCTGAGCATGCCGGATGATGATATCACCCATCCGGTCCCTGATCTGACCGGGTACATCACTGAAGGGCAGATCGTCCTCTCCCGTGATCTCCACCGGAAAGGGATATATCCGCCCATTGATGTCCTCCCCTGTCTCTCCCGGCTGATGCAGGGAGGGATCGGGAAAGACCGGACCCGCGAGGACCATGCGGATGTCAAAAACCAGGTTTATTCCGCGTATGCGCAGGGGATCAGGCTCAGAAGCCTCGTCGCGGTCATGGGTGAGGAGGGACTGTCCCCGGTTGAGCAGCAGTATATCAGGTTTTCAGACGAGTATGAGAACCGGTTTATCAGGCAGCGGGAGGACGAGGACCGGAGTTTTGAGGAGACCCTGGACCTGGCATGGGATATCCTCTCGCACCTGCCTGAAGGGGAACTGAAGCGGATCGACCCCCGCTTCATCGCAACCTATCACCCGGCCCACAGGGAGCGCCCTGATGCCTAAGGCCGTCCTCGGGGTCAGACCCACCCGTATTGAGCTCCTGAAACTGCGGAGACGGGAGATGATCGCCCAGAAAGGGCATGATATCCTGCAGGAGAAACTGGATGCACTGGTCATGCGGTACCAGCAGGTAGCAGCAGAACTGACAGGATCTGAGGATCTCATCAGAACGCAGTTCACCGGTGCATATGGTTCCCTGAAGAAGGCAGGGATGATATCCGGATTCGGGACACTCACCGAGATCTCGTATGCGGTACCGGAACTCTCCGGGATAACCCACACCCAGTCACGGATCGTAGGTGTCAGGGTTCCGCGGTTCGACCTTCCTCCTGAAGGAGAGAAGAGTCCTGCATACGGGTATGGCGGGACCAACGGACAGATCGATGAAGCAGCAGGAGCATTCCGCGACCTGCTCCATGACCTGATCCGGCATGCCGAGCTGGAGGGGACCGCCCGTGCCCTTGATCTCGAGATCACGAGCTGCCGGAGGCGTGTGAACGCCCTGGAACAGATCGTGATCCCGGGGCTGGTCAATACCCAGCGATACATCGAGATGAGACTGGAAGAGAGGGAGCGCGAAGACCTCTTCCGGAGAAAACGGACCAAGAAGCTGATGGAAAAGCACCATTGAAGTCCTGGCAATCATGAATGCCCGGTTTGCCTGAGAAGAAGGGTCGGACGGGTGTTTCGGGCGGCAAGGCTGCAGGTGATGCTCCCTGATACCATCTCCTGAAGCCTCCCTTTTCCGGACGGAACAACACAGACCACCGAGGCATCCATCTCGCCGCCGAACCGGATGATCGTCTCGAGCGGATCCCCGGTCAGCACATCACCGGTAGCTGCAATCCCCTCCTTCTTCAGTTCTGCACAGAACTGATCGAAGAGGATGAAGGCCTGGGATACCCGCTCATCAAGCGCGGAATGCTCTTCTCCGTACGGGATGACATGCAGGAGACGAATCTCTCCGATCCCTGGCGCCCGGGCGAACTCACGCAACACCGCAAGAGAGAGCGGAGAGAGGTCGGTGGCAAAGAGGACCCGGGAGAAGATCATCGGGCAGTGCCGCTCATATGTTCCACCGGTCAGGGTCTCGATCACCGGGACCGGGAGGATATACACACTCACTGAGGCATGATGAATCACCCCGTGGGTGACGCTTCCCAGGTGATGGCCGGTGATGAGTCCGCCTTTTCCCGGGTTCATCACGATGAGATCGACGTTTTTCTGCCTGGCCACCTCCCCGATGGTCTCATGGACCGGGCCCGATGATCCGTCACTGATGACGATCGAGACATGCAGTCCCCGGGCAAAGAGCCGGTCCTGTTCCTTCCGGAGCTGCTGCCGGGCATACTCCTCCTGTTCCCGCTTCATGGATGCTGCTCTTCCCAGGGGCCCCCAGGTCACGTGCAGCAGGATGATCTCTCCAATCGACGGGAATGATGAGATACAGTCGATGGACCGCCGGGCATGCTCTGAAAAGTCAGTCGGAAAGAGAAGTCGTCTAAACATGAGTGCCACCAGGATATGTCATGTGGATACAGGGACCGGCATTTCCTGAAGATGTGCAGCCGGTTGGAGACGGGTCAGGGGATGAGCAGGAGATATCTCCCGGTATGACAGATAAAGATATGTCCGGTCAGCGGTACGGTAAAGACGATCCTGATCTCCTCTGCTCCATTCCCGAATTTCTCATGAGAATGTCTGAACGGACGTGGATGAGCGTGACCAGATAAGGAAAAAAGGGGAGGGGGTTTATGAGATCCATCCGGCATAATGGGCAAATGCTCCTGCAAGGAGAATAAGAACCGGGAGTACCAGGTGGATCGTAACCGCCGTTACCTGAAGACCCTGCATAAACGCAGCATCCATTCCTGCAGTCTTTTTCGTCTGCATGTATAGTATGTTTTACATCACCAGTTAAGGCGTTTCCTCTCAAATACCCGCATTCTGCGAGATTTATCCCGGTTGAACCATGATGATGAGAGGAAAGGTTTTCTCTTCCGGTACGATCCTCACCCCCGTGCCGCAATCATAGGGAAGAATCTCACCGCAGCATACATACCCCGCGAGATCAAATACCGATCCAATGGTTCGCTTGGGTTCAACCGCCTCTTTCCTGACTGATATGACCGGGTATCTCCTGCCAGACCCCGGGATCCCAGAGCAGGTCAGATCACTACTGAGTATCCTGCCACCCGGTACCTGCCCATCCTTACCCCTGGCGGATACCCGGGCTTTTCCGGCCATGTTAAAAGGGCATACCACGATATGACCGGAATCCGCCCACCCGTCTGTCTCCTGTACAATGAGTCATGCATCACCGGGGCCGGGAGACATCTTGCAGACGGGTCGGTTGATCTGATCATCACCGACCCCCCGTATGGGATCCGGGGCGAGACGCTCCATAAGCACTATAACCGGAACGAGCAGTATGTGACCGGCGGGTACGTGGAGATACCGCAGGAGGAGTACGGCAGGTTCTCGATGGAATGGATCGCCCAGGCTGAGCGGATTCTGCGGCCGGGAGGTTCGTTGTACATCGTTTCGGGGTACTCAAACCTGTATCATATCCTCCATGCCCTCCGCCAGACAGATCTCCAGGAGATCAATCATATCATCTGGAAGTATAATTTCGGGGTCTGGACAACCAGGAAATACATATCATCGCATTACCACATCCTGTACTACGCAAAACCCGGGGGAAGACGGACGTTTCACCAGGAGTCCCGGTTCGGCTCTGGGGAGAAGGATGAGCAGGGGGGTTCCCTGAATTACCAGGACCGGGAGGATGTCTGGATCATCAGCCGTGAATACAAGCCCGGTCAGGTGAAGAACAAGAATGAACTCCCGGTCAGGCTGTTGGAGAAGATGATCCTCTACTCCAGCTGCGAGGGGGAGACTGTCTGTGATCTCTTCCTGGGCGGCGGATCCACCATTCGGGCAGCCATCGGGCTGAACCGGCGGGGAGTCGGATTCGAGATCTCACCGGAGATTTTCTCGGTACGGGCCCCGGAACTGGCAGGACTGGAGCCCGGGTTCCTGCTGGAGGGACTCAGGCACCCGGTCTGCACCACCCCGGGGCATCAGCGGGAGAGGTGGACTCCGGGATCGCGGGATGCCCTCTTCAGGCGGTTTTCTGAACTCGAATCGACAGGGAAGAAGAAGGGTGAGATCGTTTCGATCCTGATGGATGAGTTCGGGAGGGGAAGGTGGGCGATCATCAAGGCTCTGAAAAGAGAGGCTGAATGACCGGAAGGCTGCCCTGCCTACACCTCAATCAGGGCATATTTCCTGCTCCCAAGGCCGATCTCATCACCATACCGGATCTGGTGCTCACCATCCACCTTCTCCCACAGACCGGTGAACTTGCTCTCCCCCGGGCGATGATGCTCATGGAGACAGGTGCCGGTGATCCCGGTCTGCTGGTTGACCAGGTCAATGGCAGCAGCGTCAATGGCAACCGGGTCACGGGAGGCGAGGAACCCGACATCAGGAACGATTGAGACGTCACTCCAGGGAACACAGTCACAATCCGGGGTCACGTCCATCACAAAACTGAGATAGATAACCTTCCCTTCTTTTCCCGCAACCGAGCCGGCTGCATACTCAACCATCCGCTCGATGAACTTCGGGACATCATCCTTCCAGTTGAAATCGATCGCTTGCTCAGGACAGACCTGCAGACAGGCCGAACACCCGTAACAGACAGACTGATCAACCCGGGCCTTTCTTCCGTCACACCGGATCGCATCGAACGGGCACTGGGTGACGCAGAACCCGCACCCGACACAGGACTGTTGATCCACCGAGGCCTGCATCCCCTGATGCTGATCCCGCTTTCCTGCCGGGGTTGCAGATCCCATGGCAAGGTTCTTGATGGCACCGCCAAAGCCGGAGAGGGCATGGCCTTTCACGTGAGAGAGGACGACCATCGCATCGGCATCGGCAATATCACCTGCGATCTTCACCACCGGGAAGTGCTTCCCGTTCACCGGGATCTCACGCTGATTCATCCCGGTCAGACCGTCCGCAATGATCACCGGGGCATCCACCACAGCATAACAGAATCCGTGCCTGACCGCCACCTGCAGGTGATCCACGGCAGTATGGCGGGAACCGATATACATGGTGTTGGTATCGGTCAGAAAGGGTCGGGCACCCAGGGCGCGGAGTTCATCCACCACCTGCCTGACAAAAACCGGTTTGATATAGGTATCATTCCCGGCTTCGCCGAAATGGAGCTTGACTGCTGTCAGATCCCCTTCAGAGACTGACTCACCAAGACCCACCGCCGCGAGTAGTCGCGAGATCTTCGTCAGATTATTCTCATCCGGACTCTTGATCTTCATCCGTGCAAGATAGACATCACTCACCATGATTCGCCTGTACCGAGATCAACCCGGAGCCATAATAACCGTGCGATGATCACCCGGTTCCAATCAGAAGCGCCATCAGCGGGATCGTCACCACCGAGAGAAGGGTGGAGAGAAAGACGCCTTTCGAAGCGAGCTCCGCATTCGCCCCGTACTCCTCGGCAAGGAGGACGGTATTGGCTGCCACCGGCATGGCCACCAGGAGGACCGGAACGCCGAGGAGGAGGGGATCGGCCACGAGCGGCCTGAGGATGATGAGGATGATCAGGGGAAGAATCCCCAGCCTGAAGAGAGAGATGACCCAGATCCTGATATCGCCGATCATCGCACCGACCGGAAGGGTGGCAAGGAGTGAACCAATCACGATCATCGCCAACGGGGTGGTGACTGACCCGAGCAGAGAGATGGATTCGGACACCGGTGAGGGGATGGTAACCCCGGTGAAGAAGAAGGCAAGGCCGATGAGCGAGAAGACAAGACCCGGGGAGCAGATCTTCCTGAAGTCGGGCTGCTGTATCAGGTCAGGCCTGAGCAGGAATATCCCAAGGGTAAAGACGAGCAGACCGAACGGAATATTAATCAGGGTGACATAAAAGAGGGATTCGGGACCGAAGAAGGTCTCGCAGACCGGGTATCCCATAAATCCGAGGTTGGAGAAGATGAGCATGAACCTGAGCACCCCTGCTTCAAACCGGGAACTATGGAACAGGTACGGGACGATGAAGGCGCACCCGAATGAGACCGTATAGACAAGCAGTTCGATGAGGAAGATCACCTGCATCTGCCCAATCCGGTCACTTGTCACCGGAACCTGCATGCTCTGGAGAATCAGGCATGGAAGGGTGATATTCACCAGGAGGGAGGAGAGACCGGTCACCCCGGTCCGGGTGATTACGCCGGCCCGGTACGCGGTAAATCCGATGATGATCAGGATAAACAGCGTAAGAATACTCTCAATGACGGGAAGGAGCTCCATCATATCACCCGAATGGCCTTAGTATCTCGGCAGGAGAGGAGATGAAGACCGCCGGTTGCAGCATTCGTTCAGGCAGCGTTACCGGCAGTCCGGTCTTACGGTCCTGACCATGCGACAGTCAGGGGAAATCAGGGCGAAGAGTAATACCATCCTGCTCCTGAATTGTACGTCGATGACTCATATGGATGAGCAGCCACGGGAGAAGATCCCGGTTGCCCTGGTCCGCTGTCCGGGGTATGAAGAGGAGGAGGCTGAGCAGGGAGTCCGCCAGGCAACAGACCTCATCGGAGGGATCGGCAGCTTCCTCTCCCCGGGAATGCATGTTCTGGTAAAGCCCAACCTCCTGATGGGTGCCCCTCCTGAACGGGCGGTCTGCACCCATCCGACGATCCTGGAGGCCGTCTGCCGGCTCCTCACAACTCATGGCTGCACGGTGACCATCGCAGACAGCCCGGGGGCCGGGATCCCGTACCGGACACGGAACCTCCTCCGTGCCTATGATCAATCAGGATATACCCCCCTTGCCGGGATCCCGGGGGTAACGCTGAACCAGGATACATCGTCCCGGACCACTCCGTTTTCAGGAGGCCGTCTGGTCAGGCAGTTTGAGATCATCTCCCCGGTGCTCGATGCTGATGCGGTGGTGGTCGTCTCCAAACTCAAGACGCATATATTCACCGGCATGACAGGGGCGGTCAAGAACCTCTTCGGGACCATACCCGGTCTTGACAAGCCGCCATTCCATGCACGACTCCAGGATGAGTCCCGTTTTGGAGAAATGCTCCTTGACCTGAACCGGTGTATCAGACCGGTGCTCCAGATCATGGACGCGATTGATATCATGGAGGGGGACGGACCCATGGCAGGCCGGACGGTACGGCTCGGCGCTATTCTGGCCAGCCCGGATCCCGTCGCCCTGGACAGCATCGCCTGCCGCCTCATCGGGATTGAGCCGCTCTCCATCGGAAGTATCAGGGCTGCATCAGATCAGGGTCTGTTCCGGGAGGAGGAGGTGGAGATCAGGGGAGAAGACCCGGGTACCCTCGCGATGCCGGGGGTTGAGAAACCCAAAACCAGAAGGGAAAAGCAACAATCCCTGGCCAGGAGAATGATCCAGGGAGTTCTGCGCCGACTTGGGCAGTCCTATACCCTTCATCCCACACTGAAGAAGAGTGCATGCACCCGGTGCCACCAATGCGAACGGACCTGTCCTGTCGGGGCCATCAGCCTGAAGAACGGGTATCCCCGGTTTGACTATGCGACCTGCATCTGCTGCTACTGCTGCCATGAGATGTGCGACTCCCATGCCATCGGACTCAGCCCCGGGATTCTGCACCGTGCTCTGCGCCCCCTGATCCGGTGAGGAGAAACCAGACAGGCCGGCACCAAAGGCTATTATACCGGGTACCGGCAACGGGTTTACCATGTTGGACGTGATCCCCGATCTGATCGACCTCTTCATCCATCTCGACAAATACCTCCCTGATATGGTTGCTTCCTATGGCAACCTGATATACATTCTCCTCTTCGTGATCATCTTCTGCGAGACCGGTCTGGTCATCACCCCGTTCCTTCCCGGAGACTCGCTCCTCTTCATCACCGGCACCATCGCAGGAATCGGCAGCCTCAATATCGGGATACTCCTCATCCTGATCTATATTGCCGCCATCCTCGGTGATACGGTCAATTACTTCATCGGCAAGTTTGTCGGCAGGAAGATCATCGATATGAACCTGCCCATGATCCGGCAGGAGCATCTCGACAAGACCCATGAGTACTTTGACCGGTTCGGCCCGCTTACGATCATCATCGCGAGATTCGCCCCGTTTGTCCGGACATTCGCCCCGTTCCTTGCAGGGATGGGATCAATGAGATACCGGATCTTCCTCGCCTACAACATCATCGGGGGAGTCCTCTGGGTGACAACGTTCCTGCTTGCCGGGTATTACCTGGGAACCATCCCGATCGTCAGGGAGAATATGTCCCTGGTTGCCCTGGCCATCATTCTGGTCTCATTCCTCGCCGTCGGGACCCTCATCGTTGAGATATGCCGGTTCATGGGTTCCTGTGTCATCAGCAGGTTCAGAC
>CAZSVH010000019.1:0-16323 GCA_964610235.1 uncultured Methanospirillum sp. | reverse complement strand
GGGCCGATATCCCCAGAGAGGAGAGGATCCAGTCCAGCCGGGTATTCTTTGAACCATCCGGCAGATCTTTGTTGTAGGTGCCGCTCATGACCAGGTGATCAGAGGAACGGGTCAGTGCCACATAGAGGAGGCGTTTCTTCTCTGCCAGGAGGCGTTCATCAAGATTCTGTTTCAGGATGGTATATACCGGAGTCTTTGTCCGCTCATACTCATGCTCAGGATTGACCAGGACAATCCCCATCAGATCACTGGAGGAGTCAAGGAGGATCGGCTCCCGGGTCATCTGCGGGGAGCCGGAGAGTTCCGGCACAAAGACAACCGGAAATTCGAGCCCCTTCGAGCCGTGAATCGTCATAATCGTAACCGCGTTCCGGTCAGGATCATCGATCATCGCCTCCCCTTCATCCTCATCACGGATGAGGGCATCCTGCAGATCAGTGACGAGATCAGCGAGAAGATACCTCCCTTTCTCTTCCCTTCCCTGAACCAGGGTGAGAAATTTTTCGATGTTGGCAATGATCTGTGCACAATCCTGCATCCCGCCGTATACGGCGAGTATTCCTGACTCGTCAAGGACCGACCGGATGAGTGGAACCAGCCTCACCCTGCCAGCCTTCCGGATCCATCCTGATAGCTGGGTATACACCATGAGAAGGCTATGGTCTTCGGATGCACCGTGAGCCAGTTTTTCGAGGAATGTCTGACCGGGTCTGCGGGAGATCCTGAGGAGATCTGCATCTGATATCCCGAAATAGGGTGATCTGAGCAGACCGGCAAGATGGATATCATCATGCGGGCGGCAGAGGACAGAGAGGAGACTGATGAGATCCAGTATCTCCTGGCGGGCATAAAACCCGGATCCCTTGTGGATGTAATAGGGAATACCCCGGGACCCAAGGGCATGAATGAGCAGCCCCAGGTGCGTTCTCCCTTCGAGCAGGATGGCAATGTCACCGAATGATACCGGTCGTGTCTGAAATGTCCGGTTATTCACCTCGTCACGGGGCCCCTGGACGCTGACCGGTATCCCGGAGTTCACCATCTCCCCGATCCTTATGGCTACAGCATCGAACTCTGAGGAGCCCGAATCTGCAGAGATCAGCATCAGAGAGATGGTTCCTTCATGATCCCGCCGGTCTTCACAGACCTCCAGCGGGTCATAGGCAAACTCCCATGCCCGGTGAGGATCCCTGAAGATACGGGAGAAGAGAATATTGACAAAACGGACAACATCTGGTGAACTCCTGAAGCAGACATCAAGAGGGATTGCAGTTCCTGCACACGGACCGGTGATAAGATCCCATGCTTCACGGAACCGGGTGACATCGGCATCCCGGAAGAGATAGATGGATTGTTTTGGATCCCCCACGATGAAGAGCCCCCGGGTCTTCGGGGAAGGAGCACCGATGATCGTGGTGATGATCTCGAACTGGGCCGGATCCGTATCCTGGAACTCATCGATGAGAATATACTCAAACCGGTCCCGGTAATACCGGGCAACATCCGGGTTCGTCCTGAAGAGCCGCCGGGTGTGGCGGATGAGATCCGTAAAGTCCAGACCCCCGGACCGGGTTTTTTCTTCATCCACCCGGGTGCAGTACCGGCTGAAGACCTCGCCCAGGTCATGAAGAAATCTGAGTTCAAGGGCCCCGAAAGGATGTTCCGGGGAGAATGCCAGCTTTGAGAAGGGATGTATCTCTTTCTTGATCAGGTCAGTCAGAGTCCGGCGGTCCGTCCTGAGTTCTTCGAGGATTTCAGGAGGCCAGTTGGTGTTTTTTCCTCCCGGAAACCGGATGCCCAGGAACCGGTCTGCAGCGGCGAAGAACTGATCTGCCGATCCCGCTCTCTCCATCTCTTCGAGATGCGGCAGAAGAGCCAGAAGAGAATCCATCACCTTGTCACCGGCAGCAATCTTCACCTGGGAGAAGGCGGTGAGAGACCTGATCAGCCTGGAAAAACCCGGACTCGTACGGAATGATGAGACCTGTTCTTCTCTGAACCGGCAGATCTCATCCTGCCAGCGTGAGATGAGTTCTTCTTCCTGATTCTCCAGCCTCCAGAAGAACTGATCCGCCTCATCACGGTGAGCGTAGAGAGAGCGGAGCATTTTTTCGAGGGTATGCGATCCGGTCAGGGAGAGAACGGTCACCAGCGGTCGAATTTTTTCATCGTGACGGGGAGTATGAATCAGATCCTCAAGGGCCTGGGTGAGAATGCGGGTACTCTCCCGCTCATCGATAACACCAAACGAGGGTTCCAGTCCGGCATCAAAGGCGAACTCCCTGAGAACCCCTGCACAGAAGGAGTGAAAGGTCTGTACTGGTGCAACCAGGAATTCCCGCCTCGCCCTCTCCCAAAATGCTCCCTCCCGGCCCCCAAGGCCGGTCCTGAGCCGTTCCTTCATCTCTGAAGCGGCCTTATCGGTGAAGGTGAGAGCAAGGATATTCAGCACCGATATCCTCCCGGAAGGATGAGGACTCCCGGCTCCGTACTGTGTGAGAAGATCCAGGTACTTGTTCACGAGGACATAGGTCTTTCCGGTCCCTGCGCCTGCTGATACAATCATGGACCGGTCATGGCACGTTATTGCTTCCCGCTGCCGGGGTGTTCCTCCCATTTTACTCCTCCTCCCCGGGTTCTTCCCCGGGTATCCTGAATGAATCAGACCGGCAGATACCGGAGTATGGACAGAACCGGGATGATGAACAGATCCCGTGGGTGACCGGAAACCTTCCGCATCGTATCCCTGTGATATGCCGACGGGTGGCATCAAGACAGTCTTTCAGGACACCGCGGAAATCATCGATTTCCGGTTTCCGTGAGCTTCCTACCAGATCCTTCATCGCAGGATCAAGAAGAGGCCATTTCTGTCTTATCCTGAGCCCCAGGTTCAGGTATGACCCTCCGGAACCGACCAGCGGTACCGGATCTGACCGGTGCATCACCTCCAGAGCAAGGAGATACAGGGGAAGCTGGAGTGCCTTTCCCTCGGTGATGTCACGTGTCCGGTGCTGAAGACTCCCGGTCTTGTAATCGATGATGAAAAAGAAGCCATCAGGAGTTATATCAACCCGATCGATGGTCCCCTGGATCCGGACCGGCATTCCGGGACCGTCTCCAAGAGTGACAAAACCACCCGGGCCCGGGGTATTGTCTCGGTTCCCACCCAGAGGGTATTCAAAGAGAGTCGGGACGAGCGGAGTATCACGCTCTGACTCAAACAGGATAAACCGGTCAAGAATCCCAGGAATCAGGTCTGAGCCGATCAATTGGATGACCATGGCATCCCATGCAGGACTTGAGTTCTGACCGGTTCGGCAACAGGTGGTAAAAACATCTCTCATGAGAGCAGAGGCAGCCGGAATATCTGAACTGGTGATCCGACGGGGACCTTCCGCACACCAGGAACAGAAGAAAGCCGCAAGGGTTTCATGGATGAGAGAACCCTTCCGGGCAGGGGAGAGAGGCTCGTCACCATCGGGGAGCGGGCGGACCCTGATGAGGTGTTCGAGGAAGAACCTGAAGGGACAGTCAGCATAAATCTCGAGACGTGTGGGAGACCAGACATGATCATCCCCAAACGGTCCCGGCCCGGATAACCAGGAGACCAGGTCTTCTTCCCCAGAGAGGACACCTTCATACACGCTCTCCTCTCTGCCTGACCGGAAAAAAGTCTCGATGCGGATCCGGTCTTCGATCGACCCGCAGGCATGCTCTGTGGGCAGCCAGATGAGGAGATCCCCGGAGGGGTGCAGATTTCCGCCTTCATGGGATCCGATCAGAGAACCGGCTCTGATAAATGCATTTCTCCGGGAGTGGCAGATCTCCCGGCCCCATGGGACGGGTGATTTGACCGTCCGTACCCGTTCGAGGAATGATGAGGTGAGAACCGTCTTCTCCCCCCGGGTACGGGGAGAAGAGAGCCAGACCCGTCTTCCTGACCCCAGGGCTGAGACAAAATAGTACTGCTCACCCGTGATGACCTCATCCAGATTTCGTGCCCCAAGCTCTTCGGATTCATATGAGGTGAGGAGGGGAAGACGGGTGGAGGGTCGCGGGAGATCCCCTTCCACGAGACCGGGGAGAAAGACACAGGTATACTCCATGCCGCATATCTGCCGGAATCCCATGATTCTGACACCACCCGTATCAGGAGAGAGATGAACCGGCTCTTCAAGGAGGGAGAGGAGATAGCGATGATACCGGGAGAGGGGAACCGGATCCTCCATCCCCGGGATTGAGCATATCCGGGTTATGCATCCCATTACAGCATGGAATACCCGATTTTCCCTGATCAGGGCGATATCCTCAGCGTTTGGGAGGATCTCCCGGACGCCGGGAGAAACCCACCGGGTAAAGACGGCACGGGAGATTGCCGCATACTCAGCGGGTGTATGCTCGCCGGTAAACCGGTGAAGATCCTCAAGGAGAGCCGATATCCATGATGCCGCCACCTCGATCACTGCAGGGGAGATGAACTGGTCAGCATGATTTGTCCTGACGCGTTCGTTCAGTGCTGCGATCTGCCGGTCCCATGCATAACCGCCAACAATTCCGGCAGTCCGAACCACCCGGTCGAGATCTCCGGGAGAGAGGGGGTCAAGACCCTGGTCACGGTTCAAAAAAGGGCTGGACAGGAGGCTCAATACCCCCTCCCGGGGATACTCATTCAGGGCAAGGGTGAGGAATGAGATGAGAAACCCGGCAAGAGGTTCCCGGAGAAGGGGTTCTCCGGGATGCAGATAAAACGGAATACCAAAGTCAGACAGGACATTCTGTAATGCAGCACTCGCCGAAGAAATTTGAGGAGAAGCGATGGCGATCTCCTCCAGGGGTATCCCCTCTTCTGCCAGTGCATGTATCTCTTCAGCTACTGCCTCAAATTCATCAGTTTCAGTCGGGAATACCTGGATCGGGAGGGGATCCCGGGGCTGGGGATCCGGCCGGTCAGTAAAGAGGTCGGATCGACCGGTGAATGATTCCATCGCAGGCAGAACCCTTCGCTCAGCCGGATGAATCCATCCCGGGGCTGAGAAGAGGACCGGGTCTGCCCCGTTAACAGATTCGAAGGTCATCGCCCGGGAACGGGAGCGGATAGCAGTAATAAGAGTCTGTTCACGGGGGAAGATCTCATACAGCCGGATGAGTCTGACCGTTCCGAACAGGAGACGATCCCCTGCACGCAGGGTCCGGGTTGTCCACCCGACGAGAGCCGGCATATCCAGGAGATTCTTCGCTTCAAGGGCCTTCTCAAAGGCGGCTAAGGCACGATCGATCTGCCGGCACTTCTCTGATGACCCCGTGATATGATGGGATGAGAGATCGACAGACCGTTGGGAGAGGATGGAGCGGAGTTCATAGAGGTCACGAACGGTAGCCGATGAGGGGCCTGACCCCCTGAAAAAGGAAGGTATCTCATCCCGGATCTCTTCCAGGGTCCGTGAAAGAATGATCAGTGCCTCTGCTTCGGGAATGATCCGGGTACATCCACCTGACGCATCATGGAAAAACCGGCAGAATCCCTCGAGGGTGGTGATAAGATCCGGATTGTGGAGAATACCGGATCTGATGAGACTCTGCCTCCACCGGTCTGCCAGGAGGGCAGTAGGAAGGATGACGAGATCATCAGGCCCGGCAATGGAGAATGGACTGGGATCGGAAATGCTGGACGCATTGGTGTTTCCGGATTCTTCCGGATAGATGACAGATTGCTGCATAGTTGATGGAAGGGTATTCAGTGAGGTCTGTCGTCCATCCTCAGATCCACCGGGTACCGGCAGATCCGGGGAAGGGCGAATCGGATGTCTGTGCGGTGAGTCAGAAAACGCGGCGATATGCATGAACGTGCGTCATCCGGTCTATTATACTCATATGATTCAAATCCCTGCAGATGGATGCCGGGTCTATCCTGCCGACTGACTCCCGGTCCAGTACCGGATCCACTTCCTTTCGTTCACCGGAAATAGATGTATCAGCCCTCCCCCATTCATGCATCTTATTCGGATGCATCCGCGGAGAAGGATGCGACACGAGAGGCGGAACGGGCATGGATGCTTTTTTCGGATATCGCCGGTCTTCACCGAATTCCTGATGGAACAGAAAGGCCGAACGTACCCGTACAATGATCCCCCTGCCAGACCTCCTCCAGTGCAGTCCGACCGGCCTTACCAGAGAGGAAGTTCCCCGGTCTCGTGCCAGGGATGGAGGGAACCTCCTGACACCCCCCCGCCGGATTTCCCTCTGGAGGCAGTACCTGGCCCAGTTTGCTGACCCCATCATCAGGATTCTCCTCGTTGCGGTTGTTCTATCCGCCATTGTGGCCTTCATTGAGGGGCACAGCCTGGTGGATACAGTAGGAATTACCCTGGCGGTCATCCTAGCGACGACGATCGCGTTTCTTACTGAATATAAGAGTAACCGTGAGTTTGACGCCCTGAATGAACTGCGGGAGGATGCAGGTATCAAGGTGATCCGGGATGCCTCCCGGCCGGGATCAGGATGCGGGATCTCGTTGTCGGGGATCATGTCCTCCTTGAGGCTGGGGACATGGTTCCAGCAGACGGATACCTGCTGACCGCTACCGGAATGGAGGTGGATGATTCGACCTTCACCGGGGAGAGCGAACCATCTGAGAAGAGAGAAGGGGAGGAGGTTCTCAGGGGAACCTATGTTATCGCCGGAAGAGGAACGCTGATCGTCGGTGCTGTCGGAGATGCAACACAGATGAGATCCATCGCTGCATCCCTGACCACCGGGACCCGCCCTGATACCCCACTCCAGATAAAACTCGGGGACCTCACCCATCTCATCAGCAGATTCGGATACGCCATGACCGGTCTGGTCATTATCCTGGTTCTGGTTCAGGGGGTGGCCGGTGACCAGGCTCCTGAGTCGCCGATCGGATGGGTAAATTATCTGCTCCAGGCCGGGATGCTCGCGGTGGTCATCATTGTAGTCTGTGTGCCTGAGGGACTCCCGGTCAGTGTCACGGTCTCACTCGCTCTGACGATGAAGAAAATGACCCGGGTTCAGAGTCTGGTCAGGCGATTGATCGCCGGTGAGACGCTCGGGTCAGTGACCGTCATCTCCACAGACAAGACCGGGACCCTCACCATGAACCAGATGGAGGTTGTCTCCTCATCGGTCAGTGCTCCGGAGCACCCTCCTCTCATCCCGGACACACCCGCAGGATGGATAACACTGAACGCCGCACTCAACAGTACTGCCAGTCTGGATACCCGGGATGGAAAGACGACAACGGTGGGGAACGCTACCGAAGCAGCCCTGCTCATATGGCTATTCAGGGACGGAATACCGTACCAGGAGATCAGGCAGGCCCGATCTGCCGAACCAGCAGAACTCTTCTCCTCAACGAGCAAGATGATGTCCTCTGTCATCAGCGCAGATGACCGCCGGTTCTACCTGATAACGGGAGGTCCGGAGATCATCGCTGCCCGGTGCACCCCGCAACCTGATCTGTGTCCGGTCCGGGACCTGGCAGACCGGGCCGTCAGAACCCTGGGGTTTGCCCATGGAGAACTGGAGGCAGACGATTTG
Source organism: uncultured Methanospirillum sp. (assembly GCA_964610235.1). Taxonomy (GTDB): domain Archaea; phylum Halobacteriota; class Methanomicrobia; order Methanomicrobiales; family Methanospirillaceae; genus Methanospirillum. The sequence continues at coordinate 8,766 of CAZSVH010000019.1, read as the reverse complement.
GTTCCATCTCACCTGTTCTGGGACGGGTTTTTCGGAATTCGCGACGAAGTCAGGCCTGATGTTGACCGGGCAGTCCGGACCTGTCAAGCGGCCGGGATTGTAGTGAAGATGGTCACCGGTAACAGTCCCCGGACTGCAGCTGCGATCGCCCGGGAGACCGGCATCCTCACTTCAGGAGAAGTCATGAACGGGAGCGAGTTCAGGGAGCTCCCGGATGAGGAACGCAGGACCCGGGTATCCGGGATCCAGGTTCTTGCCCGATCAGATGATCAGGATAAACTTCTCCTTGTCAGGGCTCTGCAGGCTGAGGGTGAGGTCGTTGCCGTGACCGGAGACGGGACCAATGATGCTCCTGCGCTCCGCAATGCAGATGTCGGACTCACCATGGGGATTGCCGGAACCGAGGTGGCGCGGGAGGCGAGTGACATCATCCTGCCCGATGATGCGTTCCCGACCATCGAGAAGGCCGTCTGGTGGGGGCGGGCCTTGTTTGAGAATATCCAAAGGTTTATCATATTCCAGCTGACGATTAACCGGTCAGTAGCACTGCTCACCCTCTCAGCCCTTGCTCTCAACCTGGATCCTCCCTTTACGGTCATCCAGCTCCTCTGGATCAACATCATCATGGACTCCCTTGCAGTTCTGGCCCTCTGTTCAGAAGCACCGCATCCGGCACTGATGAAGACAAACCGGTCCCCCGATCTGCCCCGGTACTCACCCCGTATATGAAACTGGCAATCCTGATCACCGGGGTGGTCTTCATCACCGGTATTCCGTTCATGCATACTCCCGCAGAGGAAGAGACAGCCTTCTTCTCCGCCTTCGTCATCGCCCGGGTATGGAATGGGATGAACTGTAGGGGGATCAACGGGGTTACGCCCCCCATCCTGCGGGGAAACCCTCCCTTTTTCGTGATAATGGGTCTCATTATCCTGGTCCAGGTCCTCATCGTCCAGGCAGGAGGTACCCTGTTTGACACGGTACCACTCAGTCCCCCGCAGTGGATGATCATCATCATCGGAACCATGCCGGTCCTCTTCCTCTGGCCGTTGTTGCGATTCTTCGCCGGAGGGAAGGAAGGAAGGAAGGATCAGTACCTTCCACCTGAACCTGAACGTATGGTCAGGGACGATGCCTGCTTCATCAGGTTTTTCCTGTCTGACATCAACCATTGATCATGTTCCCCTCTCTTCTTCTTCCCTGCCTTATCTGCCCGTCACCGTCAGATGCAGGACTGGTGATTCACTACATTGATGTCGGTGACGGGGATGCGACCCTCATCCAGGCAGGAGGAAAAACCCTTCTCATTGATGCAGGATCTGAAGAGAGCGGAAAAAAAGTCCTGGATTACCTGACACAAGCCGGGGTCTGCAGCCTGGACGTGGTGGTCGCCAGTCATCCGGATCTGGATCATATCGGAGGATTATCTGACGTGATCCGGCAATTTCGGCCCGGCGTGTACTATGACAACGGGGAGAAGAAGGATCGGAGAGAGTATGATTCCCTGATGGCGTATCTTGAGACCAGTGCCATCCCCCGCATCGTCGGAAGGGCAGGGATGCAGATTCCGTTCACCCGGGATGTCACGGTTCAGATCACCAGCCCTGATACGCCCGGAGATGACATGGACGAGAACTCCCTCTGCCTCCTCATCACCCACGGCCAAAACCGGTTCTTCTTCCCCGGGGACTGTGAAACCTGTGATGCTGACGCAGACGTGGTGAAACTGGCACATCACGGATCGAAGGGCGCAGCAGACCGTGCCCTGCTTTCAGGAAGCAGACCAGCGTATGTGATCATCTCGGTCGGAAACGATAAAAAGGGAGACAATCCCGCACCATCAACAATCCGTTCTCTCCGGGAGGCAGGAGTAGGGATACTGCTGACTTCATGGGATGGAACCATTCTTCTCTTCTCTGACGGCGAGAGGTTCAGAATTGAGTCAGAGCGACGTGGCACGGAACAGAGCCACAAGAAGGGGAAGAAGGGGAAGTAAGATGGAAAGGAGGACCCTTTTCAGAGGACGGGTCTGCAGATCAGGATATGGTGAATCTGAGGAAAGCGCCCGCATGTCCGGTATCAGAGGAAGTATCCGTGTTTTTCAGGAGGTGATCTTCGCGTGAACCGCGATACCTCCTGGAAGCGGAGATTCTTTGAGATCATTGACGCCCAGGATGACGGGGGGATGCCAAACCATATCTTCGATTATTTCATCATCATCCTCATCATTCTCAATCTCCTTGCCATCTTCATCGAGACATACCGACCGGTGTATCTCAGGTACCAGGGACTCTTTGACTCTTTTGAACTCTTTACTGTTCTTGTCTTTACCGTCGAGTACCTGCTCAGACTCTGGACCTGTACCTGTTATCCTGAGTTCAGCCATCCGATCTCAGGCAGGATACGGTACGCCTTCTCCTTCATGATGATCATCGACATTCTCGCAATAATTCCGTTTTACCTGACCCTGCTCACCCCCCTCAACCCCGGTATCGTCAAACTGCTCCGGCTTCTCAGGCTCTTCAGGATCTTTAAACTGCTCAGGTACTACCGTGCATCAGAGGTCATCTATGAGGTCTTCAGGAAGAACCGTGATTATCTCATATCAGTCATGGTCATCCAGGCGATCTTCCTGATCCTCGTCTCATATACCATCTTTCTCGTCGAATCAGATGCACAACCAGATGCGTTCCAGGATGTTGACAACGCGATCTGGTGGGCGGTGGTCACCATGACCACCGTCGGGTACGGTGACATGTACCCGGTCACTGATCTGGGAAAAGCCCTGACTACCATTGTTCTGCTCATCGGTGTCGGACTGATTGCCCTTCCCACGGGGATCATCGCGTCCGGATTTCTTGAAGCGATGCGATTTCACCGGGGAGGCGCGGTGTATCCCCTGAATATCTCAATGGCAGATGAGATCATCAGGCTGCGGGACCTCCGGGACGACGGGGAGATCACGGACGAGGAGTACCATATGCTCAAGAAGAGACTGATTGACCCGGGAAAAAAGCCGCGGTGACCAGAAGGAATGAGGAGCGGGTTATGACTGCCTGAAGGCCCCAGGGGGAATGAGGATCTCAAACCGTGCTCCCTCCCCCTCGCGACCGGTCTCCCTGATCGAGATGTCGGTCAGGGAGAGGATCTCCCGGATCAGGAACATCCCAAACCCGGTGTTCTTCCCGTACCCCCGCTCGAAGATGAGGCTCTTTTCATCATCCGCGATTCCGGTTCCGTTATCCTCCCACAGGACCATCATCCCCCCTTTCATCTCCCGTGCATACACCCGGATCGCGGTGACATGCTCCCCATGACGAAGGGAGTTATCCAGAAGGTCAAAGAAGACCTTCTCAATCATGGGGTCGGCAAAGACGGACAAACCCTGTAGATCAGAGGTCAGCGTCACTGATTCAGGCAGGGAGGACCAGGGTATCACCGAATCGAGCGGGATCCACCGGGCCTCCTGGGACCCGAGCTCTTCATACACCCGGGTGAACGCTATCTGAGACCGGATTTCATCTGCCGCTGACTTCATCGTAGCCAGGAATTCGGGCAGACCAGGATCATGGAGATCTTCCATTGCCAGGGTCAGACACCCATTGATAACCGCTGTCTTGTTCAGGATATCATGGCGGGTAATTCCAGAAAGTAACCCGAGCTGACGATTGGCACGTTTGATGACCTCTTCTGACTTTTTTAACTCGGTAATATCGTGGCTGATCCCGAGCACCCGGATCAGGTTTCCATCATGGTCATAGATCGGGGAGAGACTCTGTGAGTGCCATCTCCATGATCCGTCCTTATGACGGATCCGGTACTCATTCCCGTTCAGGTGCTCCCCGGTCGTCAGGGTCCGGATGAATATGTCGCGAGCCCGGGGGAGATCATCAGGGTGGACCAGATACTCGATCGCCTCTCCCCGGATCTCATCCGGGGAGTATCCAAGCAGGCTGGTCATCTTCGGGGAGAGATAGGAGATCACCCCCTCAGGGTTGAGGGAGTAGACAAACTCATTGGCATTTTCAACAAAGGAGCGGAATTTCTCCTCACTCTCACGCAGTGCCTGTTCAGCCTCCCGCCTTGCCTGAATATCCCGGGTCACGCCGACGAATCCGGAGAGATGATGGTCCTCGTCACAGACTGGTGTCATCATGATCTCGGTCCAGATGGTGCTCCCATCCTGATGCATATACTCCAGGATCATCGGTTCCATCCGGGGAAAGAGACCATCCTCCTGGATAGCCCTTCGCCACCGGTTGAAGAATATCAGGACGCTCCGCTCCGAGTCAGGGGTGAGGGTTGAAGGAAACGGGCGGTTGAGGAGCGATTCAGGGTGATATCCGGTCAGCTGAAAGACTGAAGGGGAGAGGTAAGTGAACCTGAGATCAGTATCAACTGTCCAGATAAGATCATGAACATTGTCTGCCAGCAGCCGGTATCGTGCTTCACTCTCCCGGATCCTGTCTTCTGCCTCTTTCTGCGTGGTGATATCCTCGTCCACCCCGCAGTACCCGGTCATTCTGCCGTCCTTGTCACAGAGCGGGGTCCCGCTCGTCCTCAGTATGACCCGGGAACCGTCTTTTTGCAGATTGATATTGATATAATCGGTAAAGGGTTTCCCGGACGCTAAAATCGCCACCGCATCCGCTTCTGTTCCGGGATGGAACGAGGGGTCAAAGAGATCATAAAAGTGTTTTTGTCCTACCAGTTCATCCGGGGCAAATCCCAGGATCTCTTCGACGGCAGGACTACAGTAGGTGTACAGCCCGTCAGGATCTGTCTCCCAGATCCATGAACCCGCATTCAGGGTAGCAGCAAGAAACCGCTGTTCACTCTTTCTGAGCTCTTCCTCAATCTCCTTCTGCCGGGTGATATCAGTGACTATTCCCTCGAGGGCGACCGGGATACCCTCTTCTCCGAAAACCACGACATTCCGCTGGTTCACCCAGCGGTCCTCACCAGATTTGGTGATTATCCGGAATTCAAACGAGGAAGGGATGTCGCCGCTGACAAAATCAGCCCACTGGTCAGCGAACCAGGCGTGCCAGTCCGGGTGGATAACCCGGCGGAGGAGGGTGGGATCAGCATAGTACTCATCAGGCCGATACCCGGTGATCGCATCCGATGAGGGACTCATATACTCATATTTTCCTTCCGGGATGGAGATTCGAAAGAGCATATCTGAAGCATTCTCAACAAACCGTGAGTACTTCTCCTCATTCTCTGCCACCGTCAGTTCTGCCTGACGGCGAACGGTGATATCGGTGAGAAAGACGGTGAGACCGATGATCGCTCCATCTTCATCCCGAATCGGATTGTAGGTATTTTCATACCATCTCCGGTCATGACAGGTATCCCCGTACATTTCTGTGACCGTGAATGATTCTCCCGCAAGGGCCCGGTCGAAGTTGGCCTGTGCCTGTACGCGGTCTCCGGGTTCGCGGATCACATCAAGCATGCAGAGGCCGGGTTCAATCTCTCTCCCCCAAATCCGGCGCATGGTCTGTGAGTGGTTCTTGTTGAAGGCAACATACCGGTACCCGGTATCAAGGGCGAAGATGATGACATCTGCCGGACTCTCAATGACTGCTCTGATGAGCGCATAGGACCGTTGCAGGGCTTCTTCCTTCTCTGCCCGGATGGTGATATCACGAATGGATTCGATCGCCCCGGCCAGTTCTCCGGCCTGATTACCCAGAGGACAGGCATTAATGAGCACCGTCCTCTTCCCTCTCCCGGGAAGATTCAGTTCACATTCCGCAGTGATGGTCATTCCAGACCGGGATACGTGAGGGTAGTACCGGGAGATGACCTCGTCGGATTCATGGACCAGATCAAGCAGGAGCGGCCGGGGGGAGCCATAAAACGGGACTGCATAAGCATAGCCTCCCTTCCCGGTCATCTCATCCGCGGGGACGGACGTCATCTCTTCAATTGCACGGTTCCATGCGATGACGGTTCCCTCCCGGTCAATGGCAAAGGTTGCATCAGGAAGGAATCCGATGATATCTGAGAGCTGTTTTCTGGATTCATGGAGCGATGCTTCAGCCTGTCTCCGCCAGACGGCCTGGCGTATCTTATGAGCCAGCTCTGCAAACTGGGCACGGGGGTCTCCGCCCTTCTGGAGATAAAAGTCAGCTCCGTTATTGATCGCCTCGATGACGATCTCCTCACGTCCCCTCCCGGTGAAGAGGATGAAGGGAATATCGGTGAATTCATCCCGGACCGCTTTCAGAAATGCTATCCCGTCCATCCCGGGCATCTGGTAATCAGAGACGATGGCATCAACAGATCGGATCTTCCCGGAGCTGAGCGCCTCATGTGCGGAAGATACGGTATCCACAGTGAATCCTCCCTGACGTTCCAGATATATTCTCCCAATCGTCAGGAGATCCTGTTCATCATCCACGTATAATACAGATATCAGGGGTTTATCAGGGGGAGGAGGGGAAAAAGTATTCTGATCAGAAGCCGGCATATTCCTCACACTCCCAGAAGAACGGGATTTGGGAGTACCAGCGAATTGGAGGTTGTGTGGTTAATACCTGTCGCTATCCGGAGAGGGGGGGCAGAGGACGGAACCGGATCCGAACCAGGGCTGGATGGGTGGAGTACTGGGACCATCACCGGTTTTCGAAGACCAGTCTGCCATCTTTCTCATCCACTACGATCTCCTTCTCCCGGGTGACCGTTCCCTCCAGGATCATCTTCGAGACCTCATTGAGCAGTTGTCTCTGGATCACCCGTTTGATCGGCCGGGCACCGAACTGGGGATCGAATCCCAGGGTTGCGATCAGACTGACTGCCCGGTCCGTTGCCGTGAGGGTAATCTCGTTCTTTCCAAGTCTCCTGCCGACATCAGCGAGCTGAAGTCTGACCACCGTGGTGATCTCATCCAGGGTCAGTGGACGGAACATGATGATCTCATCGATCCGGTTTAAAAACTCAGGGCGGATCGTCGTCTTGAGCAGCTCAAAGACCTTTCTGCGGGTATCCTCAAAGAGGGACTCACGGTTCCGGTCAGAGACCGTATCCATCTGTTCCTGAATGATATGAGAGCCGGTGTTGGAGGTCATTATCACGATGGTGTTCTTGAAATCGACGACCCGTCCCTTGTTATCGGTGAGGCGTCCGTCATCAAGTACCTGAAGAAGTATGTTGAAGACGTCAGGATGCGCCTTCTCAATCTCATCAAGGAGGACCACGGAGTATGGTTTTCTCCTCACGGCCTCGGTCAGCTGCCCGCTCTCTTCATACCCGACATATCCCGGAGGAGCACCAACCAGACGGGAGACGGTATGGCGCTCCTGGTACTCGGACATGTCAATCCTGACCATGCTGTTCTCATTGTTGAAGAGAAATTCAGCAAGGGCACGGGCGAGTTCCGTCTTCCCGACTCCGGTTGTTCCCAGAAAGATGAAGGAGCCGATCGGACGCCTGCTGTCCGAGAGCCCCGCACGACTCCTCCTGATGGCATCAGATACGGCTGAAATGGCTTCATCCTGCCCGACCACCCGTTTATGAAGTTCCTGCTCAAGACTGAGAAGTTTCTGTTTTTCGCTCTGGAGCATACGGCTGACCGGGATCCCGGTCCACCGGGAGACGACTTCGGCGATCTCCTCGGCGTCAACCTCTTCGTTCACCATCGCTGAATCCTGCTGCTGAAGGGTGAGCTGCTCCTTGAGTTCGCCAATCTTCTTCTCGATACCCGGGATGAGCCCATACCGGATCTCGGCAACCCTGCCCAGGTCTCCTCCCCGGTTGGCACTCTCTGCCTCAAACCTGAGATCTTCCATCTCGTTCTTTCGTAACTGGATCTGCTCGACGATCTCCTTTTCAGACTGCCATTTAGCCCTGAGCCGGTTTCGTTCCTCGGTGAGGTTCCCTATCTCATCATTCAGCCTGAGTAACTTCCCCTCGTCCTTCTCGCGTCGTATCGCCTCACGCTCGATCTCCAGCTGCCGGATCTTCCGCTCAATGATCTCGATCTCTTCCGGGACTGAGTTGATCTCTAGTCTGAGCTTGGAGGCCGCCTCGTCGATGAGGTCGATCGCCTTGTCCGGCAGAAACCGGTCAGAGATATACCGCTGGGAGAGTTCCACTGCAGCGACGATGGCCTCGTCTTTGATCCTGACATGATGATGTGACTCGTACTTCTCCTTGATTCCCCTGAGTATGGAGATGGCATCTGCCATGTCAGGTTCATTCACCATCACCGGCTGGAACCTCCGCTCAAGGGCTTTGTCCTTCTCAAAGTACTTCTGGAATTCCCTGAGGGTGGTTGCCCCGATGACATGGAGTTCTCCCCGGGAAAGGGCGGGCTTGAGAATGTTCGCCGCATCCATTGCCCCTTCACTGGCACCGGCTCCCACGAGGGTGTGAATCTCATCGATGAAGAGGACGATCTCACCGTCGGCTGAAATGACCTCTTTCACCACACTCTTGAGCCGTTCTTCAAACTCTCCTTTGTACTTTGCCCCGGCGATCAGCGCCCCCATGTCAAGAGAGTAGATCTCTTTTGACTTGAGGTTGTCAGGTACGTCTCCATCGATGATCCGGTGTGCGAGCCCTTCAGCTATCGCGGTCTTCCCAACCCCGGGTTCCCCGATGAGAATCGGATTGTTCTTGGTTCTCCGGGAGAGGATCTGCAGCACCCTCCGGATCTCGTCGTCCCGGCCGATGACCGGGTCAAGTCTACCGCTCCCAGACAGTTCATTCAGATTACTGGCATACTGGTTCAGGGCATTGTAGGTCTCCTCAGCC
>CAZSVH010000018.1:0-16802 GCA_964610235.1 uncultured Methanospirillum sp. | reverse complement strand
TACATCGGTGACCTGGGAGAGAGAAAAGACAAAAAGAAGGGAGAGGTTATCTACGGGAACCTCTTCCTCAAAGCCACCTGATTTTTTCCAGTTCCTGGCCGTTTTTCCTGGCTGAACATTCCAGGTTCGTGCAATCCGGAGAATACATGACTGATTCAACAGAAATTATCACGAAACTCCCTGAACTCCCGGTGATCGAGATCGTGGACGATCTCATCCAGGTGTATAAAGAATTCATGGTGATTCGGGCAGCCCTGCAGCTGGGACTCTTTGACTGGATGGCTGAGCATGGTTCTGCAACCATCGATGAGATCAGTACCGGGACCGGGATACGTCAGGAGTTCATGGCCAGCCTGATGGGAATGCTCTTCTATCTTGATCTGGTACGAAGAAACGACGAGAAGTACGGCTTGTCTCCGGCGGCGAATCTGCACTTCGTGAAAAAAAGTCTCCTCTACCAGGGCGATGTGATCCTCTCCCTCTCAACAGAAGAGACACCGTGGACCTGTTTCAGCGAGTACCTCACGCATCCTGAAGAGAAAGGGACCTTTGAACCACGGAACCCCCATGCACTGGCATCCCAGGCCGAGGAGGAGATCCGTGGGATGGTCAGGAATATTACCATAGTGATCTCCCGGTGGCAGGGATTTGCAGATGCAACGCAGTTCCTTGAACTGGGGTGTGGCCACGGCCTGTATGCCATTGCTGCCTGTCAGGTCAATCCCAGCCTGAAGGCGACGGTATACCAGCCACCCGGATCCTCCCTCCTTCAGGAGAACATACGCAGGTTCGGGATGGAAACCCGTATTACTGCCTGTTCCAACCTGACAGAGATACCAGATGCCACGTCTGACATTGTCCTCGCTTCGCAGTTCCTCTACCCGGTCCAGGGAAATCTGAAGGAGGTGGTCGGGCAGATCTCTGCTATACTCAGAGGTGGCGGTCTCTTTGTCTCAAATCACTGGTTTGCCCATGATGCAGAAGGAACCGGTTCGCAGGGATTGTACGAACTGGAACTGGGGATGCACAACCGGTATGAGCAGATGTCTGACCCGGAGTTCTTCACCCGGATCTGCAGCGAAGCAGGACTTTCCTTCTTCCAGACCGGGATGATGAGGAGCAGGTACGGCCAGTCGACGGTGCAGATGGCAACACGGGGAGGGAAATAATGACTGCTGAACCTGAACGATCGACCTTCACCCCGTTCGATCGCCTCACCGATGAGGAGATGAAAGAGGCGATGGTGATGCATATCAGGATGGGATTCATCATCAGGCATCCGGACAGAAGCAGTGAGGCTGAGGAGATCGCCTTGGATCTGGTCAGACGCCTCACCATCGATCAGCTCAAGGAGATCCACCCCCACACCTTCTTCTCCAACAAGAAAATGGGAGTGGTCCCGAAAAACCCGTATCTCTATGCAAAAGAGATACTCGGGGATGAGTAACCTGAGGGAACCCTCCCTCCCTGCTGCCGGTGGTGATATGCGGAGGGAGGCTGGTGTACGGCAGGCCGGGAACCACGGAGCGAGCATCACCGGTACCGGGTTCCCCCGGGAGAGAGAGAAAAACCCGGGAACTCAACGAATTGCTTTTCCCCCAGAATTCATCAATTTCCGCCATCCGGGCAAGATATAAGCCATCCGGTACGAAATACATCCTGCTGAAGATGGCCCGGTTCCAGGGACGGGACCTTTTTTCCCGGCAGACCATCTGATCCGGGGAAGGCCCGGACCTGTACTCGTCTCATCCACAACCCAGCCATCTTCAGATACGGGAGCACAGACAATCCGGACGGGTTCCTCATATCCTGATCATCCACCCGCAGCTGCTTTGGGAGATTTGATGGCTGATACTGAAGTTTTAACCCTGATTACACACCGATCGATTGAAGAGGGAGTTGCCATGGAGATTGGAAAACTCTCTCCTGAGTATTTTCAGGCCTGCAGTCTCATCGAGATGAACGAACTCGACATGGACCTACTCGGGATCGGAGAGAGGGACACAGTCAGGGTCACCAGCGAATCAGGCTATGTCGTTGTGCAGGCCATCATCGCCAGGCAGACCTGCGATCCCGGGCTATGCATGATGCGCCAGGGGGTATGGGCGAACCAGGTGGTCCCCTGCCGGACCCAGTCCACCGGTGCCCCCCAGTACAGCGGATTTCCGGTCACGGTCAGGCCGGCACCCGGTGAACGGATCCGGCCGGCACTGGAACTGGTATTCGACGCGGTCGGCCTTGGGGGAGGGAACGGGTCATGCCGCGAATAATCGAGAGTGCCGGATGCCCGTACTGCGGATGCAGCTGTGATGATCTGAAAATTACCGTCTCTGATGACGGAAAAACGGTCCTTGATGTCGAGAACGCCTGCTCAATCGGATACGAGATCTTCCGTGCCGGAGGGCATGGCGGCCGGGTGCTCAGGCCCCGTCTCCGCCAGCCTGACGGGACGATGCAGGAGATCTCATACCCTGAGGCGTTCGACTACGCGGCCCGGCACCTGATCGCCGCGAAGAAACCACTCTGTTACGGGTTCGGGTCCACGAACTGTGAGGCTCAGGCAGCAGCAGCCCGGATGATGGATCTCGCCGGGGGCGTCCTTGATAACTGCGCAACCATCTGTCACGGGCCCTCGCTCCTTGCCATATTTGACAACGGATACCCCTCCTGCACCCTCGGCGAGGTGAAGAACCGGGCGGATGTCGTCGTGTACTGGGGATCAAATCCGATTCATGCCCATCCCCGGCACATGTCCCGGTACTCCACCTTCCCGGGAGGATTCTTCACCGGTCACGGACAGCGGGAGCGGACCGTGATCGTGGTCGATCCCCGGCATACCGACACCGCAAATAACGCGGATTTTTTCCTGAAGGTACAGCAGGGACATGATTATGAACTCTTTAATGCTCTCCGGATGGTGGTCCAGGGGAACGGGGCTGATCTTCCGGATATGGTGGCAGGGATCAGGAAGCAGGAGATCCTGACCGTGGGTGAGATCCTGATGAAGGCCCGGTTCGGGACGATCTTCTTCGGGATGGGGCTGACCCATACCGACGGCCGGAACCACAACGTGGACATCGCCATCTCCCTGGTCAGGGATCTTAACACCGGTGCCAAGTGGTCGATCATGGCCATGCGGGGCCACTATAATATCGCCGGGTCAGGGATCGTCTGGACCTGGATGTTCGGGTTTCCCTACTGCCTCGATCTGACGAAGAGGGAGTATGCCCATATGAACCCGGGAGAGACGAGCAGTGTCGACCTCGCTATCCGTGACGAGACCGATCTCTTCATCAATATCGGGACTGATGCTGCAGCGCATTTTCCTATCGAAGCGGTGAAACACCTGAAGAGACATCCCTGGATCACCATCGATCCCCGGATGACGATGGCAACCGAACTTGCTGACCTGCATATCCCCTCCGGTATCTGCGGCCTGGACTGCGGCGGGACCGTGTACCGGATGGACAATGTGCCAATCCGGTTTAAAAAGGTGATTGAACCCCCGGACGGGGTCATGGACGATGAGACCATCCTGAACCGGATCGCTGACCGGATGGAGGAACTGATGCGGGAGGGTGGCACCGATGCCTGAACTGCTCATCAGAAACGGCCACGTATTCGATCCGATCACCGGGATACCGGGTGATGTCACTGACATCGCTATCCGGGACGGGATCATCGTTGATTCGGTATCCTCAGCGGCTCATACCATCGACGCATCCGGGATGACGGTCATGGCAGGAGGTGTTGATATCCATACCCATGTATCAGGACCAAAGGTGAACACCGGGCGGATGTTCAGGCCTGAGGATACACTCATCCGCACCCCCCCCGAACAGAGGAGTATCCGTGAGGGGAGATGGATGGAGATGGGGAGAACCGTCCCCTCGACATACCGGACCGGGTATGATTATGCCCGGATGGGATACACCTTCACGAACGAGGCGGCCATGCCCCCGCTCTTCGCAGCCCATGTCCATGACGAGTTCAGGCACACGCCGATCATTGACCAGTCTGCCATGCCGGTCTTCGGGAACAACTGGTTCTGTTTCGAGTACATCAAAAACCGGGAGATTGAGAACAATGCAGCATACGTGGCATGGCTCCTTGCGGCAACCTACGGGTTTGCCATCAAGTGTGTCAATCCCGGGGGGACAGAGGCGTGGGCATGGGGCCGGAACTGTGTGGATATCCATGATACGGTCCCCCACTTTGAGATCACCCCGGCAGAGATCATCACCGGGCTTATCGAGACGAACGAGTACCTCGGCCTGCCCCACTCGGTCCACCTCCATGGGAACAACTTCGGGAACCCGGGAAACGCCGCCCATACCATCCGGACCCTGGAACTGGCATCAGGACATACCGCGAAGAACCGGTTCGGCCGCAGGCAGGTCCTCCACAACACCCACCTGCAGTACTTCTCCTACCAGGGGGATAGCTGGGCGACGATTGCTTCAGGGGCGAAAGAAGTGATGGATTTCGTCAACACCCACGAAAACATCACGGTGGATCTCGGGGCCGTGACCCTGGATGAGACGACAACCATGACTGCCGACGGCCCGTTCGAGCACCACCTGCACCTCATCAACCACCAGAAATGGGCGAACATGGATGTCGAACTGGAGACCGGGTCCGGGGTCGTTCCCTATACCTACTCCCGCAACGTTCATGTTAACGGAGTCCAGTGGGCTGTCGGACTGGAGATCGCCCTCTTTGCCCGGGACCTGATGCGGGTCTTCCTCTCGACCGACAATCCCAATGCCGGACCGTTCACCCGGTACCCCCGGATCATCTCCTGGCTGATGTCTGCGAAGGCACGGGAGGATACCCTCAGGTCCATGAAGACAGAAGGATCCGTGATTGCATCCAGCCATCTGTCAACCCTGGACCGGGAGCTGGACCTGTATGAGATCGCGATGATGACCCGGGCCGGGCCGGCAGAGGCTCTCGGGCTCTCCCGGTGGTATGGCACCCTCAGAGAAGGAGCATACGGGAACGTTGCCGTCTATAACCTGGATCCCGAAGCGCTCCCTGATGATTACCGCCTCATCGAGCAGGCCTTCTCCCGGGCGGCATATACGGTAAAGGAGGGGGAGATCGTTGTCAGAGACGGGAAGATCATCGGCGAACCCGGAAAACACACGGTATTCACGTCGGTGAGGACCCCCGAGAACCCCCAGGTCATGCATGATATCACGGACCGGTTTGCATCCGATTATACCATCAACCTGGAGAACTACCAGGTCAGCAGAAGCCAGGTCATCAACCCCCGGCCCATCCGGGTGGAGTGACCCCCCTGCAACCCACCATTATTCACCGCTTTTGAGGATTAATTCGCCATGTTTATATTGATTTCCACTCAATTCAGATCTGCATTGTAATCAGGGGGATGTGCATGACATCCGTGGACTCATTCGGGTAGTCCACTCCTGTGTGCCTGGTTACAACTCTGCATGTGCAATCCGTTGAGCGGTAGCTCTGGCGGTATTCTAACGGTTTCATTCACCAGCTGAACTCGGGTGAAATATGAGTGAAAATACGGAATTAATGAAATATGTGGCAACCACCTGCCCGTACTGCGGTGTCGGTTGTACAGTGAACCTTGTCGTCTCCAACGGAAAGGTCGTCGGTGCTGAGCCGAACCAGCGGTCCCCGATTAATGAGGGGAAGCTCTGTCCGAAAGGGGTCACCTGCTGGGAGTCGGTCCACAGTCCGGACCGGCTGACCACCCCGCTGATCAAGAAGGACGGGAAGTTCGTCGAGGCATCCTGGGACGAGGCACTTGACCTCGTGGCAAAGAACCTCAAGACGATCTACGAGAAGCACGGGCCGAAGGGTCTCGGATTCCAGGTCTCCTGCAGGACAGTCAATGAAGACTGTTACATCATGCAGAAGTTTGCCCGTGTCGGATTCAAGACGAATAACGTGGATAACTGTGCCCGTATCTGCCACGGACCATCCGTTGCCGGTCTCTCACTCTCCTTTGGATCCGGTGCAGCCACCAACGGGTTTGAGGATGCACTCAACTCTGACATGATCCTGATATGGGGTTCCAATGCGGTTGAGGCACACCCGCTTGCCGGGCGGAGAATCGCCCAGGCAAAGAAGCGGGGAATCCCGATCATCGCGATCGACCCGCGGTACACCATGACCGCCCGCCTTGCAGACACCTATGTCAGGTTCAATCCCTCGACCCACATCGCCCTTGCCAACTCGATGATGTACTGGATCATCAAGGAAGGGAAGTATGACAAGGAGTTCGTTGAGAAGCGGGTCAACGGGCTTGAAGACCTGAAGAAGACCGTTGAGAACTACGCAGATGCAGAAGCTATCCACGGGGTGCCGCTGGAGAAGGTCAAGGAGATCGCATTCAGGTACGCAGATGCGAAGAACGCAGTCATCATCTACTGCCTGGGCATCACCGAACTCACCACCGGAACCGACAATGTCAGGTCCATGGGCAACCTCGCTCTCCTCACCGGCAATGTCGGCCGTGAAGGGGTCGGTGTAAACCCGCTGCGTGGACAGAACAATGTGCAGGGTGCCTGTGATATGGGTGCATACCCGAATGTCTACTCAGGGTACCAGAAGTGCGAGGTTGCAGAGAACCGGGCGAAGATGGAGAAGGCCTGGGGGGTCACCGATCTTCCTGACTGGTACGGTGTTACCCTTACCGAGCAGATCAACCAGTGCGGTGACGAGATAAAAGGCATGTACATGCTCGGCCTCAACCCTGTGGTCACCTACCCTGATTCAAACCATGTCAAGGCCCAGCTGGAGAAACTTGACTTCCTGGTCATCCAGGAGATCTTCTTCACCGAGTCCTGCCAGTATGCAGACGTGATCCTGCCGGGTGCCTGTTTTGCAGAGAAGGACGGGACGTTCACCAGCGGTGAACGCCGGATCAACCGGGTCCGCAAGGCAGTCAATCCGCCGGGAGAAGCAAAGGAGGATATCTGGATCTTCTCTGAACTGGCAAAGAGGATGGGACTGAAAGGATTCGACCTTCCGACGGCCAAGGATGTCTGGGACGATATGCGTTCCGTCACTCCCTCCATGCTCGGTGCCACCTATGAGAAACTTGAGCGGCCTGAGTCCATCTGCTGGCCCTGTCCAACCGAGGAACACCCGGGGACCCCGATCCTGCATCGGGAGAAGTTCGCCACCGCTGACGGGAAGGGGAACCTCTTCGGGATCGACTACCGGCCACCGGCAGAGGTCGCTGATGCCGAGTATCCGTTCACGCTCATGACCGGACGGCTCATCTTCCACTACCACTCCCGGAGCCAGACCGGACGCTGCGAGGACCTCCACCGGGAAGTGCCCCGTTCCTATGCACAGATCAACGTGGAAGACGCACGCCGGCTCGGGATCAAGAATGGTGAACTCGTCAGGCTGAAGAGCCGCCGGGGCGAGACCGACACCATCGCCCGGGTTACCGATGATGTCGGACCGGGTGTCGTCTACATGACGATGCACTTCGCAGAGGGTGTGAACAACCTGACCAACACTGCCCTTGACCCCATGTCCAAGATGCCGGAGCTCAAGCACTGTGCCATATCCATTGAGAAGATCCAGGAGGCCTGAAGATGGTAGCAAAAGGAGATATGCTCTATGCATGGGCAAAGGATGCAGAGATCCAGAAGAAGGGTGAATGCGGAGGAGCGGTCACTGCCCTGCTGAAGCATGCACTCGAGAGTAAGATGGTCGATGCAGTGGTTGCCATCAAGAAGGGCAAGGACCTGTACGATGCAGTCCCGACGGTCATCACCAATCCTGATGAGATCGCCCAGACTGCCGGGTCCCTTCACTGCGGAACGCTGCTCATCCCCAAGCTCATCAAGAAGTACCTGAACGGTGCAAAAGAGATGAAGATCGCCGTCACCTGCAAGGGATGTGATGCGATGGCCTTCTACGAGCTTGCCAAGCGGAACCAGATCAACCTTGATAACATCGTCATGATCGGGGTCAACTGTGGAGGTTCAGTCAGCCCGGTTGCAGCCCGGAGAATGATCGCAGACAAGTTCGGAGTCGACCCTGACACCGTTCACAAGGAAGAGATCGACAAGGGTCAGTTCATCATCGAGTATGAAGGCGGACATAAGGGCATCAAGATTGATGAACTCGAAGAAGAAGGATACGGACGCCGGTCCAACTGCCGTCGCTGCAAGATGAAGGTCCCCCGCCAGGCTGATATCGCCGCAGGAAACTGGGGAGTCATCGGGGAGAAGGCAGGAAAGGCAACCTTCCTGGAAGTCTGCTCTGAGAAGGGTGCAAAGCTTATCGAGAGTGCCCAGTCCAAGGGAGTCCTGGAGACCAGCGGAGCCGACCCGAAGGGGATCGAGATCAGGGGCAAGGTTGAACGGGCGATGCTCAAGCTCGGCGACGAATGGAGACACCGCGACTTCACTGCCCTTGGCACCGGAAAGGACCGGCTGAAACTGATCATGACAGAGTCTGCCAAGTGTGTCAAGTGCTATGCCTGTGTTGAAGCCTGCCCGATCTGTTACTGTATCGAGTGTTCGACCAAGAAGCCCTGGTATGTGGCACCCGGTGTGCTCCCGACCAGCTTCATGTTCCACCTGATCAGGTTCGCTCACGTCTCAGACTCCTGTGTCAACTGCGGGCAGTGCGAGGAACTCTGCCCGATGGAGATTCCAAACGCACTCTTCATGCATTCACAGCAGACCGAGATTGAGAAGATGTTCGGCCATGTTCCTGGTCAGGATATGACCCCGCCGATCCATTCCCTGGTAGAGGAGAAGGCAGAGCGTGCACGTCTTGACGCAACCGGAACCGACTCAATCTACGAGAATATCTTCACCGAGGAATAACCCAGTTATTCCCCTCTCTTTGTACAGGACCGGTCACACCACCCGTCACAGAATATGGAAGGAGTATCCTCCCCGGTTTTTTTATACCTGTCCGGTAATCCCTGCCAGGCCGGATGAATTTCGCAGAACAGAAGTCTGTTTTAAGAGTCCGGAAAAAAGGTCAGATGAGATCATAGTACCGGAGGCTGCCGCATCCGGCACACCGGTCGCTGTCCATGAGGCCTTCAGGGACCGGCTCACTACAGGACGGGCAGACCGCCGTCTTCCACCGCTGTTTCTGGGTCACCGGGAGCCTGACCTTCTGCACCGAGAGGATGGATCGCTTTGCCGCCAGGATCTCATCCACCAGGGTCCTGACCATTGTCCGTTTCACAAACTCCTCGCTGTTCGCAAACCATTTCTCCAGGACCGGGTATGCCGCGAGTTTCTTTGTATCCACGAAGATACGATACCCTTCAACAGAATCCCCAAAGCTCGGGCGATTCATGGTAATGGCAAACCTGCCGATCGGAAGGACCCGGAGCCGGTGATTTCCGACCGTGCAATAGGCGATGACCTGCAGGGGGTCAGGGAGGCATTTCTGCGTTTCACAGACGGCATATACCTTCTCACCCGGACGGGCCCCGAGCAGCTCGAGGCCATAGTCAACCATCCCGATCCCGATCAATAGACCCGGAGCCGGGTACGTGTGAAAGGGCACACACCCTGAGTAGTAATCCTGAAACGCAGGATCATACCCGAGTTCGGTAAGTCGTGGCAGGAGGCTTTCCAGCGTATACTCTTGCTGATTATCCATGGTAGTAAAAGGAACCTGATGAATTAAAGGGTTTTGAAAAGAGGATTTGTTACCACCAGACGGGCCGGCAGATTATACCACCGGGCCAGGAATGGGGAAGAGAGATTATTCCTTCTTCTTGAAGAACTGTTTTCCCGCTCCGCACCGGGGGCAGACCCATGCCGGATCAACCTGCTCAAACGGGGTGTTCTGCTTCACCCCATGGGCTTCATCCCCGATCATCTCGTTATACACATACCCGCACTTGATACAGATCCATTCTGCCATGGGGAGATGTGGGCGCTCCCCGTACTTATCTCCTCTGGTCAATGGCTGAACCCATTCCCCCGTCTTTTATGCAGAAACGGCCCGGAATTGAGAGGTCTCCTCCAGGGAACAGGGAGGGGGTATGCGGCACCCCGGCAGGATTCCCGGTCCGTGAGCGGAGAGAGTAAGAAAAACCAGTTGATATAGCATTGCTGAAAAGGATTCTTCATCAACATCCACGGGCGTCCAAGAGTTAGTGAATTGTAATGTATTTTTAGAATTGTTAAATCTAAAAAGTTTCAGCAGAGGGCAGGGAATCACTTTTTTTCAACAAAATAAGCACGAAAAACCATTAAGATTATAAGATCTGAACTTCTATGATGTAGTGCTCGAATGCATATGCAGCCGAGTACCTTATTAACCAAGTGACGGCAGAATCAACCCGAATCCATGAGGTAATTCCCGAGTTCATGCTTCATGGATGATTCTGCCTACCGAGGAAAATGCAGGGATTACCTGCATTACTATTATTCGCGGTTGATCTATATCAACCAGATGCCGGCCCCTCCGGGCTCAGAATATGCCCGTCAGCTTCTGACAGGGGTAGTCCACTGAAAATCATCACAAGTGCGGCACCACCCGGGATACGGCAGGATGAGAGAGATCCATACGATGAATGAGGTTAACTTTAACGAATAATTAGTGGAAGAGATCTTCACGGATTTGATCGTGGAAATTTAATATTTTTTTGATCTTCGAAAAAGTAAACTCTTTTCTTCATACTTATCTGATCTCATTCACCGATTTTCACCACAATTGAATATGAAAACCGATTTCATTAAATACTAAAATGCGAGATGTTCATGTACTGCCGAGTGTGCGGGCGATCCGTCCCACCGGTCTGCCGGTGTCCGGCCCCCATCCCGTCAGGGTACACCTGACCACTTGCAGGCTTTCATATCAACCGAGGAAGAGAATGAGCGCGATATCGATCAACCTGATATCAGGCCGCACCATCCAGCAGGGAGTCTCCATGGAGGGTGGCAAGGAAAAAGACAAATATCGTCTTGCCTGTGGAATCATCGAGATTGACGAGTCGGATTTTAAACGACTCGGCATCATGAAGAACACCAACGTGAAGGTGACCAGCGAATTCGGAGATGTCGTTGTGAAAGCCGTCTCTGCCACCCAGGGACCCCACCCGGGTGTTGCTTTCATCCCGATGGGACCGTGGGCAAACAAGGTAACGAGCACCGAGACCTACTCAACCGGAATGCCGACATTCAAGGGTGTTCCGGTTACGGTTGAGCCTGCACCGGATGAGAAGATCATGAACTCTGTTGAACTGGTCCGTGCCTACTGTTTTGGTGATGCCTGATGACAAAGACGATAACTGATGTCATATGCCCGTTCTGCGGGACCCTCTGTGATGACCTGATCGTCACCACCGACGATGAGGGGAAGAAGGTCGTAGCTGTGGACAATGCCTGTGCAATCGGGGCAGAGAAGTTTATCCACTCATCCGACCATGCCCACCGGGTCACCCGGCCCCGGAAGATGCAGGATGACGGGACCTATAAAGAGATCTCGTACAACGAAGCGATCGAACATACCGCCCAGATCCTGGCAAAGGCGAAGAAACCCCTGATGTACGGGTGGTCCTCGACCTCCTGCGAGGCACAGAGCGTCGGGCATGAGATAGCCGAACTCTGTGGTGCGGTTGTTGACAATACCGCAGCAGTCTGTCACGGTACTACCCTCATTGCGGTTCAGAACGTGGGGATCCCGAGCTGTACCCTGGGTGAGGTGAAGAACCGTGCCGATCGGATCATCTTCTGGGGCTGCAACCCGGCACACGCCCACCCCCGTCACATGTCCCGGTACTCTATCTTTCCCCGGGGATACTTCACCGGGAAGGGTCACAAGCAGCGGAAGATCATCGTTGTTGATCCCCGGTGCACCGATACCTCCAGCCTTGCCGATATCCACCTTCAGGTCGAGCAGGGGTACGATTATGAACTCCTCCAGGCACTCCGGGCTGCAGTCCGGGGACAGCCGCTCGCCGGTGATGTGATTGCCGGTGTTCCGAAGGAGAAGGTCTACGAGGCGGCAGATCTGCTCAAATCAGGTCGTTTTGGAGTCATCTTCTTCGGCATGGGCGTTACCCAGTCGCTCGGAAAAGACCATAACATCGATGCTGCCATCTGCCTGACCAAGGATCTCAACGACTACACCAAGTTCTCGATCGTCGCCATGCGGGGACACTATAACGTGACCGGTTCAGGCCAGGTCCTCGGCTGGCAGTTCGGGTTCCCCTACTCCGTGGATCTCTCACGCGGATTCGCCCGGTACAACCCGGGAGAGACCGGTTCCGTCGAGATTCTCAAGCGGCAGGAAGCAGATGCGATCTTCGTCCTCGGGAGCGACCCGGGAGCACACTTCCCGATGCAGTGCGTAAAGGAGATATCCCGGCTTCCGTCCGTGGCGATTGATCCCCATATCACCCCGACAACAGAGATCTGTGATGTCCATGTCCCGGTCGCCTTCGTCGGCGTCGAGGTCGGAGGAAACTGTTACCGGATGGACAATGTTCCGATCGAAGCACGCAAGGTCGTCGATCCACCGGAGGGGATGATGACCGACCAGGAGTTCCTGAGTGCGGTCCTCAAACGGGTACAGGAGCTGAAGTCCAACTGAGGGGAATACCATGAGTGAATATATCATCAAAAACGGAACCGTCTACGACCCGAAAACCGGGGTAAAGGGCGAGGTCAAGGATATCTGCGTCAAGGACGGGAAGATCGTTGAGAAGGTCTCCTCCAAGGCGAAGTCCCTTGATGCCAAAGGAAAGTCGGTCATGGCCGGAGCCGTCGAGGTTCATGCCCATGTCGCCGGTCCGAAGGTGAACGAGGGGCGAAACTACCGGCCTGAAGACAAACTCTTCTCATACAAGCCGGGAGGGAAAAATACCCGGATGTCAGGCGGGTTTTCGATTCCAACCACCTTTAAGACCGGGTACGAGTATGCCAGGATGGGATACACCACCGTTATGGAGGCGGCCATGCCCCCGCTCTATGCCCGTCACGTCCATGAGGAGATCAAGGACACCCCCATCATCGACGAGGGAGCATTCCCGGTCTTCGGGAACAACTGGTTCGTCTTTGAGTACCTCAAGAACAATGAGATGGACAATGTCATGGCATACATCTCATGGCTGCTGAAGACCACCAGGGGATATGCCATCAAGATCGTCAATCCCGGCGGTTCAGAGGCCTGGGGATGGGGAGAGAACTGCAACACCATTCACGACCCGGTTCCCTACTTCGACATCACCCCGGCAGAGATCATGAAGGGCCTCCTGACCGCGAACGAGAAGATGGGGCTGCCTCACTCGATCCACGTACACACGAACAACCTCGGAAACCCGGGGAATTACGAGACGACCCTGGACACCTTCAAACTTTCCCAGGGAATTAAGGCAACGAACAAATTCGGCCGTGAGCAGGTACTGCACCACACCCATGTCCAGTTCCACTCCTATGGCGGGGACTCCTGGGCAACGTTCGAGTCAAAGGCAAAGGATGTCATGGACTATGTGAATGCAAACAAGAACATGACCATGGACCTTGGGTGTGTCACGCTGGACGAGACGACCACGATGACCGCAGACGGTCCCTTCGAGCACCACCTCACCACCCTGAACCACCTGAAATGGGCGAACGTGGATGTGGAACTGGAGACCAGTTCAGGGATCGTGCCCTACGTATACGATCCGAACATCAAGGTCTGTGCCATCCAGTGGGCGATCGGTCTTGAACTTGCCCTCTATGCCAAGGATCCGATGCGGGTCTTCGTCACGACCGACCACCCCAATGCCGGACCGTTCACCCGGTATCCGCGGATATTCAAGTGGCTCATGTCAAATGCATCCCGGCAGGAGATGCTGAAGGGCTTTAAGAACTCTGATAAGGTTATCGCCGCAACCGACCTCGCCTCGCTTGACCGCGAGATCACCCTGTACGAACTCGCCCAGATGACCCGTGCCGGACCGGCAAAGTCACTCGGCCTGGAGAGCATGTACGGCGGACTTGCCCCGGGCATGGAGGCTGATGTTGCCGTATACGACTTTGACGAAGGGAAAGTTGCCAGCCCGGAGGATATCGAGAAGGCATTCTCATCTGCCGAGTATGTCATCAAGTCCGGAACCCTGGTCGTTGACCACGGGGAGATCGTCAGCAACGGCAACAAGAGGACTCTCTGGGTCGATGCAAAAGTGCCTGTCAATTCACAGGTCGAGCGCGATGTGCAGATGAAATTCCTCAAGTACTACAGTGTGAACCTGAACAACTACGAGGTTTCAGACCATTACGTCCCCAACCCGTATGTGATCGAGGTCGACACAAACTGAGGGAGGAGAAGAGATGGATGTTGTAAAACTTACCCCCAGCAAGGTTCCTGAACTGTACCTGGAGTCCGAACATATCAGTCCTGACGTCTTTGCCGGGAAGAGTTCCCAGGAGATCGGGGATCTTCATGTCCACATGGGAAACCAGACCTACAAACTCTCTGATTTCTTCACCATTGAAGGAAAGGGAGGAGCGACTGCTGCCGATACGAAGATTGTCATCACCGGTGATGCCGGACGGGTGAAGTACATCGGGATGAAGATGACCGGCGGGGAGATCGAGGTCCTCGGGAACACGGACATGTATACCGGTGCCTGGATGGCAGGCGGAAAGATCACGGTCAGGGGAAATAGCGACTCGTTTGCCGGAATCGCGATGACCGGCGGAGAACTGCGGATCGAGGGGAATGCCAGGAACTATATCGGTGCTGCATACCGGGGTGACTGGCGGGGAATGCAGGGTGGAACGATCGTCATCAGAGGGAATGTCGGATCCGATGTCGGGTCCAACATGAACGGTGGCCTGATCGATATCGGCGGAGACGCCGACGTCCACCTCGCAACCCATGCAGATGGCGGGAAGATCATCGTTCGCGGTGTCGCAAAAGGCCGGGTCGGAGGACAGATGGTCAAGGGCGACATCTATGTCCTCGGCGGTGTGGAGCGGATGATGCCCTCCTTCAGGTGTGACCATGAGGAGGAGGCCGAGATCGACGGGAAGAAGATGACCTTCCAGGTCTTCTACGGTGATCTTGGAGAACGCCACGGGAAACGGAAAGGAGAGATCATCTATGGGAAGATCTTCGTCGCTGCTGCCGGGAAACCGGACGGACAGGAGGCGGGTGCTGCGAAGTCTGAACGCCGGGTAAAACTGAATGAGAAGCAGATCGCCCAGCTGGCAGAAGCATTCAGGGGAGCAGAACCGACGGTCCAGGAGGTCAGAACCTATATCTTCGACACCTTCGGGTTTGATCTCAAACCGATGCAGGTCTCCCGCCTGATTGATGCGATCAAAAGATAAATCACCCTCCTTTTTTGGACATGTGGCAGGGAGAGTCACCTGCCGGTTTTATGTACTTCACAGACGAGTAGGTACCATGAAGAAAGTCGTCTCATCCACCAATCCGGACATGGACGTCTACCGGTGCAATCCCTGCCGGTATTACTATTACCCGGAGAAGGGGGATCCCTCCCAGGGTATTCCTCCCGGAACCCCGTTCAGCAAACTCCCCCCGACCTGGCGGTGTCCCCCCTGTAAGGAACCCAAGTCGGCCTTTGTAAAGGTTGAACGGCCCTGATTCCCCCATCCGGTTTGGGAGTGGGCTCAGGAATCAGAGATTATCAAAAATAATTTATTTTACCCGATAATATCCCAATAGATATTATCATGTTTCGGATCCGGACTCCCCTGCACCCGGCTATATCTGTCATCGGATGCAAGTACTCTCAACAGGATTGCGGTCCATCCTGAATCAACCGGTATGAACCGTAACCATGACGAGCATGCATCAGGAAGAAGAGACAGAGGGATTGATTACCGGCGGACCGGGAAGAAGACACGATGCCCCGGAACCGGAGGGATACGTCCCGATCGGGGAAGCGGTACGGATCGTCAGGACGAAGACCCGCATCACCGGGACCGAGACGATCCCGGTCGATGATGCGGACGGCAGAACCCTGAGTGGAACGATCTATGCACCCTGGGATCTCCCCGGGTTTGATCGGGCGACGATGGATGGATATGCGATAATATCGGCTGATACCCGGGATGCCAACCCGGACCGGCCGGTGATCCTCGAACCTGAAGGGTACGCGGGGAAGGGCCTGCAGAGCACGGGAAATGCCAGGCACGGGGCTGCAACGCCTATCCAGACCGGAGGTAAACTGCCGGAGGGTGCGGATGCCGTGATCTGCGGCGAGGAATGCACCCGGTGCGAAAGCGGGATCCGGATCACCCGGCCGTATCTTCCGTTTGAGCATGTCATCAGGAGGGATGAGGATTTCCACACCGGTGAGCCGGTCTACCCGGACGGCTGGATTCTCAGGCCGCAGGACATCGGAGTCCTCGCCTCACTCGGGAAGATCCGGGTCAGGGTCAGGAAACAGCCGGTCATCGGGATCATCTCCACGGGACGTGAACTCGTCCCTTCAGAGTCCATTCCGCTCTCAGGGGAGGTGCGGGAGGTGAACTCATACCTCATCAGTGCGTTCTGCAGGCGGCAGGGGGCGATACCGGTGCGATACGGGATCATCAGGGACGATCCAGCCGGGTTATCGCACCTGATACACGAGGCCTCCCGTGAATGCGATGCGATCATCGTCAGCGGAGGAAGTGCCCGGGATGAGCATGATATCACGGCAGCTGTCATTCACTCGCTCGGCGAGGTCTTCACCGAGGGGATCACCTTTGCCCCTGAGAAGCGGACGACGATCGGGAGGATCGGAGACGTTCTGGTGATCGGGCTCCCCGGACACCCGGCAGCAACCTTCATGGTCCTGACCCTGGTCGTCATTC
>CAZSVH010000017.1:0-17001 GCA_964610235.1 uncultured Methanospirillum sp. | reverse complement strand
GGTTGCGGATACCCTCCACGACCCGGAGTGCTGCCCGTACAGACCCTTCAATACTCCTCTCAGGATAATTCTCGGGCGAGAACATTCCGGCCAGAGAGAGTCCGTCTGCAGACGGGTCACTCAGGAGTTTTTTATATCCGGTCAGGTATAGCGGCCCGGCCTGCCGGTCTATCGCGAGGCGGGTCCAGAGCACTTCATCAGGTTGAACTGAAAACTTTGTACAGAAGTCAGATAACATTTTTTCCCCGATATCAGGATCGGGTTCGCCAGAGAAGTACGATGCCAGGTACACGATATGCTCACCATACCAGTCAAGCGGAGCAAAATTCGTGTGTGAGACGACCGCTCCATAGGGAGCAGGATCAGAGATATTGACCCAGTATATCCCGTCGGTCACATCCCGGGGGAGAGCGAGTGTCAAACAGGCGGCACCCTGGTACGGGATCGAGGGAACCCCGCTGATCCCGATCTGGGTGAGCACCTGTGGAGCGACAGTTCCGATCACCTGGTCAAACTGTTCACCATTCACCTCCCATCCACCCCCGCTCTTCTGATCGATCTGCTGAACCGCCGTTACCGGGGTGCCCGTATGAATCGTGCACCCTCGACCGGCTGCTTCCCGGACAAGGGCCTCGATCAGAACCGAGAATCCTCCTCTCAGGTACCCGAGCCGTTCTCCGGATATGCCCCGGTCAGAACGGATGGCAACACGGCTGATTAGCCAGGCTGCCGAGACACGATCGGCATTCGCCCCGAATTTGGATCTGAGGAGGGGGGCGAAGAAGGACTGATAGATACCTTCCCCGAGTTCATGGAGGATAAAATCACGGGCCGTGATATCATCAAGAAGAGCAGAGTCCATCCGTGATGCCTGCCGGGTAAAGAGCGCCAGACGCACCTTTTCAGTCAGACTGAGGTGAGGATACCGGAGTATCTCCAGCGGGGTGGTCATCGGGTACATCCTTCCATGCAGATACGAGCCGGTCGACCCCGAGAGCCAGACGACCTGTTGTTGCAGTCCCAGCTCCCTGATGAGATTCAGGGTGGCAGAATCACCTGAAAAGAAGTGGTGATAAAACCGTTCAATCGGGTACCGCTCTGTCCGGTAGGAGGAGAGGAGGCCTCCGGGTTCAGATTCCCGCTCAAAAACGACCACTTCATGCTTTTCTGACAGGTGATATGCGGTGGTGAGGCCGGCAAGTCCGGCACCGATTATTCCGACCCGCATCTGAAATCTCCAATCATACTTCCTTAGTTATTCCCATCGCGCTCATTGAAGAAGCTTTTTGAGTACACAAACGTAAATTGTACGCAATATCAAAGTACCGCATCATTTCAGGGCAACTGGTGTAATAAGAATGAAAGTATTTTTTATCGGATTCGGTCAGGCCGGAGGCAAGATCGTTGACAGATTCATGGAATATGACCAAAGGAGTTCAGGAGGCAGTTTCAAGGCGATAGCAGTCAATACCGCCCGGACTGACCTGATGGGCCTTCAGAACCTGGATTTTGAAGACCGGGTGCTGATTGGTCAGACCATGGTGAAAGGGCACGGAGTGGGAACTGACAATGATACGGGTGCCCAGATCACCTTCGATGAGATCGACATCATCATGAATGCGGTCGATCGGAAGGGGATCGGGGAGACGGAAGCGTTCATCATTGTTGCCGGCCTGGGCGGAGGCACCGGGTCGGGAGGAGCACCGGTCCTCGCCCGGCACCTGAAGAAGATCTATACTGAACCGGTGTACGTCCTGGCAATTCTCCCCGCCCCTGAGGAAGGCAGGCTCTATTCATACAATGCGGCACGAAGCCTGGCGACTCTCGTAAAAGAAGCAGATAACGTCATCCTCTTTGACAACAGCGCCTGGAAGAACGAAGGGGAGAGTATTAAAGGCGCCTTTGACCGGCTGAATGATGAGATCGTCAGGAGATTCGGCCTTCTCTTCAGGTCTGGTGAGGTCGGGGCCCTGGGTCATGTCGGAGAGATGGTCGTTGACTCAAGTGAGATCATCAACACCCTCCGGGGAGGCGGGATCAGTTCGGTCGGATATGCGATCAGTGAGGTCGGAGGCTCTGAACCTGAACCTGAGGTCGGACTCCTCGGCAGGGTCCTGCGCAGGGGAGCACCGGTTGAGGAGCGACGTCCCGAAGACAAGCTGATGGGAGAAGACCGGACGTCCCGGATCCTCTCCCTGGTTCGGCGGGCCATGCTCGGCCGCCTGACACTCCCGTGTGATTATTCAACATCAAGCCGGGCTCTGGTCCTGGTCGCCGGTCCTCCCGATGAACTGGACCGGAAGGGGATAGAGAAGGCAAAAAGCTGGGTGGAGGAGAATATCGCCGGCGTTGAGGTTAGAGGTGGTGATTTCCCTGCCCAGAGCAGGTTTGTTGCTGCGGTTGTGCTCCTGGCATCCATCGCCGATGCCCCCCGGGTCACCAATCTTCTTGAGATTGCGAAAGAGACGAAAGCCACATCTGAGCGCATTGATGAAGAGAATGTACTCAAACTCGATGAGAGCATCGAGCCTTTGTTTGAATGAGATGAGAATGAAGACCGGAACTATCATCATTGCCCTGCTCCTCCTGGCCGGCCTTGCCGTCAGCCCGGTTCTGGCAGGAATTGAAGTCGGAATTGTCAATGTAAAGCCAGGCGGGGATCTTGAGGCAGGAAAGACGAATGTCACCGCCGACTTTCAGATAGACTTCGTATCCATTGGAGGCGAGACCTTTCAGAGTGACGAGGATATTATGCTCTCCACCCAGCTCGAGAACCCGATCTGGAATTATGCCATCGTCCTTGACGGGGTGGAAAACCCCCGTCCGGCATCAAGCAAGAGCCAGTTGCAGATAACCGGGTGGGAACTTTCATATAAGGACGTTGAAGAGCATCTCAAGGTCAGCCTGAAGGGATCCGCTCCAAAGACCGACAAGTCAAAACAGATCGAGGTCGTCGGCGTCAGTGTCACATCACCAAACGGCAGGGTCAAGGAGCAGGTCGCAAATATTACCCGGTTCCTGACGAACCCGGGTGAACTGAGCGGTGACATCGGATCCGTCAGAACAAAGGTGAAAGAGATCCAGGGTGAACTTGCTGCCCTGAAGGCCGAGGGAATAGATACATCAAAAGCGGATCAGAAGATCAAGGAGGCATCAGATTCACTGGAACGGGCAGGAAAGGAGAGTTATGCAAATGCCAAGGTGTACATCCAGAATGCTGAAACCTACATGAAGGATGCCCTCTCCTTCATGGATATGGGTCTGGCCCAGAAGCAGATCGCAGACGCAAAGGAAGCGATAGACCGGACCGATGAATGGATCACCTACTTCAGGACCGAGAAGGAGATGAGCACGGATCCCCGCCTGGCACCGATCATCACAAAGCGAGAATTTGCAGCCGAATATGCCTCAAGCGCTCAGGATCTCTATGATGACGGGAAGTACTCAGATGCCCGGGAAAAGGCTGAGGACGCCAATGAAAAGGCGACTGAAGTCTTCAATGATACACAGAAACTGAACGAGGAGATTACCAGCGGATCATCGGCCACCGGCCCTGATCTGGGAGCCATCACCGGTATCCTCACCTACGTGATCATCGCCATCCTTCTCATCGCCGCAGCAGTCGGAGCATTCCTCTTCCTGAAGAAACGCGGTGGAAACGGAGGAGGCAAGGGAGGCGGAGGAGGCGGATCCTTCGGCTGGCAGAAACGGTCAGCACCCAAGTCAAAAAAGACTCACCAGTACGACGAACTGTTCTGAATAACCAGATCATCCGTCTTCTTTTTTTACCGGCCATCGTCAACCGGTTGCGCCATCAGTCTCAGAAGGATAAGACCTGAGCCCCGGACCGGTCCGCCGATCGCCATCAGCCAGGCATCCTCTCCGTCTCGGTGGCAGATCCGGTGAAGAAGAATGAGGGAAAGAGAACGAGAGAGAAGGTGATTACCCGGCAGGAGCGTAGGGAACCCGTCCCCCGATCCGTGACCGCACAAAGACATCCAGGTTAATACTCCCGCTCTTCCCATCCCTGAAGAGATAGTATGCGGCAAGCCGGTCCTGGTTATCATACCAGGAGAACCAGTAGCTCAGCCGGTATCTCCGTTTTTCATACCCGGGCAGACTCTCATAACTATCGGTGTCGTGAGCGATCACCATGTCAGGATCCTGTTCACTGACTACGGAGGGCTCCACGGTATGGCCATAAAAAGAGATCTTATTCCATCGCGAACCGCGATAATACCAGGGAAGCGGCCAGTATGATTCTGATGTCACCATCACCGAGTCTGACTGGTCGATCAGTTCCATGACATCCCGCATCTCTTCACTGTTCTGAACCTGAACGATGGGTTCATTGATATCTGCCGGGGTGTAGCAGACATGGGCCGTCATCAGTAGCAGATAGACCACCGTAATGGATGCAAGCCAGATTTTTTT
This sequence comes from uncultured Methanospirillum sp., assembly GCA_964610235.1. Lineage (GTDB taxonomy): Archaea > Halobacteriota > Methanomicrobia > Methanomicrobiales > Methanospirillaceae > Methanospirillum. Next base: position 12,567 of record CAZSVH010000017.1, on the reverse strand, counting down.
CACCTCTATCCGGTACGATGCCAGCAGAATGAGCGGAAAGAGCTGATGAATTACCAGCCAGGGGACCTTCTCCCCGACGTACGCATAAAAGATCATCGAGAGGATCATCCAGTAGAGCGCAAAGAGCATCAGAAATCTGCTTTTATCAGGGATGCCGGTGTATGGCTGAAAAAGCCCGTCCCTCCCGGATCCCGCAGGAAGATATTCGCGTACTGCAGAGACGATCCCGGAGAAACCCCCTTCCCGGAATCCGTATTGCCAGATACCGATGACCGCAAGGGCTGCAAGTGGTAGCTCATACAATCCTAGGATGAGCAGGTACCAGTACGGACCCCCGCAGAGACGGCAGTTCCCATGCACCCCCATCCAGTGTTCAATCGCCTTGAATGGCGCCTGGATGAACATCTCAGGATGCATAAAGAAGGTGGTATAACAGACCAGTCCGATCCCTGCCATGACCAGCAGACCTGCGGTCAGATCCCGTATCCATCGTTCAGGGAGTGAGATCCTACCCCTCATGAGCATGAAACCAAAGAACGAGCCGAATATCAGCAGCGTAAATGGCATATCCTCTTTCAGACAGAGTCCGCATGCGGCAGATACGGCAGCAGTGATGGCATACTGCCACTTTCCCCGGTCCAGGTACATCAGAAGGGAGAAGAGGAGGAGAACGGTAAAGAAGAGCTGAAAGATATCATGTCGCAGAAATCGGGAGAAGTAGACCATTGACGGGGAGAGGGAGAAGAAGAGAGCAGCCCAGAGGGCATGGTTCCGGGTCAGCCATCCCCCCCGGTACAGGAGAAAGATGAGCGGGATGATGCCTGTACCGAAAAGGGCCGGGAGAAAGCGGGCGATGATATCTGAATCATGGAAGAGGAAAAAGGCAGCACCTGTGAGGTAATAGAGGAGGGGGCCGTGGTACATGGGATCATACAGGTAGGTCCCTTTGGTGATCAGGTCATACGTGAACCAGGCATGAATGGCTTCATCGTGATGGAGGAGTTTCAGTTCAGGGAAGATGATACGCACCAGGAGGCCGATCAAAAAAACCAGGATGAAAAGGGTGTATGGCGATGAATTGATCCGGTCTTTGATGAGTGAGCCGAACATGTATATGGTATTATTCAGCCCCTGATAAAACGCCATTCACCCCGGTTTAGGCATCAGGAGAGAATTGACGGCGGAGATGGGGTATCCCGGGAGAATACATCAATAACCGTCGTCAACCGCTCCCCGTCGCGCATAAGGTACCATCCGGGCAGGTGATCGGAAACCAGCGGCAGAGAGAACGAATAGTTGTACACATACTCCTGCTTCCGGTATCCGGGGAGCATTTCAGGGGCATACGAGTTACCTGAGGGCAATACTACGAGATCGGGATGGTTCTCGAGAATCAGTGACGGATCTGGTTTTCCTGCAAGGAGGGCAATCTTCTGCCACGCATCACCCCTGAAATACCAGGGAAGAGGCCAGTATGCGTCAGTCAACACCACCGTCAGATTTGATGATCCCATCATGCTCATCACTTCACGCATATCCTCACTGTTCTGGGCCTGGACTATCGGTTCATTGAGATCTCCGGGGGTATAGCAGAGATGAAGGGTCATAGCCAGCAGGAGGATACTGCAGAGAATACCGACGCCGGCCTTTTTTCCGGTGAGCCCGGCTGCCGCCAGGATGATGATCGGGAAGAGCTGATGGATGAGGAGCCAGGGAACCTTCTCACCGATAACTGCATACAGGATAAGGCTGGATAGGGCCCAGTACAGACAGAAAAGGATGAGAAGATCTTCTTTCCCGATAGACCGATCCAGTTCCCGCACAGGGCCAGTCATCCTGCCCATCCCTCTGAGATCCCCCTCTTTTCCCCGCTTCATCCGCGAAATCAGAACACCACAGGTACCATTCCGGACACCCCACCAAAACACCCCCACCCCTCCAAGAATGAGCAGGGGGAGTTCGTATACGACCAGAAGCATCAGGTAATACCAGGACTCTCCGCAGATCCGGCATGCACCCTGCACCCCCATCCAGTGCTCAATTGCCAGAACCGGAGCCTTCAAAACCATTTCGGGGTGGAGGAGGAAGGTTGTGTAACAGGCACCTCCGATACCTGCCATCACCAGCAGACCAAGCGTCAGATCACGTCTCCATGATCCCGGGACCGGGAAATACCCGCATGCAATGGTGAAAAGGAAAAATGAAAAGATTATCAGCAGGGTAAACGGCATATCCTCTTTTAAACAGAGACCGCAGGCAGCCGAGATCGCGGCCAGGAGCGCAAACCTCCGGTCACTCCTGTCAAGATAGACCAGCAGGGAGACCAGGAGGAGAGCGGTGAAGAAGAGTTGAAAGATATCATGCCTGAGAAAGCGGGAGAAATAGACCATTGAAGGCGAGACAGCATAGAAGAGCCCGGCAAAGAGGGCATGGGTGAGTGAGAGCCAGCCCTCCCTGAAGAGAAACCAGAAGAGGGGAATGACCGCAGTACCGAAGACTGCCGGGAGAAGCCGTGCAGTCAGGTCAGAATCCTGAAACAGAAGAAAGACAATTCCGGTCAGATAATACAGAAGGGGGCCGTGATACGCTGGATCATACTGGTACTCTCCCAGAGTTATGAGATTGTACGAGTACCATGCATGGATCGCCTCATCATGGTGAAAGAGCTTCAGATCAGGGAGCAGAACCCTGAGAAGAAGGCCGAGGAGAAATATCAGAAGGAACAACCGGGAATACGGGGTTGAGAACCATCCAAATAGCCTGAAATTGCTCATCTCTTTCCGAATAGTCTGAGTGCAGAAGAGAAAAAGCTGGCGAATCAGGATCATCCGGTTACACGGAGAAGCGCAGGATCCGGAAGACGAAGTATCACGACCGGTTTATATCCGGCCGGTTAAAAAGCGAAAAAGTATCCGCCCTGCGGAGGTGAGGGTTTGGATATTTTCTACGTGCAGCAAGCACGTGAGCACCGCTTCCGGCTTTCAGCTCTCGAGCACTATCTCGATACCGATGTCTTTCGGAACCTGGGTACGCATCAGCTGGCGCAGTGCACGTTCATCAGCATCAATATCGATGAGACGTTTGTGCACACGCATCTGCCAGCGATCCCAGGTCGCCGTGCCTTCCCCGTCCGGACTTTTCCGGATGGGAACAACAAGCTTGCGGGTGGGGAGCGGGATGGGACCGGCGAGGTTGACGCCTGTACGTTCAGCAATCTCTCGGATCTTGTTACAGACCTCTTCAACTTTCTGGTAATCGGTACCGGTGAGCCGGATACGTGCCTTCTGCATAATATTACACCCAAAAATGAGGGTTACCGGAACTGTTTCTTGACTACGGCTGCGATGGTCTGACCCATATCACGGATAGCGAACCTGCCGAGCTGCGGGAATTCTTTTGCATTCTCAACGCAGAACGGCTTGGTCGGCTTACACTTGATAATGGCTGCATCTCCGGCCTTCAGGAAGGTCGGGTTCTCCTCAGAGGTCTGACCGGTCTTGGGGTCAAGCTTCTTGACGAGCTCGATGAAGGTGCAGGCAACCTGGGCGGTGTGGCAGTGGAAGACCGGGGTGTACCCTGCGGTGATCGCACTGGGGTGCTGAAGAACAACGATCTGTGCAGAGAACTCGTCTGCAACTGCTGGTGGAACATCGGCCCCTCCACAGACATCACCACGGCGGACATCATCCTTTCCGATACCACGGACGTTGAACCCGATGTTGTCTCCGGGAACTGCCTGGGGCTGTTCTTCATGGTGCATCTCAATGGACTTGCATTCTCCACCCTTGTTCGCGGGCATGAAGACAACATTCATTCCCTTCTTGAGGATACCGGTCTCAACCCGGCCGACCGGGACGGTTCCGATACCGGAGATGGAGTATGCATCCTGGATCGGAATACGGAGCGGCTTGTCGGTTGGTTTCTCCGGGACTTCAAGCTCGTCGAGGAGGCCAAAGAGCGGTTTACCCTTGTACCACGGCGTCTTGTCACTGATCTTGGTGATGTTGTCACCCTCAAATGCACTGATCGGAATGAACTTGACTGAGTCAGGATTGGTTCCGACCATCTTGAGGAGGTTGCTCACATCGGCCTTGACCTGGTTGAACCGTGCCTCGTCATAGTTGGATGCATCCATCTTGTTGATGCCGATGATGAGCTGCTTGATACCAAGGGTCTTGGAGAGGAAGACGTGCTCCTTGGTCTGTTCCATCACACCATCAGGTGCGGCAACAATAATGATTGCTGCATCTGCCTGTGATGCACCGGTGATCATGTTCTTGACAAAGTCACGGTGTCCGGGACAGTCAACGACAGTGAAGTAGTACCTGGGGGTGTCGAACCTCTTGTGAGCGATATCAATAGTAATACCACGTTCACGCTCCTCCTTGAGGTTGTCCATGACCCATGCAAATGCAAAGGAGCCTTTCCCCTTTGACTCTGCTTCCTTCTTGTACTGCTCAATGATATGTGCCGGGACAGCGCCGGCTTCGTACATCAGACGGCCGACAGTCGTAGACTTTCCATGGTCAATGTGTCCAATGACCGCGAGGTTAATGTGGGGCTTCTCAGCTGCCATAGTATAAAATCCTCCAATACCTCCGCAATTATCAGATCTGCCTTAACAGTCCATTTATGCGAGTATTACATATTTGATAGAAGTTCCTTTTAATGGTTTTCATAATCCGTCCCTGCCGTTCATTGTTTTTTATTTCCGATTTTACGCCCGGAACACGAACTGATATATAGTGCCCGGAGAAAAAATACATTTCACATGAAATCTCTCCCATTCCTCCGAGATTCAGCCACCGATAAGGTCGAGGTTGAATGCGCTTCCGGAAAACTCGCAGTTCACACCAGATGTGCCTTTTGCACCCATTGTAAAGGAGTTAAGGTTGGAGCGCGGATTATGCCGTCTCCGTACGAGACCATTTCCAGTCAGATCCGGACCGGGGTGATGCCTCCCGAAGCCCTCATGGAGGCTGCGATGCAGTTCAATACCCTGGTAAGGGACGGAACCGACCTTGCCTGCAACGACGATGCAGGAGCCGGCTACACCCTCAGGTTCAAGTCCCGGTAATGCTTCTACCAGACCGGCAGAAATCCGGATACACCGGCACCATCAATAGTTCCGGCGATGACGAGGAGGACGCCGGCCCGGACGATCTCACCAGATGCACCGGTGACATCCCCGTTCACCCCGCCAAAGAGCCGGCCGGCGAGAAGGATCAGACAGACCGGGACACCGACCATCACCAGAGCTGAGAGGACCAGGGAGAGGGGGGGAAGAGGGATAAGGCAGAGCGGGATGAGCAGGATGGCAGCCGGTACCAGAAACCAGGGTCGTGCCCGGGCATGCAGTGACGCATGCAGCCCCTCATGAAACGGACGGCCGAATATGGTCATCAGCCCCATCGCAAACTTCCCGGCGACTTCCGCAACCAGGATGGCACCGGCAGCCACCGGAACAGCTGCAAGCGAGCAGACCGCGATGAGAGTCACCATCATCCCGGCTGCCACCCCCCCGGTGCCGATCGTCCGGTCAGTCAGGGCCCGGATTCTTATCTCCCTGCTCCCATGGGCCATCAGTCCGTCTCCCAGGTCAAGCAGTCCGTCCAGGTGATTACACCCGGTCAGGAGGAAGACAACGGAGATCCCCAGGGCCGCAGCAGGAAGCGGGGGGAGGGGCATGAAGAGGAGAACGAGCCCGGCAATCCCTCCCGTCACATACCCGGAGAGCGGATAGAGCCAGGTTCTACGGGCAAAAGCATCAAAAGGGGCGGTTTTTCCGAGCGGAAGGATGGTGGTAAACTGCAAGAGTGCGATAACCGGTTCAACGAGTCCCATACATCCCAGTAGTATCTTCCGGCAAGCATACATAACCGGCGGGGGTTTAGGGGGATTCACTCCGGGGTGACAGTCAGGTTCATCTGAATCCGGTTCCAACCCGCTTTATGGCTTTTCTCTCCCACCCACATACACACACGCCGGAACACCCGCTCTTCTGCGGCATCCTTGCCAATACCCTCCTTTCCACGGTACCCGGCCTCTCGGGAGCAGGACCCGGACCCCAGGGCTCACTGATGGTACCGAACCTCGATGCCGAACTGATCATACAGGGGAGGATCACCAGCTGCGATGCAACCCCCAATACCGGTACCGGCTGTCCCACCCCGGCATCCATCACGCGGTCAATGGCAGAACTTGCCGGATTTCCGGTTCTCTTCCTCAACGCCGGCCTCACACACCGGCCGGTCGTCCCGTGCCTTGATATGGGAGGCAGCCCGGGGCGGGATCCCCGGTACGGGCAGGCGGTTCCGGAGGCCGGGGAACTCTTCAGCCAGGGACGATGGGCCGGGGAGTTCTTCTCAAAGACCTATGATACCCTCGTGATCGGGGAGTGTGTCCCCGGAGGGACCACCACCGCGCTCTGCGTCCTCCGTGCCCTCGGATATGATGCCCGGGTGAGCAGTGCAGCGGTGAAGAACCCCTCGTGGCTGAAGGAGGAGATCGCCGCCGACGTGCTCAGGCGGCTTGAAGATATCCAGGACCTGGATCCCATATCTGTCATCAGGGAGACCGGGGACCCGATGATGGCTGTGGCGGCGGGTATTATCTCTTCCTATACCGGGAAGGTATACCTTGCAGGGGGAACCCAGATGCTTGCAGTTGCAGCAGTCATCGCCCGGATGGGGCTTGTGGTCCCGGAGGTGATCACCACGGTCTATGTGAGTGACGACCCGGCAGCGAACGCCGTGGAACTCGCCGGGCAGATCGGGGTCCCACTCACCGCAGTTGACCCTGATTTCGGATCCATTGCCCATTCAGGCCTGGTGAGATACTGTATCGGGGAGGTCAAGGAAGGAATGGGTGCAGGGGGAGCCATGTTCCTTGCCCATCTTATGGGTCACGATCTCCCTGCCATCACCCGGACAATACTCAGGTTCGTCACCACCTACTGCCCCTCAAAACCTTTGTAGCATCGGCACAAACATATGGGGAGATGCTCCCCATCGTTGTGGTCAATAATCATGGCCAGTTTAATCACCTGATATCCCGGGCACTCAGGGACAATGATATTGAGTCAGTACTCATCCCCAATACCACCCCCCCGGATGAGGTGCAGGAGCATTGCCGCGGGATCATTCTCGGAGGCGGGCCGGAGATCAGCCGGGCGGGGCGGTGCACTGAGTACCTCAACCTTGGCATCCCGGTCCTGGGGATCTGTCTCGGGCTCCATATCATCGCCAAATCATTCGGAGGGGAGGTCAGACCAGGCCGGATGGGGGGATACGGGGCCGTCGGGGTGACGGTTGTGGATCAGGATGCGATCCTGCACGGGTATCCTGCAGAGATGCAGGTCTGGGCCTCTCATGCAGACGAGGTTGTTTTGGCTCCTCCGGGTTTTATCAGGCTTGCAACCTCGGATATCTGTGGAAACGAGGCGATCAGGCACCGTGATCTGCCGATATTCGGCCTGCAGTGGCACCCGGAAGTGAGCCATACCTTCGAAGGGTTCCGTGTCTTTGAGAATTTTCACCGGATCTGCCAGGAAGAGACGTGAGTCAGGATATCCAGGCCATTTCCACCGGGATCAGGGAAGCCGCCTTCACCTGCCGGCGATGCGGAGCCTGCTGTACCGAGATCGAACCGGGATCCAACCTCGTCCTCGTCAGCCCGGGAGAGGTCAGGGCTATCATGGCCCGGACCGGCCAGGCATTTGAGGAGGTGGCAGAACCCTATCCGGATACCATCAGGGAAGGGGAGCGGGAGTACACCTTCGGCTGGGCTGTCAGGCGGGAACACGGGCGTTGTATCTTCCTCCAGGACCAGGGCTGTTCAGTGTACGAGGTCAGACCGTGGATCTGCAGAACGTATCCATTCATGCTGGAGAACGGAGTCCTCCGGATATTTCCCTGCTCCGGGACCGGGACCACCGATCGGGAGATATCCCTGGATCATGCCGGAAAGATCGCTGAAGATCTCTTCACCAGGCAGAGATCCGAAGAAGAAGAAGAAGAAAGAGTCGCCACTGTCCTGTCTCAGGTGACCATCCCGCCCGGACGGATGGTTGTCATTGACGGGGAGGGCATGAAGGTTATCAATGGGTGAGATACGAATCATCGGGACTGCACACGTCTCGCAAAAGAGCGTCGAAGAAGTGAGTGAAGCAATCGGGGAGTGGAATCCTGATGTTGTGGCGATTGAACTGGATCAGGGACGATACCTGGGGCTGAAACAACAGCAGCAGAACCCTGACATCGAGGAGCTCCTTCATGCCAGGAATTTTAACCAGCTGCTCATCCAGTGGGTGCTTGCCTATATCCAGAGAAAGATCGGGATGGATGTCGGGGTCGAACCGGGTGCTGAGATGAAGGCAGCCATCGCCATTGCTGAGGAGCGGGGAACCGAGCTTGCGCTCATCGACCGGGATATCAGGATCACCCTTCACCGGTTCTGGGGATCGATGTCGATCCTTGAAAAACTGAAGATGTTTTACGCCCTGGCCGGTTCTCTCGTCGTCGCCGATGAGGCCAGCGAAATGATCAACATCGAGGACCTCAAGAAGGAGGAGTTTGTCACCATGGCCATGAATGAGTTCCATAAATACTCACCCCGGGGAGCATACGCCCTGATCACTGAGCGTGATGCGTATATGACGTATCATCTCATCCGGCTTGCCCAGAATCATGAACGGGTACTGGCTGTGGTCGGGGCCGGGCACCGGAGCGGGATGCAGGAGTTTCTCTCCCATCCTGACCGCCTTCCCCCGATGGCTGACCTGCTCGCTGATATTAAGTCATATCCCTGGGGGAAGATCATCGCAGGAGTCATGCTGGCCTTCTTCGCGGTGATCATCATCGCGATCATCTTCTCAGGTGTCGGAACAGACCTCCTGCTTCTTGCCCTCTTCTGGTGGGTGATCATCCACGGAATCCCGACCATGGCCTGCACCTTCCTTGCCGGCGGCCATCCTCTCTCAGCGATCACCGGGTTTCTCATCTCACCAATATCAGCCCTTCATCCCCTCATCGCAGCCGGGTGGTTTTCCGCGATAGTTGAGGCAAAGATCCGCAAGCCACGACCCTCTGACCTGAAAAAGATCTTCTCAGCAGAATCATTTGGGGAGATGCGGAATATCCCGCTCTTTAAAGTGGTGCTCGTGGCAGCCCTTGCCAATGTGGGAAGCAGTATCGGGACATTCGCCTATATTCTCTTCATCTTCCCCATCCTCGGGGTGGATCCCGGTGTTCTTCTCTCGACCGGGTTTGAGAATATGTGGCAGGGTATCACAAGCCTTTTTCAGTAATACCCTGTACCCCAGTCCTGATGACTGATAATCAGATTCCCCCTTTCTTCTTCTCATTTTATGAGTCCCTCCCCCGTCAGGGTCCGGGCGATGAATCGATTTCCCGCGCGATCCTGGATGACCTCCCTGATCTGCCTGATAATCCGGATATCATTGACATGGGATGCGGAACCGGGTCACAGACTCTGATCCTTGCTGAACGGGGAACGGTCACCGCTGTGGATCTTCACCCGCCGTTTCTCACTCTCCTGATGGACAGGGCAAAGAGCAGGGGTCTGGAGGAGCGGATCAGACCCCTTGCCGGTTCCATGGACGCCCTCCCGCCCGACACCGGACGGCAGACCTGATCTGGAGTGAAGGGGCGGTATATATCATCGGATTTGAAAACAGCCTCTCACAATGGTGGAACCTGGTGAAACCCGGAGGATACGTGGTCGTCTCTGAAGCATCACTGCTTACCGCAGATCCCCCGGCAGAGGCAGCGGCATTCTGGCAGACTGAGTACCCTCGTATCTCTTCGGTTGATGAGAACTGCGGGATCATCGCTGATACCGGGTATTTCTGCCTGAAGACCATCACCCTTCCCCGTTCGGCATGGGATGAATTTTATGCACCCCAGGTCGAACTGATACGAAGACTCCGGGAGGGACCGCTGACCAGAAAAGAGGAGGAGATCCGGATCCAGAACCGGTACCCGGATGCATACGGGTATGTCTTCTATGTGATGCAGCGACCGGCCCGGTAACCGGTTCCTCTCCTCCCTGGCAGGGAGTCATAGGGCGGAGATCCGTCTGATCCCGCATCTCCAGGATGGGAACGGTTTCAGAGGACCGGATGATACCAGGAGCGATATGAAGATACGTATGATGAACCAGGAAGTGATGAGCGGGTGAGGCTCGCCGTTCTCCTCTCAGGGGGGAAGGATTCGGTATATTCATGCTGGAGAGCGATGCAGACAGAGGAAGTCGTCTGTTTTGTCACCATCCGCTCGGTGAACACCGAGAGTTACATGTTCCATACCCCCAACATCGACCTCACCCGTCTGCAGGCAGAGGCGGCCGGTATTCCCCTCCTCGAATGGGAGACCCAGGGGCAGGAGGAGGTGGAACTCGCTGATCTTGAATCAGCCATTCGTCAGGCAGTCACCCGGTACAGGATCGAGGGACTGGTCACCGGTGCGATCCAGTCCGTGTACCAGGCTTCCCGTATCCAGCGGATCTGCGCACGACTCGGACTCTGGTCATGTAACCCCCTCTGGCTCTGTGACCAGAAAGCATACATGGAAGACCTGATCCAGGCAGGGTTTGACGTCATCATAGCGGGCGTCTTCTCGGCACCGTTTGACGAGAGATGGCTGGGAGAGAGGATTGAAAGCGATCTTCTCGAGCGGCTCATCGCGGTCAGGGAACGGTTTGGGATATCCCTGACCGGTGAAGGTGGAGAGTATGAGAGTCTGGTCTGTGATGCACCCTTCTTCTCCCGCCGGATCCGGATAGAGGGGCATGAGACCTTCTACAAAAACCACAATGGCAGGTTTCTGGTCACATCAGCTCATCTGGAGGAGAAATGATCCTGATCATCGACTGTACACGCCAGGATCTGCCACTGCTCAGGGATGAGTTCGTGACGCCGATCAGGAATATCGTGCAGAAGGCCGGGTACCAGGCGCTTACTCAGCCCCTCAGGGATGCACCTCCGGTGGAGGGGAGGGAGGGGGTGATCCTGACCGGGACTGCCCTGCAGGACCGGGAGTATCTCACAACCGGGATCCCGGACTGGCTTGCCGTATGGGTTGGCCCGGTTTTCGCAATCGGGGCAGGAATGCTTCTCCTCATAACATCAGCAGGAGGGAGCCTCATCCCCTCAGAGAAGATAGGAATGGCCGAGATCTCTGTGACCCGGGGTGACCCGGTATTTGCCGGGTGGGAGCGGTTCACTGCCTGGGAACTGCACCAGGAGGGTGTGACAATCCCCCCGTCGTTTCGTGAGATTGCACGAAGCGGATCCGGCACCAGGGCAGTCCGATCTGCTGACCACCCCCGGTATGGGGTACTGTTTCACCCCGAGGTGCGGAACGAATGGATCATCCAGAACTTCCTCGCCCTCTCAGAGAGAGAACCAGTAAGGAGCGATCATCCGGGATGGTCAGAACGAGTACGCCCGGAGGGAAAACCGGGGTTTCCGGGATAAGAAGACGGTTATCCCTGCCAGCTTCAGGATCGTCTCATCATACCCGGAAGACAGATACCCTGAGTGAGGCATTCCACCCCAGGGCTCCCGGGAGGTGATCATGTCAGGAATAAGAGAATGCGGTCTTTCACGCAGATCACTCAGATATTTCAGGCTGATCGTACCACGCTTCCAAAAAGAGAATCCCGATACCTTTCCTTCTTTCTAAAAATAACCCGGATGACAGGCAGAAGCGGGTTTCTCACCAGGAGGTGCCTGATGATCATCAGGCATCAGACCATGGTCATCGATTCAGGTTTCAGCCACCAGAAACGCTTCATGATCAGCCATCTGATTCTCAGCACGGGCAGAAGAGTCGATAAATCCCGGCGATTGAGTCAGGAACCGGCACCAGACCGGACGGGCTGCTACACTTTCGCCTGACTGTATCCGGGCGGGAAACAGGACATATCAGAACATAAAAAGGTCCCATGGCCGGGAAATCCCTGATGGGATGCAATCAGGGGGATGGGAATGATGAAAGACTCCCAAATCCACGGGTCTGATAGACGCCGGGGGGTCATCCGGATCTGACACGTGCTGTCTGGTGGGGTTGATGTGTCTGGTAGGTGATCCATGAATGCAGACCGGGTGGCACGTGGGTCGGACCACCCGATGCAACAGTTGTAATGGAGACCGGCTTTCACCGGTCGGATCGCATACCCGGAAACCGGCGCCACACATACCACTCAGGAGATGGAAGCTTTTGCGGATATTCCCGGCCACAGGCCTTCGAGGCAACGCTCCTTGAGATCCGGGGGCATGTACCTCTGACTCTATGGTCAGCTGACAGGTGGTTAAAGCTTGTCCTTTGAGGTTAATTATCCAAAAAAACCGATAATTTTTAGAATTTTTGAGATCATAAAATCGTCGGTGAATGATCATCAGATCGGTGAATGTGACCAGAATCAAAAGATGGATCCAGGAACGATTCAATACATGGGAGGGAGAGGGAATACAGCAAAATGTAATGAATTCAAACAAAAAAAACAGTCGGGTAACATTTTTTTCCAAAAAACTTATGAAAGAAA
>CAZSVH010000016.1:0-17552 GCA_964610235.1 uncultured Methanospirillum sp. | reverse complement strand
GTAGATCTGCGAGATCATCTTGCGGGGATATCCTCCCCCGATCAGCTCATCGAGGGGTGCATACCCGCTCGGTTCATTGTACCGGTTTACTGCCGGAAGTCCTGCCGGCGGTGTACTCTCTCCCATGCCTGCCTCTCCAACTCCTCCATGACCCGTCTGACCGGGAGCTGGTGCTCTGCGGCAAACCGGCAGACAGCATCATACTCAGCCTTCAGGGTGTAACACGATCCATCCATCAATCCTTCCTTCACCGGGAACGTCCCGGGAATCCCCAGTACACTGACCGTGATCTCATCAATCCGGCGGGCGGCGATGAAGCGGTGAACCGACGGGATACACCTGACCCCCAGGGTCCCCAGCTCCGTTGCCATCAGAGCTGACAACACACCGCTGTCAGCAGGCAGACAGATGACCCTGACCAGGGACCCGGGCCGCCCCTTCTTCATGAGAAGGGGAATTGCAGACGCATCCCGGGCCCCTTTCTCCATCATCCTGCCGAGGAGATACCCGATGACCTCTCCCGGAACATCATCCACATTGGTCTCGAGGATATCCACAATATCCCCGGCGTCATCCTCTTCAGCCCTGATGAGCATCATCCTGAGGACATTGGGGGTCTGCGGGTCATCACGATCCCCGGCCCCGTACCCGATCGCCTCAATGGTTCCGGCTGAGATCTGCCTGACCGGCCGGGTGCAGAACTCTGCCAGGAGGGCCGCCCCGGTGGGAGTAAGGAGTTCCCCCTCCCCTCCCCCGATGATCACGTCCAGGCCAGATCCTGCGAGGATGGCCGCAGTCGCAGGGGCGGGCACAGGATAGGTGCCGTGGGCCATCCTGACCGTCCCTGATCCGGTTGCCACCGGGAGAATCTCTACCCGGTCAGGAGAGAGGCTGGCCATCGCCATACAGGAACCAAGAACATCCGCAATGGCATCGTCAGCCCCGACTTCGTGAAAGTGATCCATCCTGCCATGGACCGTCTCCTCAGCACGGGCGATTCTTTGGAAGACCTCCTCAGCACGGGCAATGACCGGGGGCGGGGCATCTGTCGATCTGACCCGTTCCAGGACCTCGTCCAGGGACCGGCAGGCAGGACCGGCATGGGTCCTGATACTGACCGCACGGACTTTGGCCCGGGTCACCGTCGTGACCGACGGGAGAGCCACCACCGATGCCATGACCCGGGTCACGGCATCACGGTCAGCACCCAGGTCCAGGAGGGCCCCCAGGAACATATCGCCTGCAGCCCCGTGGAACGGGTCGATCGCGAGAATCCTCATGATTTGCTATACTTATAAATTCCCGGATATATGATTGTTAGGTAATGGTTGAGACATTCCTCAAGGTCGATAGTGCATATCCCGGTGATCAGGGAGGGGGAAAAGCCCGGCTGGATCCCGAGACGATGCACCAGCTCAGACTCTCCCCGGGAGATATTATCCATATATTCGGGAAGTCTCCCACGGTCGCGAAGGTCTGGCGGGCCCAGCTGACCGACTGGAACCAGAATAAGATCCGGATCGACAACTTCACCCGGATCAATGCGAGTGTCTCGATCGGTGACACCGTCCGGGTTGAACGGATCGATGAGGTCGTTCCGGCCCTCCTCGTGGTCCTTGCTCCGCCTGAGGATCTCCCCAAGAATATCCCTCCGGCAGATCCGGGGACCATTCATCACACCCTGATTGACTTCCCAATCACCCTGGGGGACTCGGTACCGGTTCCGATCGGGCTGCCCTTCATCCAGCCTCAGGTGGTCTCCTACAAGGTGATCGAGATCGAGCCACGGGAAGCGGTGATCATCTCCCAGAAGACAGAGATCATCCTCTCTGATAAACCGGTCAGCGGGTTTGAAGGGATCAGCCAGATCACCTACGAGGATATCGGCGGGCTCAGGGAGGAACTGCAGCGGCTCCGTGAGACGATAGAACTGCCAATGCGGCACCCGGAACTCTTCCGCCGGCTCGGAATCGAGCCACCGAAAGGAGTGCTCCTGTACGGACCGCCCGGTACCGGGAAGACCCTGATCGCGAAGGCGGTTGCGAATGAATCAGGAGCTCACTTCATCCCGATAGCAGGTCCTGAAGTGATATCCAAGTACTACGGGGAGAGTGAACAGCGGCTCCGCGAGGTCTTCGACGAGGCTGAAGAGAACGCACCTGCGATCATCTTCATCGATGAACTCGACTCGATCACCCCGAAGCGGGAAGAGGTGACCGGCGAGGTCGAGCGGAGGGTGGTTGCCCAGCTCCTCACGATGATGGACGGACTGGAGGAACGGGGCCAGGTGGTGGTGATCGGAGCGACGAACCGGCTTGACGCGATCGATCCGGCACTCCGCAGACCGGGACGGTTTGACCGGGAGATCGAGATCGGGGTCCCGGCTGAGCTGGACCGGAACGATATTCTCATGATCCATACCCGGGGTATGCCGCTCGCCGGTGATGTGAACCTGGGTGAACTCTCGGCACGGACCCACGGGTATACCGGTGCAGACCTCGCTGCACTGGCACGGGAAGCAGCGATCCGTGCCCTCCGGCGGTACCTCCCCCATATTGATCTCGATGAAGATGAGATCCCTGAGGAGGTTCTGGAGAAGATGGTCGTGACCGGGAAAGACTTCACCCAGGCGCTCAGGGAGATCACCCCTTCAGGGATGCGGGAGGTGATGCTCGAGGTCTCCCACCTGCGGTGGAGGGATGTCGGAGGTCTTGCCGGTGCCATCGAGGAGATCCGTGAAGCTGTGGAGTACCCGCTCACCCGTCGTGAGATCTTCGATGATCTCGGGATCCATTCTCCCCGCGGGGTCCTCCTGTACGGGCCACCCGGAACCGGAAAGACCCTGATCGCAAAAGCGGTCGCCAATGAGTCAGGAGCCAATTTTATCGCGGTCCGCGGCCCCCAGCTCCTCTCGAAATGGGTGGGGGAGTCTGAACGGGCGGTCAGGGAGATCTTCAAGAAGGCACGGCAGGTATCCCCTTCCATCATCTTCTTTGACGAGCTGGATGCCCTTGCCCCGGCACGGGGAACCGCGGGGGACAGCCATACCATGGAGAGTGTCCTCAACCAGTTCCTCACCGAGATGGACGGCCTGCAGGATCTCCGTGATGTTGTTGTGATGGGAGCGACCAACCGGCCCGATATCATCGACCCTGCGCTTCTCAGGACCGGCAGGTTTGACCGGCTCATCTTCATCGGGGAACCCGGTCTGCAGGACCGGGTGGAAGTCCTGCGGATCCATACCCGGATGATGCCCATTGAAGGATCCCGGACCGAGGAACTCGTGAGCCTGACAGAAGAGTATACCGAGGATGATCTCGAGCAGCTTGCCCTCCTCCTGGAACGGGAGAGGACCTACCCTGCAGACGAGATGGCTGCACTCATCAGGGAACATGGATCCGGAACCGGCACTCTGAACCGTATGACCAGGCGGAGGATGCTCAGGGAGATCTGGGAGAAGGCACAGGTCTCAATCACCGATGAGACAGCAGAGGTTCTCTTCACCGATATCGCCTCCCGGACTGAGGGATACGTGGGGGCAGATCTGGAGGGACTCTGTCGTGAGGCAGGAATATTCGCGATGCGGGAGAAAGCGCCTGTGGTCTCCCGGGATCACTTTGAACAGGCCCTTGCAAAGGTCCATCCGACGATGAATGACAATCTCCGGGGTGCATACCGGAAGATCCAGAGCCATTTCAAGGGTGGACTGCCAAAAGAGGTCCAGCCCCCTGAGTACCAGTGATCATCACCCTGGATACCAGGGAACTCTCCATATGACCGTTGAGTTCTCGTGAAAGACCGGGATGAAGCCATATTTGGCATAGATACCCGGATCCGCAACATTATATACCGATATCTCCGGGATTCCCACGTATAACAGGGTGGCGTTATACCGGTTCATAATCTCTGCCGCCTGTTCGGGATGCAGGTACACACTGACTGAATCCTCTCCCCGCGGGGCGGTGACGGCATTGCCCCGGTAGACCTCTTCCCTGAAAAAACTCCCCATCACTGCCGGAACACCGGTCAGTGCAGAGACCCGGGAGAAGTATTTTGCCGGTGTGTCCTGGTCAAGGCTCCAGGGAACTACCCCTTCAACCAGGATCTCCCCGGGGGGGAGAGAGCGGAGATACTCAAGTGCATGGAGCTCTTCATCTCCAATCACCAGACCGGCATACGCAGATCCGTCAAGGGTGGGAGGGGTAAGAAGACCACCAGATAAGAGGATAAGGGGGAAGAGAAGGGCAGAACCGGTGAGGATGACTGATACCACGCGATACCGGACCGGTGACCGGAACAGGGAGAGCCGGTCCAGTGCCCTCCCCAGGAGGGTGAGCGTGGAGAATCCGAGCAGTATCCAGGACGCAAAATAAAATTTATAAGTGGTGTTCGCCCGGTCAGCCGATCCATTCTGGACCATGGAGAAGAATTCACAGAAGATGATGCAGGAAAGTCCGCCAAACGCTAGTATCTCTTCGATATGAGAGAACCGTCGGGCAGCCAGATACACCATCGGAAGGAGAACCAGGGCAGCAGAGAAGAACCCGGATGCTGCAACAACGACGGGAATTACGAGAAGGAGAGGGCTCCGGATAATATCCTTCCTGATCGCGGTGAGCAGGATGAGGAGGAAGAACCCGTGGGTCAGGATGAACGAGAACGGATCTGACGGAACCGGATTCAGGGTGACCCCCTGAAACCGCTGGTTCTCCAGGTCAAGGAGAAACGGCAGATAGAGCCCGAGGGCCAGTACCGGGGGAAGGATGCTGACCAGCACCAGGGCAGAGGATGACGGATCCTCCATCCGGGAAGGGGACCTGAGTGCCAAAGCCAGGTTCCGGGTCCATGATCCGACCTGATCACGCAGACCGGTCCCAGGAACCTTCTCCGTCGTCAGGTTGCAGGAGATGAGAATACCGGTGAAGAAGATGAGGGGCAGATAGATGAGAAGATCCCAGCTGTGCAGCGGCAGGAGTGTGCCAAGACCGATGCCGAGGAGCAGACCAGCACCCTTCCGTGAAGAGGGGTTCATCATTCCCCAGTGATGGTGGCAGGAGACCAGCAGAAAGATGAGGAGGCACTGGATCATCATTGCCACTGCATACGGACGTGGGCTTCCGATAAAAAGGGCAGTAAGGGGGTTTTCGGTGATGACCTCAGGATGAATCCGGACCGTGGCATCAAGGATCATCCGGAGCGGAATCTGGTTCTGGGTGTATATCGGAATATAGAGGAGAAAAGCCGGGTATGAGATACAGAGAAGGAAGAGCGGCAGGTACCGGAACCGGTTCATCAGGATCTTCGCACCCGCAAAGATCATCACGGCAGATGCGGCAAAGACCGTCGGGATCACCAGGTTATACATCACCGGGGCCGGGATATTGAGGATATGGGCAGGGATGGCAAACATCCAGGAACCGAGATAATAGTACCAGGAGAGGAACCCTCCCGAGAACCAGGCATCAGACGGAGGAATCCGGGGATCCGCGATCATCGATGAGAGGATCATCGAATCCATGAACTTCTCATATGAGATGTCGATGTCCGGATTGAAGAGGATCTTTGCGCCAAGAGTCAGCATGAAGACCCCAAGGAAGAGGATATACCAGAAACGGCCTTCTTTCAGATCCGTGATGGTGATATCCCCCCTTCCGGTATGGTACCCGAGAAGCACCACCAGGGGGACCAGCACCAGATGAACCGGGAGTCCTATAAGCGCAAGATACCACGAGAGCAGCGTGGAAAGGATGAGGGATACCGGAAATGAGAGGGGGAGAGCATAATCCCGGCTCAAAAGGCGAAGAGACGGCCATACCGCGAGGTGCATGAGAAGGACCAGGGTCAGCCAGGAGACGAGCATGAAAACCTGGGAGCCTGAAGAGACCGGCATGGATCAGAACCCCCCATTGACGGGCAGCAGACCCCGCCCTGGGTATTCATCACGCAGACAGCAGGGGAATGATCCCCTTTCAGGCGACAACCTGAACCCTCCTGAGCAGGGTACCGGCTGAACCCAGGTACTGGGGTTCAAAGCCGGCAGGATTGACTGAAATGTTACCATATGTCTGAAGCTCCTGTCCTCCGATGACCAGATGGGAGAGATGATACTGCTCCATCAGCGGGTAGGTGGCCCCAGGATCACGGTAGATCCTCTCCGCGGCCTGAACGCGTTCAGCAACGGCACGGGGATTCCGGCCCCACTGGATCTCCACTGACGGCCACCCGATGAACGCAGGGACTCCGGAGAAGGTTGCCACCCGGGTGTAATAATCATAGTTGCCGGCGGCTTCCACGAGTCCTGTCGCATACCGGTCCTCTTCAAGCAGTTCCACCATCCGTGCATCGTCCGGGTTGTACACTTCCAGATACTCCCGGCCATCAAGACTGAAGCCAGGGAGAAGAGGGGTGACCGGGGCAAGTATCAGTGCCAGGCAGACAATCCCCCCGCATAGAGCGAGAACCACCGACTCACGGGAGAGGACGGGTGCCTGCAGAAACCCTGCCCGGTCAGCAAGGGTTACCAGCATACCGGTGGCTGCAATCCAGAGAACCGGCCAGGCAGCAAGAGAGAGTTTGAAGACCGTATTATACCGTGACCCGGGATTCGTCTCCTCCACCAGGTACAGGATCTCGGTCATACTGAGGATGCAGAGCCCGTATATGGCGGTCCAGTCGATGAGAGTCCGGTTCTGCCTGCAGACCAGAAGCAGGATCGGTACTGCCATCAGGGAGACAGACCAGTACCCCAGGAGACCCGGTATCAGCGCGGGAATGAGGAGATACGGGCGTTTCAGGGCATCAGGGATGACATATACAAAAAAAACCAGAAGGTACCACCCGTGTGCGAGAAGAAAGGAGACCGGGTCTGAAGGGGTGTTCACGAGGGCAATGCCGGAGAGGCTGCCGGTACTCATCTGGAGAAGGAACGGCCCGGCCACGAGAATGGCGGAGCATGCAAGGAGAAGAAGACTTATCCCGTCCGGATGCCGGTGAAGGGGGGGATCTCCTGCCCTGATCGAAGCGTGGAGGGTAACGGCAAGATATGCCCCCATGGCGATGAGAACCGGGATGTAGACGAGGGCATCCCAGCTGTTGATGGAGAGGAGGGACCCGGCACTGATCCCGGTCAGAACCATTACCCACCGTCTCCCTCCGATCCCCAGGGCATCCCATCTGCACAGGAGAAGGATGCTGAGAAAGAGGAAGAGGAGCTGAAACGCGAGTGCATTGAGATGAGGATGAGGTATCCCCCAGAGGAGATCATACCATGGATAGTTGCTCCCCACCCCGGGAATGACCTGGACACTCTGTTCAAGGGCATTGGTAAAGTCCTGATACCTCCCTGCTGCGAGGACCAGAAGAAGTGACGGGCGGGGGATCACCAGAAGCAGGAGCAGGAGCGCATGAAACCGGGGGAGAAGGAGTTCGCCGATGGCATACAGGGCAACGGCTGACAACCCGACGGTCGTCGGAAGAACCAGGGTATAGACGACAGCGGGGGGCACCTGGAGAGAGAGCCCCAGGGTCGCATAGATCCAGTGGGAGAAGTAGTAGTAGATATCCAGGGAGCCTCCGGCAAACTGGGGGTCGAGGGGGGGTACGATCGGATTACGCATGATCGATGCAATAACCCCCATGTCAAGGAACCGCTCATTCCCGATGATGGCAGGGTTTCTCACCCTGACAAGGAGCATGGCAAGAAAGAAGGAGAAGAAGAGGAGGTCCCATTTCAGTGATGCACGCACCTCCGGAAAGAGGTGGTCACCCTTCCCGGCGGAGTATCCTGCCGCCATCAGAAAGGGCAGAACAGCACCCCAGGCCGGGAGATGCAGCATGACAAGCCACCAGGAGATGAGCCCGAGAAAGAGAAGAGCGAGCGGGTAGGAGAGCGGGTATGCATAGCAGGGTATCCGGTGTTTCAGGATCTGCCAGAGGGTGAGATGCAGGAAGAAGATCAGACTGATCCAGAGGAGGAGAAATGAGATCTGTTCATACCAGTGATACATGGACACCCAGGCCTGATACCGGATTATTACCGCCGGCATCGAATATAGTATTCGCTTTCTCCTGCGCCCGCTTCATCCGAAGGACCTTCATCCCCGAAGAATCCCTGATACCGCACCATACCTCTCATGGCTGTGGAGAGATGGGAGCTCTCCAGATAGCAGTCTGATTCATATGAAAGACCCGGGTGAACCCGTATCTGCCAAAGATCCCGGGATCCCTGATCCCATAGAGAGAGAGCTCAGGGCTCCCGAGATAGAGCAGGGTGGCCCCGTACTTCTTCATAATGGATGCAGATTCTTCAGGCCGGGTATAGATTCGCATAACATCCGTTCCCCTTTCCCGGACCGCCTCACCCCCCCTGAAGACCTCTTCCCGTGAATAACTCCCGATAACTGCCGGGATGCCGGTCAGGGAGGAGACCCGCGAGAAGTACTTTCCGGCATCATTCTCATCATACCCGGTGGTGATGATCCCTTCCACGATCATATCGCCTGGGGGGAGGGTGCTGAGATAATCAAGAGCTGCCCGCTCATCCTGGCTGACATACGAACCGGTATATGCCGATCCGTCAAGAGTCGGGGGCCAGAGCGGACCTGATGAGAGGAGGATCGCAGGGAAGAAGAGGGCTGTTGCGATGAGGACGAGAGAGACAAGAGAAGAACGACTCCCTTCTGCCAGAGCAGGAACAGAACCGAGAAGACGACCGGACATCACCAGCGTGGAGACTCCCAGAAGAACCCACGAAACAAAATAAAACTTATATGTGGTGTTCGGGTGATCCGGAGTCCCGTTCTGTATCATCACGAAGAACTCACAGAAGAGGATACAGAGCAGGCCGGAAACGGCGAATATCTCCTCTATTCGTGAAAACTTCCGGGCAATGAGGTACAGAACAGGGATGAGGGTGATGGCTGCTGCCAGAAATCCGAACAGGGCAACGAGGACCGGGAGGAGCAGGAGAGAGGGACGTTTCACGATGTCACGCCACAGGACGAAGAGAAGAATACCGAGGAAGAGTCCGTGAACCAGAAGGAAGGGAACCGGATCGGATGCAGCCGGAGAGAAGATGAACCCCTGCATCCGCTGGTTCTCGAGTCCTGCAAGGAATGGCAGATACACCAGGGGCGAGAGGACCGGGACCATGACCCCCAGCAGCAGAAGGGAAGAAGCCGGCCCGTCACTCAGGAACCCGGAAGGGGACTGCATCCCCCTGATGAGGCCGGAGACGTACCGGGAGAGGTGATCCCATGCCCTCGCCCCATCCCCGCTCTCCCGGCTCTCCGCGGATATCCGGGCAGAGAGGAGAAAGCCGGTGAGAAGAACCAGGGGGGCATAGATGAGGAAGTCGAAGGAGTGAACCGGAATCAGCGTGCCGGTCCCGAGGGCAAGGAGGAGAGCGGTCCCGGTCCGCTCGGCCGGGGTCATCCCCTTCCAGTGAAGATATCCGTAGACCAGCAGGAAGAGGATCAGAGACTGGATGAAGAGAGATACTGCATACGGACGGGGACTGCCGATCAGAAGGGCTGCCAGGGGATTCTCAGTCACCGATCCGGGAAGGATCAGCCTGACCGTCCCGTCCAGGATATACCGCAACCGGGTGCCATCTTCAAGGGCGACCGGGATCAGGGTGAGGAAGCCCGGGTAGGAGATGCAGAGGAGAAAGAGGGGGAGGTACCGGAACCGGTCCAGCAGCTGGGTACTGCAGGCATGGATCATGACCGCGGCAGCGGCGAAGACCGTCGGTATCGCCAGGTTATACATCACCGGCGCAGGAATGGAGAGGAGGACTGCCGGGACAGCAAAGATCCAGGCGGCCAGGTAATAGTACCAGGAGAGGGTGCCCCCGGCATACCAGGCATCAGCCGGAGGGATGACCGGGGTGTGGATCATCGATGAGAGGATCATCGAGTCCATGAACTTCTCATATGAGATGTCAATGGCGGGATCATAGAAGATCTTCGCGAGGAGGGCAAGGAAAAACGTGCCAAGGAATATCAGGTACCAACCCTTCCCGTCCCTGATATCACCGGATGTCAGCATTCCCTTCCACACGGCATATCCCAGAGGAATGAGGATGAAGAGGAGCAGGGCTGCTGCCGGGACTCCTGCAGCAACAAGGTACCACGAGATGAGGGTTATGAGGAGGAGTGATACCGGAAACGCGAGGGGGACGGCATAGTCACGTGATACCTTCCTCATGAGGGGAACCGTGGTTATCTGGATGATCATCAGGAATCCAGTCCACGCGGCCAGGGAGATGATCTGATCCGTACCAGATATGCTCATAAACCCTCCCAATGGTTGCACCAGTTCCGTGCCGAAGAGATCTGCTCAACACTCTGTTTCATGCCAGCACCTCATAGAGCCGGGTGGTGTTCCTGACTGCGACCAGGCTGAGAAGATCCGGATCCTCCCTGAAGATCCCATACTTGATCCCTTCCAGTGGCCCGGCAACCAGGTGGGTGGGATGATACCGGGCGATGAGGTGACGCAGCCCGTCAGTATCGCGGTATCCCTTCTCAACAGCCCTGGCCCGCTCCTGCACTTCAGCCGGTTCCCGTCCCCACTGCTGTTCAACCGATGGCCAGCCGATGACCGAGGGGATTCCGGTGAAGGCGGCAATCCGGCCATGGTAATCAAAATCACCGGCTGCCTCGATCAGCACCGTTGCATTCCGGTCGGCTGACAGCAGGCGGATGATCGCGGCATCACCCGGTTGTTCTTCCTCAAGAAACGCCGCGGCATCGATACTCAGCACCGGGAAGTACGGCTCGACCGGTGCCAGGACGAACGCCAGACAGAGGAGGGTACAGACCAGCCCGTTGATCAGGAAGCCCCGGTCCCTGCCTGGCAGGGAAGGGGAGGGGTGAGCTGAGAGCCAGGATCCGATCATCCCGGAAACCGAGATCCAGATGACCGGCAGAAGAGCCAGAGAGCATTTGAAGACCGTGTTATACCGTGACTCAAGAGCAGCCGGTTCCCGGAGGTACACCAGTTCGGTGAGCAGGAGCACCAGGAGAGCGTAGGCGGCCAGGCAGTCATACCACACCCGATCCTTCCGTATCAGGAGGGTGACCAGGGCAGGGAGAAGGATGGCAGCACTCCAGTACCCGGCCAGGGCTGCAGGGAGCCCGGTCAGGAGGATATACGGCCGTATCCTGATATCACCAGCCAGGAACGCATATATCAATACCAGGAAGAGACCATGAACGGCAAGGAACGGGATCAGGTCAGAGGGGGTGGAGACCAGGCCCCAGCCATTCACCCCCCGCGGATCCATCGTGGACCAGAGCATCCCTGCGGTCAGAAGGGCGGAAGCCGGGAGAAGAAGCATGCTGATGCCATCCGGACTGCGGAGAAATCCGGCAGTATCTCCGGGTGGAGACTGCAGGCTGACCCGGCGGATAAGCAGGATAAAAACACCAGCGAGGAGGGGATAATAGACGAAGGTATCCCAGCTGTTGACCAGGATCATCACCCCGGCAGCGATCCCGGCGGTTGCGAGGAGAAATCTCTTCCCGGCACGGGGGATCTCATCACCGGTAAGGACGAGGAGAAGCAGGGTGTACAGCAGGAAGACCTGGACCAGGAGGCCATTCACGTGAGGATGGGGGATCCCCCAGAGGAGGTCATACCAGGGGTAGTTGCTCCCGACGCCGGGTATGACCAGTACACTCTTCTCCAGGGCGGTGGTGAAGTCAGCGGGTGCCCCGGTCAGGTACACATACATGAGGGAAGGGCGGGGAAGAAGCAGGAGGAGGAGGGGGAGGAACGGGAGCCGGGGGATGATCACCTCTCCCATGGCATAACAGCAGAGAGCGGCCAGACCCAGAGTCGTCGGAAGGACCAGGTTGTATACCACCGGGGGGGGAAGGTGCGCAACCAGGCCGAGGGTGGCATAGATCCAGTGGGAGAAGTAGTAGTAGATATCGAGAAGACCCCCGGCATACTGCGGGTCCAGCGGGGGGACAACCGGGGCCCGCATGATCGAGGAGATGATACCCATGTCCAGAAGGCTCTCCCCTCCGAATGCCGCGGAGTTTTTCATCCTCGTGATGACCATGGCACCGAAGAATCCCAGAAAGATGCACTCCCATTTCAGACCGGCTCGCAATTCAGAACGGAGGGGGGAATCCGCCCTGAGAGAGAGGAGGGGAAGGGCAAGAAACGGCAGAACCGCTGGCCATACCGGAAGAGAGACGAGTGCCAGCCCCCAGGAGAGGAGTCCGAAGAGGAGGACGGATGCCGGATACGAGACGGGATACGCATGCACAGGGATCCATCTCCGGATCGCCGTCCAGAGCGAGAGATGAAGGATGAGCAGCACCAGTATCCATTGAAGTATCCAGAGTCCCTCTCCCAGCCAGTCCATATGAATTCCCTCAGAATATGTTCAGAATAGTATGGAAAGAACAGGTAATAATGAACGTGACCCAGGCGGCAGGACATCTATATGCGCCGGAGATCAACAGTGTGCAGGTACATGTTCAATATCACTTCTTTTCTTGAGATTAAAGCCCGGGAGAGGCCTGACAGGATGGCTCTCATCCACCCGTCCCGGGATGTTTCGTATACGTGGAAGCAACTCTGCGATGAGGTCTGCCGGATCAGTGGCGGGCTGCAGAACCACGGTGTCTGCCAGGGAGACCGGGTTGTTCTCTTCCTTGCCAGTTCTCCCCCGTACCTGATCGCATACTTCGCGCTCTGGCGGATCGGTGCCATCGTCGTCCCGGCAAACATCGTCTACCGCGAGGAGGAGCTGGCCTATGTCGTCAGGGACAGCGGGGCAAAGGTGGTGATAACTGATGACGAGGGGAGAGCGGTCGCAGAGAAGGTCGCTGCCCAGACCGGGATCGCGGACCTGATCATCTGCGGGAGCGGAGGGGCGGAGTCCTGGGACCGGCTCAGGGAGGCATCCCCGCTCCTCACCCCCTGTCCCTGCTCTCCTGAGGAGATCAGCCAGATCCAGTATACCTCCGGCACGACCGGACAGCCCAAGGGGGCAATGCTGACATACGGGGGATGGATTGCAGCCCTGGATGCAGAGCGGGACGCTCTTGAACTGAACCGGGACGACGTGTACATCGGGATATACCCGATGGGCCATGTCGGGATCAGCTGGGGGATATCGGTCCTCAAGGAAGGGGGATGCTGGGTGATCATGGACCGGTTCCATCTTGATGAGTATCTCCGGCTGGCAGAAGAGTACCGGGCAACCGTTCTCGCCGGCATGCCTCCGGTCATCCACGCCCTCATGGAGACCGGGCCTGAGACCAGAGAGAAACTCGCAACGGTACGGCGGATCATCAGCGGGGGAGGGCCGATGCACGCCAGAACATGGCGCGAGTTCCATCACCGGTTCGGGATCCCGGTCATCAATGCCTACGGCCTCTCAGAGACGATCGTGCTCGGTGCCGGGACGGTGATCAGGCCGGAACATTACCCGACAGCGGATGAGTACAACAGCGTCGGCACTCCGGTCGGGTATGCAGAGGTGAAGATCGTCGACGAGTCGGATCCTTCGCATCCCCTCCCGGTCATGGAACCAGGGGAGATCGCCCTCAGGGGACCCGGGGTCGCCCGCGGGTACTGGCAGAAACCCGAGGAGACTGCCGCAGTCTTCCTCACCGACGGATGGTTCCTCACCGGTGATATCGGGTATATTGATACCAACGGGATGCTCGTCATCACCGACCGGAAGAAGGACATGATCATCATGTCAGGATGGAAGGTGTACCCGACCGAGGTCGAGAATGTCCTGATCCAGCATCCGGCGGTTGCCGATGTTGCCGTCTTCGGGTGTCCTGACGAGGAGAAAGGAGAGATACCGGCGGCGGCGGTGATGCTCAGGGACGGGGCTGCTCTCACCCATGAAGAGCTGGCCACCTTTGCCCGGCAGCATCTCGCCGGCTATAAGGTTCCGAGGCGGACGATCATCGTCCCGGGCCTCCCCCGGGCCGGCGGCTGGAAGCTGCTCAGACGCGAACTGCGGGACCGGTTCTGTGCCCGCTGATCAGGTGGTGTTCGCCGGACGGACCGGACGGGGTGCCCGGATACCGTTCTCGGTCATGAGATCATTGAAACTGACCACCAGGCCTGTCGCCCCCATCACATAGGTCAGGTTCGAGGGGGTGGTATTCTTCCCGGCCATCGACTGCATGATCATGAAGTTCTCCAAAAGCCGGCTCTCCTGCCTCACCGGATGGTACGAATCCATAACATAGTTACCTGCCCCGGCCATGGCGATGCCGAAGAGGGCAAGGAGAATGAGGATTGCCACCCGTTCAGATTCAATGTTCATGATTATTTCAGGAGGATGATGTTCCCCATCCCCCGGCGTCTCTTCTCGATGAGTCCCATGCTCTCCAGGATATCAAGGGTACGGCTGACATTCGATTTGGAGAGCCCGGTCTTCTCGACGATATCACTCTGGGGAATGAGGCCGTCGGCATCGAGGATCGTCTGATAGATATGCTGCTGATCCTCCTTGAGGGTGGGAAGCACCGCCTCCCAGCGGCGTTTCCGCTCCTCGAGAGGGGAGGGGAGGAGGACATCAGGTTCATGCTCGACCCTCTGCACCATTGCCGGAGGGGGGATATGAATCTGGTCATAGAAGAGGAGGATCAGGGCACTCGCACAGACGACCAGGGAGGCGACGATGATGATCACCACGTCAGTGATGGTGTAGATATCACCGACATGCTCGGTCTGGATGACAAAATCCGTGCCCGTACTCCAGATGACCAGGGGGGTCGGGTTGAGGAGCTTGACCCCGAGGAAGAATACTGCAGAAATGAATATTGCGGCAGCGAGAACCTGATGGCCATTCAGTCCGGGTATGTGCATGACTCCACCAATATCTCCGTACTATTCACGTTACTCATACTCTCTCTTCAGTCTTGTGAAGAAAGGGGGGTTATCAGAAAAAATCCTTCTCATTTCCATGTCTCTGCTGATCAGGATAATTCGCGTCTCATATGCGTGACCGCCTCACCCAGCCGGTTCAGCTTGGCATACGCCATCTCCCTCGGGAGCATCCGCAGTCCGCAGTCAGGATCAGGAAGAATCCGTTCAGGCCCGAATGCATCGATCGCGGACCGGATACGGGAGATGACCGTCTCCAGGTCTTCAAGGACCGGGCGTGACGAGTCAACACATCCGAGGCCGATGTAGCGATCTCCCACGTCCTGTGCCGAGAGAGAGGCAAAATTCTCCGGATCCGCGGATCCCTCAAAATCAAGGATCCGGACCGGCATCTTCACGTACTCATCGATGATTCGAAAGACCGGTCCGCAGACATGCAGGCAGACCGGGGTCTGCACGACTCCGGCGATCCGGCTGATCGCATCACGGGCACAGGAGAGGTCCGCAATCCCCGTGGAGAGGATCGGTTCATCGATCTGCAGGATGGAGATTCCGACCGCATCGAGCGCGCGTGCTTCGGTACAGAGGGCGGATGCCATATCCGGGATCAGCTCATCACGGGACCGGTAATTGGGCGTGCTGATCTTCAGCCCGTGGGAGAGGGTGGACGGGCCGGTGAGAATTCCCTTGACATACGGGTGCCGTGACCGGGCATACCGGGTGTCTCTGACCGTGATAGGACCATCCGGCGGCATGATCCGGCCAACGACCTCGTTACCACGGACTCCCGGAAGACGCGAGGTGAAGGTGCTGATCATGTCACCCCTCACCTGTCCGTCAGAGATGATCGTGATCCCTGCCGCGAGCTGGGCATCAACCGCCTCCCTGACGGCTGCATGGAAGGGATCCAGCAGGCTGGAGAGGGTTCGCCGGGGCTCTGCCGGAAAACTCCCCACCACCGTGGAGGGGAGGATCTGACCTTCAATGAACGGACTGACCATGATTGTGGTATTATGGAACGACGCGGTGCCGGTCACGGGGGAAGAGCACCGCTTCACGAACATTCTGCAGGTTCAGCATGGTTGCCACCAGCCGGTCCGCACCCAGCCCCCACCCGGCATGCGGTGGCATGCCGAACCTGAACGGGTTGAGATAGAACTCAAAGTTGTCCGGATTCAGCCCCTTACCAGCGATCCGGGAGACGAGCAGGTCATACTGATGGACCCGCTCCGCCCCGCTGGAGAGTTCCATCCTGGGGTGCATCAGATCGAATGCCTTGCAGATCTCGGGCTCGTTCTCATAGGGCATCGCATAGTAGGGCCGGGTGGAGCTGGGCCAGTCCACGATGAAGTAGTGCCGGCCCATCTCCTCTCCGATGATCTTCTCTGCTGCGGTGCTGATGTCATCACCGAACGAGAGTGGTTCATCGAGACCTGATGCAGCGATATCGATGGCATCCCGGTAGGAGAGGCGGGGAAAGTCCTTCTCAGGGACGGCGAACGAGTCGAGTTCAAGGTCAGCAATGGCACTGCTGCAGGTCGAATCCACGAACGAATAGACAGACCTGATGAGATCCTCCAGGGTCTGCATCACATCGGTATGGGAGGCGAAGGAGACCTCAACATCGATGGAGGTCGCTTCGTTCAGGTGCTTGGTGGTGTTATGCTCCTCTGCCCTGAAGATCGGCCCGATCTCATAGACCTTCTCAAACCCGGCTGCCATCATCATCTGCTTGTACAGCTGGGGACTCTGGTTCAGAAACGCTTCTTTCTCAAAGTACGCGATTGGAAAGAGTTCAGTCCCCCCTTCGGTTGCAGCGGCAACGATCTTGGAGGTGGTGATCTCGATGAACCCGTTCTCGTACAGGAAGGAGCGTGCCGCATGCTGCACGGCACTGCGGATCCTGAAGATGGCACTGACCCGCGGGCGGCGGGCATCAAGGAACCGGTTATCCAGGCGGGTATCGAGTTCTGCCGGCACCTTCTCGGCCACATCAAGGGGGAGCGGGGTTGCGGCCCGGCTGATGATCTCGATCAGGTCCGGGATCACCTCGCGGCCCCCCGGAGCCTTCCCTTCGGGTTTGACGGTCCCGGTGACCCGGACAACCGATTCTCGTGAGATCTCCTTTAAGGCTTCCACGACATGAGGGGCTGCCTTCTTCTTGGGGATCGTCACCTGGATGATCCCGGTGCGGTCCCGGAGCAGGAGAAACGCCAGCCCACCCAGGTCACGGATCTCATGGGCCCACCCGGTGATATCTGCTGAGGATGACTCAGGCGTGATGGTATTGATTGGTACTCGCATATACACCCTACTAGTTGAGCATCAGGTGGCAAAACCCTTCGTGCCGGAGAAGGTTCAATCGACCACCCGAAGGTCTAATGGATACTGCCGGAGACCTGTATACTGAGAAATGATGACCGATCGTTCAGATCAGGATGCGGTGTTTTCCGGGAAAGGAAGCCTCCTCATCACCGGAACACGCCTTCCCGGAGGAGAAGGGGACATTTTCATCGATGAGACCGGGACCATCCGTGCCATGGGAGACGGGGTTGCGCGCAGCTACCGCGGGGAGGCTGACCGGGTCATCAGCGGGGAGAAGACGATGGCCATCCCCGGCCTGGTGAACGCCCATACCCATGCCGCCATGAGCCTGCTCAGGGGATACGCGGATGATATGC
>CAZSVH010000015.1:0-17655 GCA_964610235.1 uncultured Methanospirillum sp. | reverse complement strand
AGCTTGCCATCGCCCGGGCGGTGGCTCTCGTCGAGGGGACGGTGGAGGCGGATGCCGTCTTCATCGCGTCCTGTTTCCGGTGTGCCGAGGCAGCCATCGTCAGGAACGAGCTCCGCCGGTACATCCATGAACACTCCACCCTCCCGGTGGTCAGTTACTCGTTTACCGAGCGGACGACCTCAGGGACACTCCTGACCCGGATGGAAGCGCTGACCACCATCGCCCGTCGCCGGTCACTCCTTGCCCGTGAACGGCAGACCGGCCTTACCATGGGGGTTGACTCAGGGTCTTCAACCACGAAGGCAGTGATCATGCAGGATAACGAGATCATCGGGACCGGCTGGCGACCGACGACCGAGGTGATGGGAAGTGCGGATGAGGTGATTGCCCTTGCCCTGGCTGAGGCGGGGGTACGACAGCAGGACCTGGATGCCATCGGGACCACCGGGTATGGCAGATTCCTCATCGGGCAGCGGATAAAAGCTGATCTCATCCAGGAAGAACTCACGGTCAACTCCAAGGGTGCGGTCTTCCTGGCTGACTGCCAGCACGGTCCC
This sequence comes from uncultured Methanospirillum sp., assembly GCA_964610235.1. Lineage (GTDB taxonomy): Archaea > Halobacteriota > Methanomicrobia > Methanomicrobiales > Methanospirillaceae > Methanospirillum. The sequence goes on along the minus strand of CAZSVH010000015.1, from coordinate 17,098 downwards.
TCGACAGTGATTGATATCGGCGGAATGGATAACAAGGCGATATCGGTCATTGACGGAATCCCGGGGACCTTTACGATGGGAGGTATCTGTGCAGGTGCCAGCGGCCGGTTCCTCGAGATGACGGCCAAACGGCTCGGGGTCGATATTACCGAGCTGGGTCCGCTCGCGATGGCAGGGATGGGGGATAATGTGCCGATGAACAGCTACTGCATCGTCTTCGGAACACAGAGTCTCGTCAATGCCCTGGCTGAAGGTCATTCAAAGGAGAACGTGGCTGCTGCCGCCTGCCACAGCGTTGCCGAACAGGTCTTTGAACAACAGCTCCAGGAGGTGGACATCAAGGAACCGGTCATCATGGTCGGTGGAACCTCCCTCATCCAGGGGCTGGTCCGGGCGATGGGAGATCTCCTGCAGACCCGGGTGGTGGTCCCCCATCACTCCCAGTACATCGGGTCGGTGGGTTCCGCTCTCCTGGCATCCGGTTTCGTGGAGAAGAACTGATATCATGCAGACGTTGGAGTATTTCGAGGTTGATTCGACAGAACCTGCCGGGGGTGCGATGTACCGGCGGATCGCCTCCACCGTCATTACGGATCACGATCTGCTCCGGGTACTGGAACGGTTCCGGATATTTCTCGATCCCGGGGTGCCGATCTTCATCGCCGTCGGGATCACCCGGACTGTCCCGCGGATGGTGACGGTCAGTGACTTCTGTGCCCTGACCCGGGACGGTGGCAAGGTCACGCTGAGCATTGCGGACGAGACCTACCTGGCCCCGCTCCTCGAACGGCTCTGGCGGAGTTACGGAAAGGACCAGGTTGCGCAGCCTGACCGGTTCACCATCGAGATCCGGGTATCTGATGAGGATTCCGCAGATCTTGAAGGGATGGTCGTGGCAGACCCGACCGAAGGACTGTATAAGGACCTGATCTATGCCCTCCAGGTGATCTGTCCGGAAGGATTCAGGGTCAAGCGGCAGAGTTTCAGGGGAAGCCGGTTCTGGTTCGTGGCAAGCGAGAACACCCTCCCAGAGGATGTCACCGGCCTTGTTGATGAGCAGTTCAGGATCATGGAGGCGGCACCATGATCCTCGTCCCGATCACCTACAAGGGAGGGGTATACCGGCATGATGAGATCCTCGACCTGATCGAGGATATGGGGGGATACATCATCCAGAAGCATATGATTGCGATGGAGGTCGTCCTCCAGGCGCTCGTGCCCAGGGATGATATCGAGCGGCTGAAGGAGATTGCCCGGCCGCTCACCGGTGAGGTGATCTTTGCCCCCCTCGTCGGGACCGAGATTGCCATCGTCTCGATGTCGCTTGAGATTCACCATCTCCCCCATGCCTCCTGCGATGTTGCCGAGTACCTCCGGTCCGCCGGGGCCAAGACCAACATGGTCGGTCTTGCCCGGGGATTCGGGAAACGAATCGGACTTCTCTCTGACGAGGAGCGGGATGTTATCAATGAGCATGATCTCGTGATCTACCTCTTCGGGAACTTTGAGACCTGTATCAGGGAGAAGATGCCGACCTTCAGGCGGGGGATTCATATCCCGATCGTCGTCACCGGCGGCCCTTCCACCGAATCACTGAAACGAATCATCGATCCGCCGGTGGCCGGGTATGTCGGAGGTCTGGGGAGGTTCATGCACCGGACCAAGGAGGCAGGGGAGATTGAACGACTTGATCTGATCGTGGATGAGGTCTCGAGGGTGCTTGATGCCCGGCGGTCAGAGATCGCCAAGGACCCGCTCAGCATCTCGCCGGCCCGGCTCATGGACCTGATCCTGGAGCATATCCCCGATATCCATGAGGTCACGTCACCGATCCCGGTCGTCGTTCAGATGGACGGGGTCAGGGTGAAACTCCCGTATGATCCCTATGCACCTGCCCTCCGTGACCTTGCGGTCGAGAGTGGTGTTCCCCTGAGCAGTATCGCCGATGTCAGGCCGTCCCGGATGCGTGATTACATCCTGATCAAGGTGAAACCCTTCTCTGAGACCGGACAGATGGTCTGAGCGGAATCCTTCCGGACTCTTCTCTCCCTTTCCTCCATCCCTTTCCGGATAGAGAATTTCCGCTCCCCTGCTGATGGTCCGCTCCGGGAGGAGCAGAGCGGCCTGAAAAACCAGTAATTTCATCCGGTGCAACCGGTTGCAACCGCTCATCCGGGCTCTTTTCGTCAATCAGGCCCGGTCCCTGGCTGGGACCGGTTCCGGTGATCCCCCTCTGCGGAACCGGGATGAACCGTTCCGGTGCCGGTGATTTTGGGAGATATCAGGCTGAAGGGATCGGTTTCTCAGTCTGCCGGTCCGGTCCAGGGCGAACCATATCCGATCCGGTTCTCTGCCGTCCCTGCTTCATGGGTTTTATGCTGTTTCATCCAACGCTCTGCTGTCACAGGGTCATGCATGACCTGAACCATGCCTGCCTCTCTGCTGTCTGAGAGGGACAGGCTGGACAGCCGGCAGCCGGGCTCCTCCTACATCCGTGCTGCCCCGGTTTCTGAAGACTCCCGTGCGGGAGAACCGCCGATTGTGGAGGATGGCGAACCATGAGTTGCATAATCAGTCCCTGTGAAATCCCCCGCCTGATGCAGGCCAGGGGAGCAGATCCATACCCTGAGAGCAGCCGGGAGTACTCTTCCGGGCTCCGTGATCTCATCAGATCGAATGATGCGTTTCTCAGCCACCTGGAAGCGATTCACTACCTGGGGTTCCCTGACTTCTGATCCTTTTCGTCCTCAGATATCAGTATCTCCCGGTATCTCTCTCATGCTCCGGTGACCTGGAGGCTGAGGGTATACCTCTTCTCACTGCCGGTCACCGGTTCCCACGATCGCCGGTATACTCCTTCAAAGGTCTGGTTTCCGGTCTCTGTCGCCCGGACCACCCAGTGATGGACGCCTCCGGACCCGGCGATCCCGGGGGCGTGGGGATCTGCCACGTACTCGTCTGTCTCAATCACCAGGCCCGGGCTGACGGTGATGTTCCACCCGTATCCGGTTGTCGGGTTCTCTTTCAGGAAGATATCCCGTCTCTCCTGCAGGGGCAGGGTCTCATGTTCAATGGTCGTCGGATCATCCATGGATGTCACCTCTTCTTCGTGGGAAGCGGGATCATTTCCCTGAACAGGTTCTGTCTCTTCCGCCTGCTCCGGTGTGGTACAGCCGCAGGTGAGCAGGATGATGGTCATCAGCAGGATGAGGCCGCTCCGGCATATCATACCTGCTTGTGGGGGGTTGAGGATATATAATGCTTGCAGGGAGCGGGGGCCGGATAGCAGCCGTACCACCTGCATTTCTCCCGGGTAACTATTAACCTGCCACCGGGCAGATGATGATCTATCATATGACCGGAGCGTATCCGGCGGACTCCGCCGTCCCTGATCCAGATTACTGCCACTATGGAGCCGGCGTCTTTCTTCCCCTGCTCAGGCACCTGGAAGGGGAACTCCAGGGGGTTGTCAGGGATGATGATCCTGAGTATGTGCACCGCTGCCGGGTTGCCACCCGCCGGATACGTGCGGCGATGCCCCTCTTTCCCTCCTGCTTTCCTCCCCGCAGGAGGAAGAAGTGGGAGCGGAGAATCCGGATTCTCACCCGTTCGCTCGGTGCTGCCCGGGATCTTGATGTCCAGATTGCGTTTGTCCGTTCGGTCCTTGACGAGCGGAGAGCTCCGGATGACCCGTCTCCTGCTGTCTTCTCCCCGGCTGAGGTGGTATCCTCCCGCTCCTCTCATACGGCCCTCGCCCCCCTCCCTGATGCACCGGGAATCACCCTGCGATCCCGGATCCGGACCTGGATCCGGGGCCGTCGGGTCACGGGGACCCGTCTCCCTGTCCCGTCTGATCCGGCTCTCTCCCCGTCACCGGATCCTCACCCGGTTCCTTCAGATCCTGCCGTGACCGGTCTTGAATGCCTGCTGCTCAGACTGATCCAGCAACGAAGGGTTATGCAGCCCGCGGTTGCGGAGGTGGCAACCGGCTTTATCGGGAGCGGAGTCATTGAAGACTTCTCCCGGTACCTGCAGGAGGTGAAGGTGCACTCCCTTCTCCGCGGAACCGGGACGATATCGCAGGCATCCTATGAGACTGTGTTCCTGCGGATCATGGCCGGAATCGGGTCACTTCTCTGGTACGAGCAGTACCTTTCAGATCCGTCGTCGGTAGACCAGCACCATGCCATGCGGATCATGGCGAAGAAACTCAGGTATACGCTTGAGGCATACAGCGGACTGTATCCCCGCTCCCTGAAAGGGGAGATCCGGGTGATAAAGAGGCTTCAGGATCTTCTGGGTGATATCCATGACTGTGATGTCTGGACCTCCCTCCTTCCCCGGTTCCTTGATGAGGAAGAGTCACGGTCGGTCGCTTTCTTCGGCAATCACCGGTTCTTTGACCAGGTCAGGCCCGGGATCCTGATGCTGACAGAGGACAGGAAGAATACACGTGCAGAACTCTTCAGGGAACTGGGACGGTACTGGGGGGAACTGAAAGAGGAGGGGTTCTGGGATCAGTTCCACGAGACGATCTCCTCCCCGCTTGAGTTCCCGTTCAGCGGCAGGGGAGACGGGAACCGGGAGGGGCCGGTGACCATTGCCGTGATCAGTGATGTACACGCAAACCTTCCTGCCCTGGAGGCGGTGCTTGAGGATGCGGGGTCCCGTGGGGCTGCTGTTCTCCTGAATGCAGGGGACATGACCGGATACGGGCCGTTTCCGGAAGAGGTCGTGGATCTCATCAGGGGCCGGCATATCCTGAGTGTTGCCGGGAATTATGATCTCCAGGTCCTCTCCCGGAAGTGGAAGACCGGCAGACCCCGGTCCCGGGAGAAACGGCTCGCGATGCGATGGGCATACCGCAACCTCTCACAAGAGAACCGGAACTGGCTGAAAAACCTTCCCCGGCTTCTCCGGCTGCCGGTCAGGGGTCTCACCCTCCTCGTCACCCATGGGAGTCCGGATTCGATCACCGAGTACCTGGATGACGGAACACCGGAGTCCCGGCTCCGGGAGATTGCAGCCCGGGCCGGGGCACGGGTGGTGGTGACCGGACATTCCCACCGTCCGGCGGCACGGGAGGTTGACGGGGTCTGGTTTGTCAATCCCGGGAGTGTCGGGAGATCAGAGGACGGGGACACCCGTGCCAGTTATGCCCTGATCACGGTGGAACCGTTCTCCCTGACCCATATCAGGGTGCCGTATGATATAGAACGGACGATCGCGGCTGTCCATAGCCGGAACCTCCCGGCGATATTTGCCAGGATCATCAGTGAGGGAAGACCCCTGGATATGGTCAGGGAGTCCCGCCGCCAATCATGAGATCTCTGCCAGAATCACTCTGCCAGGAGCTGGTCAGCCAGGATCCTCATCTTACGCCGGTCCTGGCTCTTGCCGGTCTGCGGGACCCGGACCCGCGGCATGCATGTCAGGTGATGATCCTCTCAGATCAGATCTTCACCGGTCTCTCCCCGCTGCATCAGCTTGATCCTTCCCAACGCCGGCTGCTCCGGTATGCCGCACTTCTTCATGATATCGGGTGGAGCATCCCGTCCCTGCCTCATCACAAGGCATCCATGCAGCTGATCCTCGATGACCGGACCATTCCGCTCACCGACGGGGAACGTATCTTCACCGCTCTCACCGCCCGGTATCATCGCAAGGCCCATCCCTCTGTGGATCATCCGCTCTTTGGAAGACTCACTCCTGAGACGCAGGCCCAGGTCTGCTGGGCCGCCGCTATCCTGCGGGTCGCTGATCTCCTCGACCGGACGCATGACTCACGGGTGATGAGGGTGGTGACTGTGTTCACCCCTGATACCGTCACGCTGACCGGTGAGACCGGCGGGGCTCCTCTCTCTTCAGATCCGGATGATCCGGTGCTCAGGAAGAAGACCTCACTCCTTGCAGAGGTATCAGGCCGGGAGGTCAGGATCCGATGACCGGGGAAGACTCGCCGGTTACCGGGTTCATCGACCTGGGAACCAACTCTGCACGGCTTTTAGTGGTCAGGCTCAATCCGAATCACTCCTTTGCGGTTCTGACCCGGCAGAAGGAGTTGGTCAGGCTGGGTGAGGGGGAGTTCGGTGATGACACCCTCACGCACGAGGCGATCGAACGGACCGTTCTCGTACTCACGCGGTTCGCCGAGATAGCCCGTACCTTCGGGGCGGGTGAGATCATCGCCGTTGCCACCTCAGCGACCCGGGATGCCCGGAACCGTGATGAGCTGATCAGCCGGGTTCATGAGAGGGCAGGGCTGGATCTCAGGGTCATCTCCGGGGTGGAGGAGGCGCGGCTGATATGGCTGGGGGTCTCCGGGGGCCTGGTTCCGTTTGACGGGGAGAGACTCTTTATCGATATCGGCGGGGGAAGCACCGAGATCATCATCGGTGACCAGATGTCGGTCTCATTTCTCCGGAGTCTGAAACTGGGAGCCATCAGGACGACCGGGATGTTCATCCCTCCCGATCATACCGGCCCGGTTCCCGGCCCGGTTGTCAGGGCGATCCAGCTCCATATCAGGGACCAGGTCACCCATGTTGTCAGGGAGGTCAGGAAGAAGGGGATCACCGGGGCCGTGGGGAGTTCCGGGACGATCGGGGCAATCGAGTCTGTCGCTGCCTGCATGAAGGATCTCCCCGTTCCGCACCGCCCGGGATTCATCTCCATCAGTGAGCTGAGCCGTGTCTCGGCGTATCTGAGCAGCCTGACCCTGAAGGAACGCCGGGAGGTACCGGGGCTCACCCCGGCCCGGGCTGATATCATCATTGCAGGAAGTCTGATCCTCGAGTCTTTCCTCTCCCTGACCGGGATCAGTTCGATCGAGATCTCGTCCCGGGGGCTGCGGGACGGGATGCTGGCCGACTACCTCTCCCGGATTCCGGGATTTCCTCATGCAGAGCCCCTTCCGGTCAGAGAGACGAGTATCAGGCAGCTGGGCCGTTCCTGCCAGATCGACGAAGCTCATGCAGACCGGGTCACCGCCTTCTCCCTCTCCCTCTTCGATTCTGCAGAGGCGTGCGGGCTTCACACCCTCTCTGAGAGATCACGGGAGATCCTCGCCCATGCTGCCTACCTGCATGATACCGGGCAGTTCATCTCCTTCACCGGGCATCATCAGCACTCGTTCTACCTGATCACCCATGCCCCGCTCCTCGGGTTCCACGAGGATGAGATTCTCAGGATTGCACTCCTCTCGCGCTATCACCGGAAACGGATGCCCCGGCCCCGGGATCCCGGGTACCGTGGTCTGGACGGCGGAGTCAGGCGGGAAGTGCAGATCCTCTCGGTCTTTCTCAGGATGGCCGAGAACCTGGACCGCAGTCATGACGGAAGGGTGGAGGCGGCCTTCCTCTCCAGATCAGGAAAACAACGGGTGGTGCTGACCATCCGGTGCCGGTCCGACTGCACCCTCGAGGAGTGGGCACTCGCTGGTGATTCCGGATCATTCGAACAGGTATTCGGCAGACCACTGGAGATCACGGTCAGACCGGCGGGAACCTGACCCGCTCCCCACCAGGGACGGACCCATCACTCAGCAGGTTGCCCGGTCTCCCCGGCCAGGGCCAGGATCGTCTTCCTGACTCCTTCCATCGCCTCTTCATCCTTCAGGACCTCTCCCGGCCGCAGCCCGCGGCCGGTCACCGGCCTGATGATCTTCATCTCCTGCGCCTGTGCCCAGATCTGCAGGGTCTCCACTGCCCGGTCACCCCCGCTCTCGGCACATACCGCTACCGGGATGATCCGTTTCCCCCTGAGCCGTCTTCTGTGCCAGAGCGAGTAGGTCCGGTCGATCAGGTTCTTCACCTGCCCGGTTACATCATGAAAATAGACCGGCGATCCGAGGATGATGAGGTCACTGCGGATCATCTTCCGTGCGATACGGCGGAAATCATCTGATCGAATAACACATCTGCCTTTCCGGAGACATCTCCTGCAGGATCTGCAGGGGTGAATGGTCTCTTCCCCGAGCTGGATCGTCCGGATCTTCATATCCCTGACCCCGGTTTTTCTGAGTTCTTTCTCCAGTGCTCCGATGAGCCTGCTGGTATTCCCGTTCTTGACCGGACTCCCTACAAGGGCCAGGACCTTCATATCACTACGTCTTTCCATGTCCATATAAAGGTTCAGACCCGGCTCCGCAAACCCTCATGAGGATCGAGGTATGAGATATCAGCATGGTTCAGGAGAAGAAGGTCGTGCTCTTTGTATGCACCCACAACGCATTCAGATCCCAGATAGCTGAAGGCTATCTCAGGCATACGTATGGTGACCGGTATGATGCCTTCAGTGCGGGGACGGATCCGACCTCCCTGGATCCCCGTGCCGTCAGGATCATGGATGAGATCGGGATTGATATCCGGAATCAGCGGTCAAAACCCCTCATGGACTTCTTTGAGAGCGATATTGACATCGCGGTCACCGTCTGTGACACGGCATCAGGGGCCTGTCCGATGGTCCCGGGGGCAGGGGTAGTTCTCCACCAGTCATTCCCGGATCAGGGTGACTGTGATGGTGATGATGAGGCATGCCTTGCTCATCTCCGTCAGGTCAGGGACAGCATCACCGGATGGATAGACCGGACCTTCACCTAGGGCTGTGGGTTCCATAGGTTTATGACGTCAGGGGGGAAAGTCTCCCCAGCGGAGGCTACCCATGACTGAATATTCTGTTTTGATCGGTGGGAAGGCCGGTGATGGCATCTCCCAGGCCGGACAGCTGATAGGATCCCTCTTCTCTTCCCTGGGATACCATGTCTGTCTGTATGTGGATTACCCTTCCCTGATCCGGGGGGGACATAATTTCTGTATCATCCGTGCAGCAGAAAAACCCGTAACCGCGACCCGTTCCGGGATAGACCTCCTCCTTGCTCTGGATCAGAAGACGGCGGATCTCCACTCCCCCCGGCTGGGAGCGCAGGGGGTCATCATCTATGATCAGAACCGGGTGAAGGCTGAGGGACAGGGGCTGGATATCACCGGGATCATCGAGAAGAACGGGGGGATCCCGGTGATGGGAAACACGGCGATGATCGGTGCGATGTCCCGGTTCTTCTCCTTCCCCTGGGATCGGGTGGAGCAGATCCTTCGAAAGCGCCTTGTCCGGCAGACTGACACCAACATCAGCATCGCCCGGGATGCCTCCTCCCGCATCGTCCCCGGGACGGGTGTCCCTGAGATCCCCGGGGGGCCGCGACCGGTTCTCTCCGGAAACGAGTGGATAAGCCTGGGCCTCCTCGCCGGGGGGATTGATGCGTATATCGCCTACCCCATGACACCCTCATCGGGAATCCTCCATTACCTTGCAGCGGTTGCTGATACGGCCGGGATCGATGTGATCCATCCGGAGAGTGAGATCGCGGTCATCATGACGGCACTCGGCTTCTCATATGCCGGGAAGCGGGCTGCTGTCGGGACATCCGGGGGAGGATTCTGCCTGATGACGGAAGGACTCTCTCTTGCCGGCATGGCGGAGATCCCGGTGGTGATCGTCCTCTCCCAGCGGACCGGCCCGTCCACGGGTCTGCCGACCTATACCGCACAGTCTGATCTCCTCTTTGCCTGTCATGCCGGCCAGGGGGAGTTCCCCCGGTTCATCGCTGCTCCGGCAACGCCGGCAGAGGCGTTCCACTGGTCAGCCCAGGCCGTTCAGATCGCCTGGAAATACCAGATTCCTTCCCTCATCATGGCTGACAAAACCCTCTCTGAAGGACTGTTCACCCCGGAGACCCTCCCGGAGATCAGGGCGATACCCCCGCTCCCTGCTCCATCCATTCCGTACGAACGGTATGCCGACACCCCTGACGGTATCTCTCCCATCCTCCCTCTCCCCTGCGCAGGAGAGATCAGCAAGGTGAACAGTTATGCCCATGATTATGCCGGAATCACAACCGAGGATCCCGGAATGGTCGTTGAGATGACCAAAAAACGGTTTCGGAAAGCAGAGAGCCTCCTCCGTGACCTGGACCAGGAGGGTGCGGTGGTGACGGGGGGTGACCGGAACGCCCCGGCGACCATCGTCTGCTGGGGATCCCCCCGGGGTGTCTGCTCCGAGGTGGCTGAGACCCTTGGGCTGAGAGTCGTCTCCCCGGTGGTCATCTCCCCGTTTCCGGCAGGACAGTTCAGGCAGGCGATGGACGGAGCCGGATCCGTGATTCTGGTTGAGGAGAGTTCAACCGGGCAGCTGGGGAGGATCCTCTCCTGCGAGGGATACCGGGTGGACCATACCATTCTCCGGTACGACGGGAGGCCGTTTGCCGTTGAGGAACTGCTGGAACGGGTCGGGAGGTGCCTCGCATGACCGGCGATACCCTTATATCACCGGTCACGAACACCTGGTGCCCGGGATGCGGCAACTTTGCGATTCAGCATGCGGTCAGGACCGTCCTCCTCGGGCTTGAGGAAGAGGGGGTACCCCGGGAGAATATCGTTCTGGTATCAGGGATCGGGTGTCATGCCAAGATCGTTGATTACTTCAGGCTGAACAGTTTTTACTCTCTGCATGGCAGGACTATCCCGGTTGCGACCGGGATTAAAACGGCGAATCCTGATCTGAAGGTGATCTGTTTTGCCGGTGACGGGGATCTCTATGCAGAAGGGCTTGATCACCTGATCCACGCGGCCAAACGGAATATGGATATCACGGTCATCTGCCATGACAACCGGGTCTACGGCCTGACAACCGGCCAGTATACCCCCACGTCCCCCCATGGATTTCCGGGAAGGTCGACCCCGGCAGGGTTGAAGGAGTACCCCCTGAACGTGATCGAGCTGATCCTGGGTGCCGGGGCGACCTTTGTCGCCCGGTCCTACTCCCGCCGGCTCACCCACCTGAAGCGGATCATCAGGGAAGCGGTTCTTCACCCTGGCTTCTCCTTCGTGGATGTGCTGCAGATCTGTGCCTCGTTCTACAACCTGACGACCTGGTACGACGAGCGGGTGTATGAGACCAGCGAGGAGAACGCATCCCTGTTTGAGTTTGCCTGCCGGGCTGCATCACAGTGGAATTACAACGATGATTCACGGATCCCCCTGGGGATCTTCTACCAGGTTCACCGGCCACTGCTTCCGGAAAAGAGGACGGATATGGTGATCGACCGCCAGGCGGTGATCCGCTCGCTCATTGATGAGGCCCGCTGATCAGGGTTCCTTTCTCCTGCGGGAATGAAGGATCCGGATCCCTCCCAGGAGGATGATGGCGAGGACCCCGACCCCGATCATCAGGTAGTTGATGATGAAGATGGGGGGTGGCACCTTCAGGTCGATGGAGGACGGGAAGGCTGGTGCGGTGTTGTTCTCCTCTGCCACCGGTACCTGCCCCTGCCTGGCTTCCTGGAGCCTGCTTAAGGTGTCCCCGTACCGCTGGGGAATATACCGCTCATCGAGATCGATGGCATGCTCAAACGCGGTCAGGGCGTCCCGCATCTTCCCCAGGTTGAAGAGTGAACTCCCCATATTGTTCCAGACTTCTGCGGAATCCGGGTAGATCTGCAGGGACTGGTTAAATGCCTCCACTGCCTCCTCGTTCCGGTACATCCTGGCAAGGTTCAGCCCTTTCTTGTTCCAGGTTGCATTACTTGCCGGATCGATCTTCAGTGCCGCAGAGTACCCCTCATCAGCCTCTGAGAACCGGTTCAGGGCAGCGAGCACGTCGGCTTTCCCTTCCAGGTTCTGGAAGATGTTCGGGTTGAGTGAGAGGGCACGGTTGTAGGTGTCAAGGGCGTCCCGGTACTTCCCCTGCAGGTACTGGGCGCGTGCTTTCTTCCCAACGATCTCGGCATTGGTCTTGTCGATGGTGATAGCCCGCTCGTATGAATCCGATGCCTCGGCATACCGCTCCAGTGCTATCAGAGCGTCTCCCCTGAGTTTCCACCCGTCAGCATAATAGGGGTCCAGGAGGAGGGCCTGGTCGTACGCCGAGACAGCACCCGGGTAATCCTTCGTCTCGGCCAGGGCTTTTCCCTTGTTTCCCCAGCTGGTTGCATCCTGGATGCTGTCCGCTCCGGCCGGGAGACTGCCGCACAGGAAGAGGAGGCAGAAGAGAAGTACCCAAATTTTCAGAAATATCACCGATTTCATTGGAATTACCGTGGCTCACAGCCGGATCTGGTACCCGTTTCCCAGTGAGGTATGATGTGAAAACAAAATAATATTATCCTGTTCCTCTGCTTCCCGGCCTTTCAGGCTCTGTTCCTGCAGATTCTCCTGAATCTCCTCTCTTTTTGTTTGGCAGAATTTATATTCCGGGGGGTGCATCATTGTAAATAGCATGGAGATCGTCAAAATCCCACGGATGGAGAAGGAAGAGTATGATGCCCTGATCCATAACCGGTTCATGGCCCGGATTGCGTTTCAGGGAGAAAAATATCCTTATATTGCCCCGTTTATGTATGTGTATGACGGGAAGCACCTTTATTTCCTTTCCACGAAGTACGGGCGGAAGATCGATTACTTCCGTAAATCCCCGTATGTATCGGTTGAGATCGAGAAGTACGCTGAAGATCTCTCCAGTTTCATGTTCGTGACGATGCAGGGGTACCTCGAGGAGGTGAACGACTCCATCGAGAAGAAGATCATCAGGGGGCGGTTTGTTGACCTGATCCATGAGCAGCACCTCTCCCCCAATATCCTGGCAGCCCTCGGGCATTCGCCTGATGATCAGCCTGAGACGATCTGCCGCGAGGAGCGATCCCTGGTCTGGAGGCTGAACGGGGTCCGCAGCCTGGTGGCCCTCAAGAACGTCTGATCTCCTCCAGTACTCTTTTCAGTTCATCCGGTTCATCCACCGGGGGCAGGCAGGTGGCGTCGGCACAGATCCATACTGCCGGAGAGGGGTGGGTGAGCATCTCCCGTGCCCCGGGGATGAGAGGAAGGATCTCCGGGTCACCGGGCCTGACCGGCACGATGATCAGGTCCGGCTGATAGGGCGCAATCAGAGCCCGGCAGAGCCGCTCTCTCATCTCCTCCCCGGGATTTCCGGTCAGGACCGCCCTGATCTCCCGTCCTGACCCCATCAGTTCATCCAGGAGACTGAGACATCCTGTCGGACTCTGCCTGCAGATCGGGATCATCCCTCCCACCAGGCTTTGGGCAGCTGATTGGAACCGCTCCTCTCCGGTGATGATCGCAAGCCGGGTAAAGAGCCGGAAGGCGTGACCGTTCACCGAAGGGACCGGCCCGTCATAGTCGTCCCGCATCCGCACCGGGACCAGGGGATCCAGCTCACGGGTTGCAAAGAGTCCTCCCCTTCCGGGATCGGTGAACCCGGTGATGGCGGTGGTGGTCAGGGAGATGGCCACCGTGAGGTACCGTGCCTCACCGGTTGCCTGATAGAGCGCAAGAAGGCCTGATGCAGCAAAGACATAATCCTGGGCCATCCCTTCCACTCCTGTCACCCCGTCCCGGTAACGGTGCCAGAGTGAGCCGTCCGGCCTGATGAGCGAGGTGATCAGGAACCCGGCAGCCTCCCTCCCGGCATCCAGTATCCAGTCTTCGCCGAGGATCAGCCCGGTGGTGGCCAGGGATTCGATGGCAAGTCCGTTCCAGTCAGAGAGGATCTTGTCATCCAGTGCCGGTCGTGGTCGTTTCTCCCTGATACGGAAGAGGTTCTCCCTGACTGCCCGGACCTGGGGAGAATCCTCCCGGTCATCGCCGGCGTCCGGTTCCCCGGCCCGGCGGGGTGATTCAGCGGGGATGCTGGACCCGGGAGGGATCCCTGTTCCTGCCGGCAGGTTTCCCTTCTCCCTGATATTCCAGATATCCCGGGCCAGGGCGGATTCTGCAGGGGAGAGGAGAGCATTCAGTTCTTCGCTCTTCCAGAGATAGAATGCCCCTTCCCCGTCTCTGCTGTCCGCATCCTCGGCAGAGGCGAACCCTCCTCCCGGTTGTCTGAGGGTCGTGGTCATGTACCGCAGGCAGCTGACCGCCATCCGCCGGAGGTACCCGTTACCGGTGATCTGATACGCATGGGTGTAGATCCGGGCGTGTAATGCCTGATCATAGAGCATCTTCTCAAAGTGGGGGATGTTCCACCTGGTATCGGTTGCATACCGGTGAAACCCGTCCCCGATATGATCCCTGATTCCCCCCCGTGCCATGGCGTACAGGGTGGTCATCACCATCTCCCTCGCGGCCTGATTGCCGGTCCAGTGCCAGTACCGCAGGAGAAAGAGGAGCTGGTTCACCGAGGGAAACCGTGGGGGTCCCCCGAATCCCCCGTATTCCGGGTCGAAGATCCCTGAAAGATGATGGAAGGCATGGTGGATGATCTCATCCGGGACGGATCCCCCTCTCTCCGGCTCCGGGGTTCCTGCTTCTGTCAGGTTCATGAGGTGCCGGTGGACCTCTCCTGCCGCATGAACGGCCTCCTCCCTCCGGTCCCGCCAGACCGCCGCAAGGTACGGGACGACCTCGGTCATCCCCGGCATCCCCTGTCTGCTGTTCCGCGGGATATAGGTGGCTGCATAGAAGGGTTTTTGGTCAGGGGTGAGGAAGAGGCTGAGCGGCCATCCCCCGCTCCCGGTCATCATCTGGCAGGCGGTCATGTAGATCCGGTCGATGTCCGGGCGCTCTTCCCGGTCAACCTTGATGGATATAAAATACCGGTTGAGCAGACCGGCAACCTCAGGGTCCGTGAATGACTCGTGCTCCATCACATGACACCAGTGGCAGGCGGCATACCCGATGGAGAGAAAGATGGGGGTGTCTGTCTCACGGGCACGGGTCAGTGCCTCCTCCCCCCACATGAACCAGTCCACCGGGTTTCCGGCATGCTGGAGCAGGTACGGGCTGTGGGAGTGAATCAGCCGGTTTGGCACTCTCCATCCCCCGGTATGTCATGGTATGTCATGTAATCACCGCCGGCATCATCACCGTTGCCACCTCTGCCGGTGTGACGGGGAGATCTCCGGTTCGCGTCCTGCTGCCCGGTACACTGGCATGCTTAAATCGCGTTATCTCCTACATATTTCTGTCGATGGACAATTACGGGTATTATATCCCGGGTATTGCTGAGATTCTCCGGGTTAATCCGGAAGGGATGACCGTATCAGAGATTGCCCTGACCCTCCGGATGTCCCGCAATACCATCGGAAAGTACCTGGAGATCATGTATCTCTCCGGGATGGTTGATTACCGCTCTGCAGGGAAGGCACGGCTCTACTATCCTGCTCCCCGGGTTCCGATCACCCGGATCCTGAATTTTCTCTCTGAATCGGTCATTCAGACCGATGAACGGTTCAGGATCAGGGATGTCAATCTCGCAGCCCGGGATCTGCTGGGAGAGGATGATGAGGACCTGATCGGGAGAAACATCCTGGACATCCTCTGTATCCAGGGGATGAGTGCGGAACTGAGGGGAGTGATCACGGATACGGGGCAGGATACGGCGATCGCCAGGGAGATGATTATTCACCGGGATGGGGAGGCACGGGTCATCTGGATGACCGTCGCGGAGATCGTCATGTTTGACGGTGCGGCAGGGCATGTCTTCATCCTGGAGGATATCACCGAATGGAGGGATGCCGAGGAGAAGAAGATGATCAGCGGGTATCTCTTCTCCACCCTGGCCCAGGAGTCGTTTGAACAGGTCTGTCTCTTCTCGTCTGACTTTACCCTCCGGTACCAGAACGCCTGCTATGCGGCTGAGGCGGAGGCTGCGGCGAACGAGCGGAGTGTGCCAGGGAGACTGGAGGTGTATGACAAGAAGACCGCCCGGCTGCTCAGAGATCAGGCCGACCAGGTCCTTGAGCAGGGGACGCCGGGGAGAGTGGTCTTTCCGGTAAGCGGCCCCGGCTCCACCCGGTGGCTGGACGCCCGGTTCTTCCCGGTTCCGGTCCGGGAAGGCCGGGTGACGACCCTTCTGGGGATAACTCGTGATATCACCGGATTGCAGGAGGGGGGGAGTGCGTCCGGGCTGCTCACCGCCCTGCTCAGGACGATGGATGAGGGTGTCCTCACCGTGACGGTCGGCGGGACGATCCTCTCCTGGAACCGGGGAGCTGAGAAGATCACCGGGTATCCTGCAGAGGAACTCCTCGGCGGCATGGCACAGATCGTGATCCCCCCCGAGCTCAACGGGGGCCAGGACGTCATCATTGAGACGGTCAGGGGGGGGGTCATCACGGATCTCAGGATGACGATCCGGGCAAAGGGGGGGAGGAAGAAGAAGGTGATCATGTCCACCACCCCGGTCACCGATCATGCCGGGGAGATATCCCTGGTTGTCCTTGTCTGGCGGGAGTCCCGGTCCCCGGAACGGTGACCATACCGCGCAGATGGTCCTGGAACAGGGCAGAACCTCTCTTCTCTCCATCAGCCTGCCTGGCACCCCGGCTCTCTCCCGCCCCGGCATCATCCCATCCCCGGACTCTGCCGGACTCATCGCGATGATCATCCGGCCCGTCCGGCTGCATCCGAAAGGTTCATCCAGACCAGCATGAATCCCTCTACTACGAGGTATCTGTGGATGGATGTGAGGGTGTCGCTGATGACGGTACTGATCCTGCTGATCGGTATCGGTGGCTGTACGAGTGCGGATGAGGGATGGACCGGTCCTGATAGTGACTCTTCTCCTGACTCCTATCCGGGAGGGACTGATGATCCTTCCCTGATCGGTGGCGGATATGGCTGGATCCAGGTTGACTCGGTTCCGCAGGGTGCGTTCGTGGAGGTTGACGGTACCGGTCAGGGGACGACCCCGGTGAGCGTGCAGGTGAGCAGCACGGGCACCCCGTCCCACCGTATCAGGGTGACTCACCCGGGGTACCAGGAGTGGACCGGTCATGTGAGCGGGAATCCTGCTCCCGGTGAGACGATCTCCCAGACCGCGTACCTGGTCCCGGTCACTGTGGACCCGACCCCCGAACCCACGATAACCGTCCTTCCGACTCAGATCGGGGGGGATTATGGCTGGATCCAGGTTGACTCGGTTCCGCAGGGTGCGTCCGTGGAGATTGACGGTACCGGCCAGGGGACGACCCCGGTGAGCGTGCAGGTGAGCAGCACGGGCACCCCGTCCCATCGAATCAGGGTGACCCATCCGGGGTACCAGGAGTGGACCGGTCATGTGAGCGGGAATCCTGCTCCCGGTGAGA
>CAZSVH010000014.1:0-17869 GCA_964610235.1 uncultured Methanospirillum sp. | reverse complement strand
TTCTGAAATGGCACGGTCTTTTTTTTTATATTTATGAGAAAATGTAATTTATTTTAGATGTACTTTAGCTAAATTTTAATAAATTTGGGTTATTGACTTGAATATATCTATCATGATCATTCATGATTAATGTCCGGGTATTAAATAAAAATAAATGACGTATTTGGGTATATTTTCGACAACCGGGCAAGTTATTCCCGTCTTTAGGGGAAAAACCCCGTTCATTGTTGATTTCTGAAATTTATATGGCTATTAATCCTGTTAATTCGTGATAAGGCGCATCTTCGACCGTTTTTTGAATGGGCCAAATTTTTATCCTGTAAATTTAGGCCCTTTTTTTCAATGCGTGTAATCTATCCGACCCTATTGCTCATCTGGCAGAGAATAACTCTCCGTTTCATCTCTGATCACTCCCCGTCTGACTGGTCTGGTTGTTCCATGCCGCACCCGTATCTACTCCCCGTATCGTTTTTTGGGGAAACCGGGGTACCGTCTGGGGAATAGCCCACTCCTAATCCCCGCATCTCCTGATAATCATGATAAGTATAACTATCCCGGATACCTAAGTATCATCAGATTACCCGGTATGAAATTCTCCCAGGTCACGACCACCTGTCCGTACTGCAGTACGGGATGCTCATTAAATCTCGTGGTACAGAATGGCAGGGTTACCGGCACAGCCCCGTTCTTCCGGTCTCCCGTCAACGAAGGCCGGCTCTGCCCGAAAGGCACCTATTGTCACCAGTTTATCCATAATCCTGACCGGCTGAAAAAACCCCTCATCCGGAGGGGGGATATCTTCTACGAGACTGACTGGGATGCGGCCCTTGATCTCATCGCCCGCAGGCTCGCTGAGTTCAGGCCTGAAGAAATGGCGGTCCTCACCTCAGCCCGGTGCACCAACGAGGATAATTATGTGGCCATGAAGTTTGCCAGGGGAGTGCTCAAAACCCGGCATATCGATCACTGTGCCCGCCTCTGTCATGCGGCGACGATGACCGGACTCTCCCTCTCATTCGGCTGCAGTGCCATGACCAATTCCATCCCCGACATCGGGGAGTCTGACTGCATCTTCTGCCTCGGAAGCAACACCCTTGAGCAGCATCCCCTGATCGGCAGACAACTTATCAGGGCACGGGGCCGGGGAGCAAAGGTCATCTATGCCGATCCCCGCCATACCCCGACCGCCATCCAGTCCGATCTCTTCATCCAGTTTTACAGCGGGTCAGATGTCCTCCTCCTCAACAGCATCATGGGGGAGATCATCAGGAACGGGTGGGAGGACCGGGAGTTCATAACTGAACGGACCATCCGGTATGATACTCTGAGGAAGGTGGTTTTGCAGAAACGGTATGAACCCGAACTTGCCGCCCCGCTCTGCGGAGTATCACCTGATCTCATCAGAACCACCGCCGCATGGATCGGAGAGGCAGAACGGTGCACGGTCCTGTATGCGATGGGCATCACCCGGGAGAGCACCGGCGTTGATAATGTCAGGTCTATCGCAAACCTGATGATGCTGACCGGAAATATCGGCAGACCCGGGACCGGGGTCAATGCCCTCCGGGGCCAGAACAATGTCCAGGGTGCCTGCGATGTCGGCTGCCTCCCCCATCTTCTCCCCGGATATGCCCCGGTCACGGATGGTGCTGCCCATCGGGCTCTCTCCCGGATATGGGGGTTTGATGACGGGATCTCTGAACCCCGGGAAGGGTATGACATCAGTACCCTCTTTGAAAGGCTCGCCTCCCGTTCACCGGAAATCCGGGCCATGTACCTCATCGGAGAGAACCCGGTCATATCAGAGCCGGACCCGGACCGGGTGAAGGCCGGGTTGTCCACCCTTGATCTCCTCGTGGTCCAGGACATCTTCTTCACCGAGACGTGCCAGTATGCCCATGTGGTCCTTCCTGCAGCCTGCTGGGCAGAGAAGGACGGAACCCAGACGAACACTGAACGCAGGGTACAGCGGGTACGCAAAGCAGTGGAGCCCCCGGGAGATGCCATGTCAGACCTGGAGATCATCACCGCCATCGCCCGGAGGATGGGCTATGCAGACCAGTTCGGGTTTCAGGATGCCCGGGATGTCTTTGCAGAGTTCTGTTCGGTCATCCCCCAGTACCGGGGAATGACCTGGGAGCGGGTGGGCAGGCCTGAAGGCATCTGCTGGCCATGCCCTGAACCGGATCATCCGGGCACTCCGGTACTCTACCAGGACCACTTCTCCCACCCGGACGGGAAAGGGGTCTTTCACCCGTCAGACTGGAAGGAACCGTCTGAACTGCCGGATGATCGGTTTCCGTTCAGGCTGACAACCGGGAGGATCATCTGGCACTGGCAGTCAGGGACCATGACCCGGCGGTGCAAGAACCTGACCGATGAGGTGAATGAAGGATATCTGGAGATGAATCCTGAGGATGCGAGCAGACTGGGGATCAGGAACGATGAACTCATCAGGATCGTCTTCCGCCGGGGCTCTCTCACCTGTAAGGCCCGCCTGGAACGGGACATCAAGAGAGGAACCACCTTCATGCCATATCACTTCATTGAACGGGCGGCGGAACGTATCGGTGGTGATACTGCCGAATCCCTGGCACGGATGTCATCATACAAGGCTGCAGCCGTTGCGGTGGAGAAGGTCAGGGAGGATGACCCGTGATCCGGCGGGGTGACCTCCTCTATGCCCGGGCACAGGACCCGGTGGTCAGGCAGGAGGGGAGTTCAGGAGGATTCGTCACCGCCCTGCTCATCCATCTCCTCAGGAACGGCATTGTTGATGCCGTCTCAGCTGTCAGGAGAGGGGCTGACATCTATGACGCTTCATTGATCATCACCGCTGATCCCGCAGAGATCGCATCCTGCGGGGGGTCGCTCTACTGCGGAACCCTTCTCTCTGCCAAACTGCTGATGAGATATGTTCAGGAGAACCCGGGTCAGCGCCTGGCGGTGGTGGTCAAGGGATGTGATGCGAAGGCGATCATCGAACTGGCGAAACGAAACCTCTTTGATCTCGACGAGATCCTGCTCATCGGTCTGAATTGTAGTGGAACGATAAGTCCCCTCACCGCCCGCCGGATGATCGCCTCCCGGTTCGGCCTCGACCCGGATATCGTGGAGAGTATCGGTTTTTCACGGGGCATGTGCATCGTCCGGACTCCTGACCGGACCGTCCGGGTCCCGGTGGATGAACTTGAGATGGACGGGTATGGCCGCCGTTCCTGTTGTCAGCGATGCCTGACCCGTATTCCCCGCCAGTGTGACCTCGTCTGCGGAGACTGGGGGGTTATCGGGGAACATGCTGAAAAAACCACCTTTGTTGAGGTATGCAGCAGAAAAGGAGCACAGGTCCTGGATTCTTCGATTCAGACCGGTGATATCATCGTCGAGTCTGCCGATCCCGCCGGGATTCTGGCCCGGGAGCGGGTTGAGGAGGCCATGCTGGCGATGAGCAGAAAGAACCGCGGAGACCAGTTCTCTCAGATCTCGGGCGGGGATCAGATCCTCAGGGAGATGATGCAGGAGATGTCACGCTGCATCAAGTGCTACCAGTGCACTGAAGCATGTCCCCTCTGTATCTGCGAATCCTGCCGGATAAAAAAACCGTGGCTGGTGAAACCCGGCCAGGTTCCCCCTCCGTTCATGTTTCACCTGATCCGGGTCTCCCATATCGCCGACTCATGCATCAACTGCGGACAGTGTGAGGAACGCTGCCCGATGGATATCAGAAACTCCCTCTTCATGAACGCTCTTCAGGCTGAGCTCGAACTGATGTTCGGGTATGCCCCCGGCGAGCGGGCCGGCCGGCCGGTCCTGGCAAAAGTGAATGAACGGGAGGAATGGGAGCACAACTACGGGGATACCTTCGACCAGGTGATCGAAGTCTTCAGGGACCAGGGATACTGACCGGTTATGCCGGCTCACGGACCGGAAACCCGCAGACTTCCAGGATCTCCTCCTCGGTCGCCTGGTAATGCCAGCTCGCCCGCAGGAAGAGGTCTGAGAGGGAGCAGATCGAGAGGGGTATCGGCAGTCCGTATATCTTTGCATAACTGACTGGTGGCAGATCGAGGGCTGAAATATTGCGGATTGTTCCCCGGTCAACCACGATCCCTATCTCCTGGAGAATCTTTCCGGTATGGTTGAACGGGTGTTCCCGTGCCAGGGTCATACAGAGGTCAGCAACCGGGGATCCGAACTTCATATTCGGATAAAACGGTGCACGGGCATAGCAGAGTTTCCCGCATTCACGGCAGTAATACCGGTACACCCGGACGGTGATGTTGCGTTTCTCCCCGTTCTCGATCACCGTGGCAAACCGTTTTGCCCTGATATCATGAAATCTGACCGGTCCCCTGCAGTAATGGCACCCGGAGATCAGGGTGAAATCCATCGAGTCTATGCCGATCAGTGCAGAGATGATGACACTGGAGAGGATAGATGGAATCTTGATGACCTTCACACTGCTGACCTGCTCTCACAATAGTCTGCTCTCTCCCCATATGAGAGAGGCGGCTTATTACCCGATGGATACCGGGAGTTATGGCCTCGTCCCGGCGTCCTCACCCTGAGAAGAGGGCTGCGGGGCTGCCGGGGTGCCGGCCTCCTTCTCCAGAGCCGGTATCATGTGCAGCCTGATGATGCCGTTACACGAGTTACAGACGTAGTATTCGTTATTCCAGCAGTCCGGACATCCCCAGCGTCCGCAGATGACGCATTGCCTGAGTGCCGAGACCGGTGATGCCCGGTGACAGAGATCACAGATGTACCGGGAGAACGATTCACCGTCCCGGGCAGGGGATTCACCCTGCTGCCGGATCTCCCCGATCTCTGCCTTGAGAAGGGTATAAAAGGTATCCTGCCGTTCAGAGGCGGGATGACTCTTTTGCTGCCAGGGATTTTTCCAGGACATCGAGTCGCTCCTCAAGTTCTTCAAGGCTGACCTTCATCTCACTCTCGAACTGCTTCATCTCTGCAATCCTGGCTTCATCACGGCTCAGGACCTGGTTCTGTTCATCGGTGAACCGGGAAAGCCGTGTTCTGCGGACCAGTGACCACTCCTCGATCATCTGCTCGAATTTGCGGTCAAGATACTCATCAACCCTGCTCTCAACCGGGCGGGAGAGCGATATCTTCCCCGTGGATCCCCGGAGGAAGTAGTATATCAGGTACAGGAGGATAGCCGCCAGAAGGATGATCAGGAGTATCTCCAGCAGGGTCATCTCCGCAGCTCCTGGAGTCTGCTGACCCGCTCTTCGAGGACCTCAAGCTTCTTCTCGGTCTCCTTCTCAAAGTTCTTCAGTCCTGCCAGGTCGTCCTGAGCCCGGTAAAACCGGCGGTTCAGGTCTGCCAGGTCACTGCGGGTGGCTATCTGCCACTCGCTGATGATGGTGGTCATTCTCCGGTCAAGGTACGCGGAGAGGTACGAATCGATGCTCATTGCCCGGCCTCCAGGGTGTAGATCGCGGACTTCAGGTTCATAACCCGCTTCTCAAGGTTGTTCTTCGAGGCGGCCAGGCGGTTCACCTCATGTGAGAGATAGTCAATACTTCTCTGGATATGAGCGAGGTCCTCGTCAGTGACGAGGTCCCACTCCTCGATTATGGCATCTGCATTCCGGTGGAAGAACGAATCGAGTTGCCGGTCAAGGGTCGGAATACTCTCTGCTACCGACCCGGACATCTCACTGAGTTCGTTCCAGTACTCCCGGGATCTTCTGGTCAGCCGTGCTGTCGAATACATGGTAATCACGCAATCTTCTTCTCTTCTTCGTGGATCTTGTCCAGCATCCGGTCAAGCTTCTCTGTCTTGATCATCCCTTCGAGCTTGCGGATCCTTCCCTCGACGAGTTTCTGCTTGACAAAAATTCCCTGTTCGAGGGTTGAGTTCAGTTCATCGATTTCCCTGAGCGACCCGATCTGGTCATCATTGAGCCGTACCATCGAATGGCCGGAAAATTTGCCATCCTGTCTGAGTATACTGAGTTTCTCCCGCTCCAGTTCGAGTTCGATCTTCCTGCTGTTCGTCTTCATCAGTCGTATCTCCCTGACGATCAGGTACACGAAGATGAAGATGCCGAAGATGATGGCGATCGCAAGGATTCCTTCATTGGTAAAGGTGATCTCCATCTTCACCCCTCCAGGACGGTGGTCATATAGTCAAGTTCCTTCACATCCCCTGCCATGTACACCCGGTCACCGCTTTGGAGCAGGGTATCAGCCGCTATCGTGGTGAGTGAGTTGTCGCTTCGCTGAAGAGCAACGATGGTCACCTCAGGTGGGACTGTCAGGTTCCGGATGGTCCTCCCTGCGGCTGCTGCGACGGTAACGACGTGGATCTCACCCCCGGCTTTTGCCAGGCGCTGCTTCAGGTCTGCTGCATCGGCCTGGCTGAGTTGTTTCACTCCGGCCTCCACCGCGGCATTGAACCGGGCGGTCGGGACGAGTTCGCTGATTCGTGCCGCTGTATCCCGCCCGGCGCCCGAGATCTTCTCCCCGATGGGTCTCGCCTCATCAGCGACCCGGGAGGATACCTCCTTTGCCTTTGCACTGATCTCCTGGGCAGCCTGTCTGGTCTCTTCAGCGATCCCGGCGGTCTTCTCAGAGACCTTGTCTCCGATCCCCTTTACTCCCTTGCCGACCCGGTCTGCAATATCCTCTGCCGCAGTCCGGACCTGTTCCGTGACCGGGATCTTCCTCCTGACCCTGACATCATCACCGCTGCCTGCCCCGAGCTTCTTCAGGTCATCCTCGCTGATCCGGATCTGGTTCTTCTCGACGAGGGAGTCTGCAAATACGGTCAGGGTCAGCGAAGTTCCCCCTGATGCCACAACCTCCACCTCATCGTTATCAGCAATCCCGAGTGTAGTGAGCAGGCTGCTGTGCATGCGTGCCCTTCCGTGGCCGGGCATGGCACGTTTCACTGCCTGCAGGGTAACTTCCTCCATACTGGATTAAAGGGCAGCACGGTATTTATTTGTTATGAAAAGCCCCGGTTTTCCAAAATCTGCAGTGATTACGCCTCATCGCTCCTCACCGGTATCGACGGTCTGACAGACCGGTGAACCCTGGTCCAGGCAGTGCCAGTCAGCCAGCACCGTCTCCAGGGAGGTGGTCTGGGTGACCTCTTCACCGATCGTTGCCTCGACTCCTGATACCCTGAGCATCCGCCTGACCTGCCAGGTGGCCTCCGCCATCCTGAGCGAAACCCCCTGCTCCGCAAGTTCATGGGAGAGTTCGACGATCATGTCTGCGGCAGAGACGTCGATGATCGGGGAGGAACTCAGATCGATGATGACATGGGTAAGGGTGGGATCATCACCGATCCTCTCCCGGATCCGGTCCTTCACCCCTTGTGCATTCGCGAAGATGAGGGGGGCATCCACCCTGATGATGAGCACCCCCGGGATCGATTCATTCTCCGGGTGCCTGAGCTGGTCTGCATAATGATGAGTCCCCGGGACTCTCCCCAGAATCGCAATATGAGGTGATGAGACCCGGTAAAGGATATTCAGGATGGAGAGGATCACCCCGAGGAATACTCCTGAGAGGATTCCGAAGAAGAGGACACCGAGGCAGGTGGCCAGCGCGATGAGGAACTCGTCCCTGCTGATCCCGGCGATCCGCTTCAGACTCTTCAGATCGACAAGTCTCGTCACGGCAACGAGAATAAGACTTCCGATCACCGCCTCGGGGATGTTTGCAAAGAGTCCGGCGAGGAAGACCGCCACCACCCCGGTCAGGAGGGCTGATATCACCCCGGTCATCGGGGTCGCAGCCCGGTTCACTTCGTTGAGGGCTGTCCGGGAGTAACTTCCGGCGACCGGGAACCCCTGGAAGAGGCCGGTGGCGATACTGGTGGCACCCAGTGCCAGGAGTTCCTGGTCCGGATCAACCCGGTACCGGTACTGGCGACTCAGGGAGGCTCCGATACTCATGTTCTCCACGTATGCCAGCAGGAAGAGGGCGAGGGCAAGGGGGGAGAGGAGCTGGATGTCGGTGAAGGAGACCTCGGGGATGACCAGTCCGGGGAGACCACCGGGGATGGAACCGATGATACGGACCCCCTGTCCGGGGAGGTCGGTCAGCGATATGAGGATGATGGAGAGGATAACAACGAGGAGGGCGGATGGGAACCTGCGGTACTTCTTCTCGGCAATGAGCAGGAGGATGATGGCTCCGATGCCGATGAGGAGGGACGGGATGTTCGTCTCAGGGAGGTGGTGGATAAGATAGGTCATCTGATCAAAGTAGGCACCCCGGAAGGAGGGGATTCCCAGGATCCTGAAGAGCTGCCCGCTGATGATCACGATTCCCACCCCGGCAAGGAACCCTTTCAGGACGGTATGGGAGATCAGATGGACGATGAACCCGATCCTGAATACCCGGGCAAGGATTGCGATTGATCCGACCATCAGGGCAGCGAGCGCTGCAAGTGACTCGTACGCCATCACACTGACACTGGAGAGGGTTCCCAGCATACCGGCGAGAAGGATCGCCTCAGATGAGCTCGGGCCGATACTCATCTGCCGGATCGTTCCGAAGATACCGTAGACGATCGGGGCGATGATCCCGGCATAGAGGCCGTACTCAGGAGGGAGGCCTGCCAGCTGGGCGTATGCCATCAGTTCAGGGACGGCGAATGCGGTCAGGGTTACTCCGGCGATGAGGTCAGCCCTGAGGAGGGAGCGGTTGTAGGTGGTGATCCACGCGGTGACCGGGAGGAGTGATCTGACCCGTGCAGAGAAGGTTCTCTCAAGAGGGCCGGGCTCCTTCATAATCATGAGGTATCATCTCTTCTGGATAAAGGATATTTCCCCTCTGCCTCCCTCTTCCGGGAATGGTGGATACCTGCCCTGAACCGGCCCGGATGGTGAAGAATGACCGATCATAAGAGATTGATTTATATGTTTCGGTAACATTACTCAGGTAAGTCATGTCGCGGGCCCGGTCTGTCCTGTTTGTCGATGATTACGAGATGCTCCGGCAGATCTATGTCGAGATACTCTCAACTGCAGGATACCGGATGATGGAGGCTGCTGACTGCCAGGAATGCATGGCAGAAGTCTCCCGGGAGACTCCGGATCTCATCCTGCTTGACATTATGATGAAACCGGTTGACGGCTGGGAGACCCTCAGGCAGATCCGGTCGAATCCCGGGACCCGGGAGGTCCCCGTGATCATGGTCTCGGGTAAAGCCATTCTCCCTTCTGAAGTTACTGCATACGGCCCCCTTATGGATGGATTCATGCGGAAACCACTCCTCAATGCGGTTCTTCTCTCGACGATCCGGGACTTCTTCACCTGGTTTGATGACCTGAATGACCGGTGCCGTAAGGCACGGTTCAGGGGAGTGGATGAAGACCTTGTCACTGCATATGCCTCACTCTGCAGACAGGAGCGCTCGATAGGTATCATGTACAATCTTATCCGCCGGGAGTATGACACTCCCGGCGATCAGATGACCTCAGATATAATCGGTGAGGCGATGGAGAAGATCGAGGAACTGGCCCACGGGATATCAGAGAGGATCTCTGAGTACGAACCACTCATCACATCACCGGCATAACCGGGGGGAACCTCCGGCACGATCGGTGGTAAATATCCTGAGAACCGATATCTGGAGATGAATGAGTTCTGGCGGAAGACTGTGCATATGGTCTTCGGCCTCCTTATCGCGCTTCTGATCTGGATTTTTCCCCGTGATACCGCACTGATGGTGCTCGGTGCGGGCCTGCTCGGCGGGCTCTGGTTCATCGATCTGATCATGCGGGGATTCCGTCTCCCTGTCATCTCCTCCCTTGTGGATTCTCTCGAACGCCCCGGAGTTTTTCCCGGTAAAGGGGCGTTTTATTTCGTCTTCTCATCACTGGTGACCCTCATCCTCTTCCCGCCTGCCATCACTGCCGTCGGGGTACTGGTACTCGCTGTCCTCGACGGACTTGCCACGATCTTCGGCCTTCGGTACGGGAGGATCCGGATCATCAATCACAAGTCTATTGAAGGGTCAGGGGGGGCGGTGCTGATCACCTTCCTGGTTCTGCTCCTCTTCCTGAGTCCGGCTCAGGCCCTGGTCGTTGCGCTGGTTGCCGGGATCGTGGAACTGGGCAGTCCGGTTGATGACAACCTCCTCATTCCCCTCGTGGTTGCCATCCTGCTCACGGTGATCCCGGGTTGACCGGCCCGGCCGGCTGGGAAGGGGTATATCTATCTGGCTGACATAAATAATAATATTCTAATAATATTACTGCAGTAAATGGGGAGAAGCTGATGGGACCAGATATCAGGGATGAATTTTCAAAATCTGAAGAGGAGATCTTTCAGATTCTCGGGAAAATTGGTCTAAAACCCAATGAAGCCCGCGTGCTTGTCCTCTTTCTCCGGGGGAGGGAACTGACCTCCCGTGAGGTTGAACGGTATACCGGCCTGCGTCAGCCTGAAGTCAGTGTTGCCCTCACCTCCCTTGCGAAACGTGACTGGGTCTGTACCTCCAGTTCCATAACCCAGAGTAAGGGGAGACCGATCAAGATATTCAGGCTCGCCCAGCCTGCATCAGAGATCATCTACCAGATCAAGGCAGGGATTCAGGGGGAGTTCAGCAAACAGATTGCATATGTGGACCGGGTGAATGACCTGCTCGGGGGGACTGCCGGCCGGGAGGATCTCGAGCCGATCATCGAGACCGACCCTGACGAGTAAGTCAGGGTATCTCTTCTTCCGGCCTGCCGCATCAGGTCGCTCTTCTTCTCCATAGGGGCTCAGTCCTCATTCTCCCGGAGGATCCCGGTGAGGGTCTGCTGCCGGGTTCCTGCCCCTGATCTGCGGGGTAATGCAGGCAGACCCGGTCCGGTTTCCTGAATGATCGCCAGCCGGTCCGCGTACCGCTCCATGGTGTCAAGCGACCGGTCTGTCCGGGTGCTGAAGAGGATGACGGTTCCTGCCTCTGTTGCCCGCTGCCGGAGCATCTCACCGACCGGAGAGATGAGGTCTGGGGCATCCTCAAAGAGGCTGTGATCATGCTCAAACAGGATGAGGGACTCATCAGCATCTTCGATGATCGAGAGGAGCTGGTAGGCGGTCAGGGCCCTTCTGGCTCTGAGGCGTCCCGGAACGGGGCCGAGACCGGGGAGGAGGGCCGGGTAGTTCCCGCAGACATAGAGGATAATCCCCCGGTGCCGGTGTATCAGGGAGATGAGCGCCGCGTCCAGGATCCCTGCGGGTGCGATGAAGAGGGTGAAGGTGCCGGGCGAGAAGGAGACGTGCGGGTGGACTGAGAGCGACATTGCGGAGCAGGTCTCCGTTCCTGCATAGAAGGCTGCGGAAAACCGGGTGAAAGTGATCCCTCCCTCACCGGGATCCGGAGAAGGGTGCCTCTTTTCTGTAACGGTGCCGGCCGCTTCTTCAGTATACTTTCTCCCTCTCCGGCCGGCTGCATTATCCTCTTTTCCGCCTCCGGGGTCTTCATTCTCCGATTGACTGGCAATGGGTCTTTTTCAGGATCCTGAACTTGGGAAGTCCCCCACGTTCATATATAAATATAATTACTCTGGACTCCTCCGTCTCGTGTTATAAATAACGTCGGATGCAAGTATGTTCATTCATCCATGCGATGCCATGGACGATACCCAAGGAGAGAGAGATCATGGCAAAATTAATCATCAGCGGTCTTCGGACCTGTGACCGTAAAGACACGGTATTTTCAGAGATCAGCAAGTATCTTTCCGAGATCGGCCCGGTTGAGGAGATCGTCTCAGGCGGTTCAACCGGTGTAGACACCTTCGCCCGCGAGTATGCCGAGAGCCACCAGATCAAGTTCAAAGAGTTCCCCGCAAACTGGCAGGATGACCTGAATGCAGCAGGGATGATCCGTGACGCCCGGATGGCAGAGTATGGGACCCACCTGCTCGTCCTCTCCAACGGAGTCAGCAAGGAGTCCCGGAATCTGGTCGAGGAAGCCCGACGCAACAATCTGGTCATCAAGACCGTCGGTGCGTTCGTGGGTGTCCCCGAGTCAGAAGGGAAGAACCCGTCTGCATACCCCTCATTCCTGTAATACTACCTCAGCTCTGCACACCTCAGGATCCTGCCTGGCAGGATCCGGATTCTGTTCCGGTGTCCGGTCTGTTCCCGGCCAGACACTCCCTTTTCGCAGGTATCCACCGGTTACACTGTGTTCTTTTCAACCCTTCCGCCAGGCCTGTCCTGCGTCTCTGATCGCTTATCACCGGGCCGATCTCTCCGGTCATTCCCGGTGACGATTCGGGGGTGGATGATTGCGGGCCCGGCCCTGGTGGGATGACCGTGCCTGACGGCTGCCTCTTCTGTTGTTTCCTCCTGACGGACTTCCCGCACTGCCGCAGGTACCTGCAGGGGGTGGTGCCGGAGGGATCTCACCGGCGCTGGGATGATGAGTGAGGTGGTCTCCCCTCCTCCCGCCCCTTTCTTCTCCCTGAATCGCCCGGTTTTCCGGTCCGGGTGAATCATCTCCGTGGATGTAATTTTTATCCCTCTGGCACTCTCCGTCTTCAATGATATCTCTAATCTTCGGACAAATTGATTCTTATTATTTAAAATAATTTGATCCGGCCTCCCCTGACACGTGATATAACTACTCCCGGATGTAAGTATGTTCATTCATCCATGCACCGTCATGGACGATACCCAAGGAGAGAGTAATCATGGCAAAATTAATCATAACCGGTCTTCGGACCTGTGATCGCAAAGACACCGTATTCTCAGAGATCAGCAAGTATCTTTCCGAGATCGGCCCGGTCGAGGAACTCGTATCCGGAGGCTCCACTGGTGTAGACACCTTCGCCCGTGAGTATGCCGAGAGCCACCAGATCAAGTTCAAAGAGTTCCCCCCGAACTGGCAGGATGATCTGAATGCGGCAGGAATGATCCGTGACTCCCGGATGGCAGAGTATGGGACCCACCTGCTCGTCCTCTCCAACGGAGTCAGCAAGGAGTCTAAGAACCTGATCGAGGAAGCCCGGCGCAATAACCTGGTCATCAAGACCGTCGGTGCATTCGTGGGTGTTCCTGAGTCTGAAGGAAAGAACCCGTCTGCATACCCCTCATTTCTGTAAAATAACCAAGGTTCCCCGGTACCTTTTTTTCATGGATCCGGCCGACGCCGGATCCTTCCTTTCAACCTGCATCACCCCTCATCCCCTGAGATCATCCGCTCATCACCCGGGTTCTGATATTCTTCCTGTTCGTCTCCCTTCAGCCAGGGATGCCTGGTCGCCTGGCAGACCCGGATCGCAGCGGGTGATGACCCTGCGGGTCCGGTGGTGCACCCGGGACCGGTCATGGCCAGGTGACGATCCGGCTCTTCCCCTCTCTCCCACATTTTCCCCCGTATTCTGTTCCGGTTATCAGATACTGTCTCCTCGTGCCTCTTCTCTCCTGGAAACGCCCATACCCTGTCTTCACCCCTGATTACTCACAGATTCATTGGAATTCATTCATAATATGTAAAGAGAATGGGTCAGGACTCCTCATTAATGTGATATAACTACTCATGCAGTCAAGTATCTGTGTTCACTGGTGACCTGCACCGGTGATACATGGGAGAGAGTAATCATGGCAAAAGTAATCATAACCGGCCTTCGGACCTGCGATCGCAAAGACACGGTATTTTCTGAGATCAACAAGTATCTCTCTGAGATCGGCCCGGTCGAGGAGCTCGTCTCGGGCGGCTCCACCGGGGTTGATGCATTCGCAAAAGAGTATGCAGCAGCAATGAATATCAAATACAAGGAGTTTGCTCCTGACTGGGAGGCGGACCTGAATGCAGCAGGATTTATCCGTGACACCCGCATGGCAGAGTACGGGACCCACCTGCTGGTCCTCTCCAATGGCCTGAGCAAGGAGTCCAAAAACCTGATCAACGAGGCACAGAAGAACGGTCTTCATATCAGGTCGGTCGGCGCCTTTGAAGGAATGTCCCAGCCTGAAGGGAAGGGCTCATCCGCGTATCCCACGTTCTTTTAACGTTGGGGAGCATTCTGCCCTGGTTATCTATCAGGGCAGCCGTTCAGGCGTCAGCCCGGAAGAATTCACACCCCTGACGGGGAGAGGAGAACCGGTCTCTCTCCCCTGACCATTCCCTTTTCACGCGGAGTTATCATCCGTATTCTGAGGTGATTCCGTTGGGCCTCATCCATAAGGTTCTGTGACTCTTTTGTCCCCTCCGTGACAAAGACCAGAAGATGGGTCGCGTACTCCGCCATCCGGGTATCACGGATCATCCCTGCAGCATTCAGGTCATTCTGCCAGTTCGGGATGAATTCTCTATATGAGATCGCATGTTCACGGGCATACTGCTTTGCCATCATGTCCACGCCGGATGCCCCGCCGGTGATGATCTCATCAACTCCTCCCAGCTGGGTGATATATTCGGATATCTCTGAAATTACGGCATTGTTCTTTGTACAGGCACGGGGCCCGGTGATTATCAGTCGTATCATCTCTCTTCTCCCTCCCGGTTTCGGAGCAGACTGAGGAGGGCTGAAAGGATCTCCTCAGGCCTGGGCGGGTTCCCCGGAATCTTCAGGTCTACGGGGATAACCTCTCCGACACCTCCTAAAACCGCATACGAACCCCTGAATACTCCCCCATCGCAGGCATCATCGCCCACGGCGATGACGATCCTGGGCTCGGGTGTTGCTTCATAGGTCCGGAGCAGGGCTGGTGCCATCGCCCGGGTCACCGCCCCGGTGACCATCAGGGCATCTGCATGACGGGGGGACGCCACGAAGGTAATGCCAAACCGTTCCACGTCATAATGGGGGGCAGAGAGGTTGGCAATCTCAATCTCGGCAGCATTGTCACTTCCACAGTCGACTTCGCGGATGGCAAGGCTCCTTTTGAACAGGCGTGATATCTCATGCCTGAGTTCGACTCCGGTTCGCGCTATTTCTCCGTCACCGGGCCGTACCGGGTCAGCAACGGGCTGTCTGAACAGGTTGGTCAGGGTCTGTATCATGATTCCTCACAAATCGGTGCCTGCATACGAGAGGTTCAGGCTCTTGTTTATCACCGGGAAATCCGGAACGATATTGTTCATCACCGCATGCTCGAGGGCATACCAGTTGCAGAAGGATGCAGTCCGGATCTTGTACCGGTTCACCCGTCCCCCGAAGATATGGATGAAATGCAGGGTCATTCCCCGTGCCCCTTCCAGGCTGACGAGTGCAAACCCGTCGCGGATGGTAAAACCACTCTGTATTTCTCCTTCAGGGATGAAGAGGATCAGCTCCTGAATGTACCGTAGCGATGCCGTTATCTCCTGGAATTTCAGGGTAAACCTGGCCATCACGTCACCACCCGGTTCATAGACCTGGACCGGCGGCCTCTGGAGATAGATCCCATAGGGGTGATCGACCCGCGTATCCCGTCCTGATCCTGATGCCCGGGCAACCGGTCCGGAGAGGGCGAGTGGATCGACGAGCTCCTGCCTGATGATCCCGGTCGTGGCAAACCGGTCGATGACAGAGGGAACCGCCAGGACCGCTTCGACGATCTTCTGCAGATCCCGCTCGACGGTACCGGCTGTTTTAAAGAGATTATCGAGGAGAGACGGGGTGACATCTTCTCTTACTCCCCCGGGGGTGATGAATCCCTTCATGAAACGTGAACCGGTCAGCCGGTCAGCCTCACGCTGCAGCTCCTCACGCAGCATGATGAGCGCTGATGATGAGACGGGGTGGGCGATATCGGTCAGCATCCCGGCAAGGTCGGATATGAGGGAGTATGAACGTTCCAGTTCGAGGAGGATCCCCCTGATATACTCGGCGCGGGAAGGAATGGCGATCCCTGCTATCTGTTCGAGTGCCATGCAGCATCCGGTCGCGTTCACCACCGACTCATCACCAGACACCGCCTCAGCGAGCCGGAGGATTCCGAGCGGATCTTTCCCCTCCGCGAGTTTTTCAATCCCGCGGTGCAGGTATCCCAGACGGATCTCGAGATTCACGATCTCCTCACCGATCACACTGAACCTGAAATGACCCGGCTCGATGATCCCGGCATGGACCGGACCGACCGGAACCTGGTATACACTGCTTCCGGTGATCTCCCTGAACCCGAAGGGCGCACTCCTCCCCTCCCCGGCGTCTCTCGTCTCTTTGGAACGGGCCAGAGGATGAAACCCGTCCGGGTACATCTCGTGAAGGAAGAGGCGGCGGGTGTCGAAGGCATCACGGAACGGTATCCCGAACCCGTCTGATATCTCGCGCTCAAAGAGGCTGGCAGACGGGAATACCGTGGCTACCGAGACCGGATTTGCTGCGGGTCTGACGATCACCTCTAACCGGGGAGAGGCGGGATCCTCAAGAACATAGAGGAGGTTTGCCTCCTCCGCTCCCCCAAATCCGGCTACCGCAATGATGGCGACCAGTACCCGTCCCTCTGCCTTCCCCCGGCGCATCATCTCAGGGAACGCATTGCTCTGATCCCGGAAATACCGGGCTGTTGCATCTTCGCCCAGGAGGGTTGTCTCCTCCAGCCAGGTCAGGGTCATCTCTGGATCCATTACACCCCTCCGCAAAAACCGAGTTCGCTCACGGCGGCCCGCAGGAACTCCTCTTCCCCGGGGATCATCAGGACCCCGGCAATCCCGGAGAGGATCAGGAGGACGATCACCGGAATCTTCATCCAGACCGGGACCAGGTACGGGGCGGGCGCCTTGCTTTCCCCGAAGGTTGCCCCGGTCATCGAGACGATGAACCTGAAGAGAGCGGCGGCAGCGACGGCAAAGAGGATGAGGGCAATCAGAGGGAGGGAGAAGGATATGGCTCCCGCCTCAAGGAGGATCCCGAATTTTGAGAGGAAGAGAGGGAAGAGCGGGGTTCCGGTGATGGCTATGGATCCCAGGATGAAGGTTGCTGCTGCAAAAGGCTGCATTCTGAAGAGGTCTCCGATTCTATCCTCACCGCTCCCGTCATGGACCAGGTACTGCCGGTGCAGAATTCCGGCAGAGAAGAAGAGTCCTGCCTTGACGAGGGAATGTCCGGCCATATGGTACAGCATCCAGAATACCGCCACGGGTGTTCCGATCCCGGTCGCGATCAGGATGAACCCCATATTCTCCACGGATGAGAAGGCGATGAGTTTCTTGGTTGAGTCCTGCCTGAGCATGGAAAAACAGGCGACAGACATGGTAATCAGGCCGAAGACAAGGAGGAGGAGTGACACCTGTCCGGCGATTCCGGTCGGATGGACAATGCCTGCCATCCTGATGATCCCATACATCCCCACGTTGAGGATGGCGCCCGAGAGGACCGCACTGACGGCTGAGGGGGCTTTGGCATGTGCCTCCGGGAGCCAGGTGTGAAGGGGGGCGATCCCTGACTTGGCTGCAAATCCGATGAAGAAGAATATGCAGGCGATCCAGAGCATTCCGCTGTCACCGGTCATCGCCGCATTACTGACCGCCTGCCAGTCCAGGCTCCCTTCCCCGGTCTCTCTCCTGACGATCTCAAAGAGGAAGATGACCCCGATGAAGGAGAAGAGCATCGAGGTTGAGCAGACCAGGATGTACTTCAGTGAAGCATCGATGTTTTCACGCACCGCGAGGATGGCGACGAGGATCGCCGAGAAGACGGTGGTGAGTTCGGCGAATATCCAGAACTGCGCGACATTGGGTGCGAAAAACGCCAGGATCGTCGCGAGGAGGAGCAGGGCGAACCCCATATAAAAGATCCGCAGGCTCCTGCGGTCAAGTTCTCCTGCCCTGACAAGGCCGTCGATATACCCGACGGCATACGTGCTGGCACAGGTGAAGATGATCCCGGTGATGAGGACGAGGAGCAGGTTCCCGTGGTTCACCAGGAAGAAGGGGGATCCGGTCTGCCATGCTGCCGGAG
>CAZSVH010000013.1:0-17951 GCA_964610235.1 uncultured Methanospirillum sp. | reverse complement strand
TCGGTAGCCGAGTTGGTACCTGGCAGCCACCATGCGATCTGCTTGGAGGATCCGACTGCGGCAGACACATCAAGGCCCTTCTCACCAAGGAAGATGTCGCCTCCCTGGCTGACCTTGTTAAGTGCTGCTGCTGCCGGGGATGCAATAAATGCACCTACGACAAGCACCATTAATACAACTGCAATTCGTGCGTTCATTACATGTCCTCCGAACAATCCAATTGTTCGAATGGCACGGAACCGGAAAGAAACCACTGATCCAAGAGGATCCAACCGGAACTCCATGCCGTATACTCCGAGAAAATCGAAGTATGACTAGATATTTGTGGAAGCCTTATTATATCCTTTTTGGTATATTCCGGAAAAAAAGACGCAAAAATCTCCCTTGAATGAGTGTATGCAACCAATTGGAATCGTATTTTGGGGTACCCCCTGTACCTCCCGGAGACCGGCAGGCACACCGGGGAGGAAGACCCCCGGGATATCGCGCAACCACCCCCTCAGCCTCCCGTGAGGGCGGTATGCGGGGAGAGTCCACTACTATTATATACCATATCCGAGAAAAATATGAAGGCACACGAAGCCCGATAGTGTAGAGGTCAATCATACAAGGCTCTGGACCTTGTGACAGCAGTTCGAATCTGCTTCGGGCTATTCATTCTTACTCTCACATTTGTTCTCCTTTTCTGCATACAATCGCTACATGGTCACGGTGGTACCGGTCAAGCCAGGTCATGGTGATATCGCACATCCCTGCCGACGAGAGTGCCGCTCCAGCCTCCTCGCCGAGATCTCCGGGTGAATCCCTGCCGGATATGCTGCGTGTCTTGAGCATCAGGATCAGCCGTCCTCCCTCCTTCAGAAAGGGCAGGTTCCGGATCGCAATCCCGGCCTGGTCCCGCTGGGCGATATCCTGGTACAGGATATCCACGCGTCCCACCAGCATCCGGTACTGCTCAGGCCGGGAGGCATCGGCCTGAATCGGGATGATATTCTTCTTGATCCTGCAGACATCCATCAGACGGGGAAGAGGGCCGGGAGCCATCTCGACCGCATACACCAGCTCTGCGATATCAGCAAGGAAGGAGACCGTTGTGCCTGCAGCTGCACCGAGATACAGGATCCGGTCCCGTGGTGAGACGGCAGGAGCCTGCCCCAGATAACAGAGGGCCGCAAACTTGCTCCGTTCCGGGGGCCAGATCCGGAGACGGCCCCGGGTCCGGTCTCCCGGAACCGGTCTCCCGGCAGTATACAGGATCCCGTCCTTCCAGATCATCACCGCCTCCCGGCCCGGTCCACCCGGAGCGAGGCACGCCCGGTATAGCAGGGATCGGCAGATCCCCGGAAGTAATCGATCCGGGCCGCTCCGGCAAGCCCGGCTGCCAGGGTCCGGGCAACCCGGCCCCTGAGCTTCCGGGGTGCAGCATGCACCCGTTTATGCTCGAAGATGAGCCCGTGTTTCGGAGGGGGGGTCCCGCTGAACCGGTGGGAGAAGAACGCGTTCCTCGCCCCGATTACCTGGATCGCAGATCCCGGCATCCGGGAGAGGCGGGAGAGACTCCCTGCCGCAGCCAGAAGCCGGGCAGCGACCAGCGGGCCGACCAGGGCACTGCAGTTCGGGAGGATCTCCCCGGCCAGGGATGCGATATCCCGGGAGAGGAGGTGCCGGGACGCCCGCATCGCGAGCAGGGAGTGGCAGAGGGATGCAATCCCGTCCCCGTGAGCATCAGCAAGGATCCTGACCGGATCCCCCGGTCTGCCTCCTTCACCCGCATCACCGTCCGCAGGAGTCATCATCCCGGACCAGGATTCTATCTGCTCGGTGACCCGGCTGATCATCAGATCGCTCTCCCTCATCATCAGGACCATCCGGATCAGCCGTGCCTCGCCTGACTGATGGTACACCCGGAGACCAGCGCCCATCCGTGCCATGCAGAGATCGTGCAGGAGGGTATCATACTCCTCCCGGGTGGCACAACACCCGCCTTCCATGGCCGTCTCCCAGCAGGGATACGCCTCCATCACAGGTCCATACTCCTCCAGGCGGGCAAGAAGGGAGGAGAGGGAAGGGGATGCCGGCATCCATCCGGCAGCATCCCTGTCCCCGAACCAGTACCGCTGCACCCGGGAACGGTCACCAATCTGCGATACCGGCTGCATCAGAACCCTCCCAGGCCGAGCGAGGAGACGATGACCGGCAGGGTGACCACGCCCATACAGGAGACCCGTGAGAGGTCAAGCAGGGACGGAACCAGCCCGATTCCGGTGGCACAGGCAAGAATCAGGAGCCCGAAGGGACCGGTTGAGACGGCACAGAGAACGATGAGGAACCCGGCCACCACGGTGTTCATCGTACGGCTGTCCCGCCCTGAAAGGAGGGTGGCAGAGCCGGCCAGCCGGATCGTGATCCACCATGCAATGAGCGAGGTGCAGGCAGAGACCGCCAGCAGGACCGGCAGGGAGGGATACTCAAGGGATGCAAGCGCCACCATCACCCCGTTTCTTGTGCGTTCAATCGCATAAAAGGCTGCCAGACTGATCACCGCGTTCACCATCGCGGCTGCCCCGGCTGCCACCAGGTACCGTTCCCGGTCAGTATCATACCTGAAACAGACATGAACCACTGCGGTTGCCGAGGCCGTGGAGAGACCGGGAAGCCACCCCACCAGGACCCCGGCGGCCGACCCCGGTATGGCTGCCCGTGCGATCTCCCCTGCTTCCATCCGGATCCCCGAGAACCGCTGGGCCGGCACCGGGCCCTGGGCGGCGGTCAGGATCACCGGGAGACCGAAGAGGCCGGTGAGAAGGGGCATCAGGATGCTCCCCGTACCGGCGAGGAATTCATACCTGAATGCAAAAAGGCCGAGGATCCCGGATACGCAGAAGATGAGCAGGTTCCATCCCGGAGAACCGTTGTGGATGATCACCAGCCCCATCATGAAGATCAGCACCGAACCAACCACCCAGTCAATGTATCCCTGAGCCGGGGTCAGCACCGAGATGAGGAGGAGGGAGAGCGGGATCGCGATGATCACCCCCCACCCGGACCCGAGGGCAGAGAGACGGACCGCCTCCTCCCCCTTTCCTTCAAGGGTCATGGCATGGGCAGGAAGAACGGAGAGAGCGGTACCGGCATCAGGAATGCCGAGAAAGGTGGAGGGGATGATCTCCAGAAAGGTATGGGTTATCAGCATTGAGACCAGGGCAGCAGCCAGGCCGGCAGGGCCCAGTACCGGGAGGAGAACCGGGGATACCCCCAGCATAATGCCCGCAACGGTATTGGAGTGGATACCCGGGATTATCCCGCTGATGATACCACAGAGCAGACCGGCACCAGTCCCGAGGATGATCAGAATCATGGCATTCTCATGGATTTAAGTGTAAAGAGAGCATAAAATAACCGCATATCTGGTCTGCTGACCAGGGGGATCGGGGGGGTATGAAGATCGCAATTACCAGACTCAGGGGCAAGGAACTGGATGACGAGGAGCGATGCTCGCGCCGCGGGCATGACTGTTTCCCGGTCATCCCGCTCATGAGTGAACTTGACCACGATCAGGTGGATCTCTTCATCAGCCAGGTCAGGGAGGAGGCGTTCGACTGCATCTTCATGACCAGTGCCCTCCCGGCTCACCAGCTCGGCCCGCTGCTGAGCCGGTGCCCCCTCCCCCGGGTTGTGGCGATCGGCCCCCAGACCGCCAAGGCATTGCGGGAGGTGGGAATCCCCTGTGAAGTCCTGCATGAATTTTATTCCCGGGCATTCGTCCCCTTCCTCGGAGACTGGATTACCGGGAAACGAATCGGGATCCCCCGGTCTGATGCACCGAACCCCGGCCTGATGGAGGCGATCACCGCAGCCGGAGGAATTCCTGCCGAATTCACTATCTACCATCTCATCCCGACCTATGAAGAACTCGATCTCAGGGATGCGGAGGCCGTCCTCTTCACCAGTGCACTCTCGTTCAAATCAGCCATCTGGCGGAGGCGGGAAGACCTGGTCCTGATGGCGATCGGTGATGTCACCGCCGCAGCGATGGAGGCTGCGGGGATCGTGCCTGATGTATCAGGGGACGGATCCCTTGAGGGAACGCTGGACGAACTGAATATGTACCTCTTAATGAACCGCTGATATGACAGACCAGGCACCTGCAGGACCGGCCCGGGATACGGGATCACTGGTTACCCTCCGTACCGGGGGTGGAATTCTGCTCATCGACAAACCACGGGGCCCGAGCAGCCACCAGGTTGCCGCATGGGTTCGGGAAATGACCGGGATCGCTCAGGTCGGACATACCGGAACCCTCGACCCCCCGGTCTCCGGGGTTCTCGTGGTCCTCCTCGGAAAGGCCGTCCGCCTCACCTCGATC
This sequence comes from uncultured Methanospirillum sp., assembly GCA_964610235.1. Lineage (GTDB taxonomy): Archaea > Halobacteriota > Methanomicrobia > Methanomicrobiales > Methanospirillaceae > Methanospirillum. The sequence goes on along the minus strand of CAZSVH010000013.1, from coordinate 13,585 downwards.
CTCCACCTGGATGAGAAAGAGTACATCTGCCTCATGAGACTGCAGGGGCAGGTCTCCGCGTCTGACCTGCAGGATGTGGTATCCCGCTTCACCGGGAAGATCTACCAGCGTCCCCCCCGCAGGAGTGCCGTGAAACGTGCACTGAGAATCAGGGAGATCCACGAACTGGAGATTCTGGACAGGAACGACCGGCTCGTCCTCCTCCGGGTCAGGTGTGATTCAGGAACCTATATCAGGTCCCTCTGCCACCATATCGGGCTCTCCCTGGGGACCGGGGCCCACATGCAGGAGCTGCGCAGGAGCAGGTCTGCCTGTTTCACCGAGGACCGGATCCATACCCTTCATACCGTCAGGGATGCGGTTGAGGCTGCCCGGGCAGGGGATCCTTCCGCGATTCAGGAGATGATCCTGCCGATGGAGACGGCACTCACCCACCTTCCCACGATCACCGTGAAGGATACCGCGGTCGGTGCCCTCTGTCACGGAGCCAGGTTATCATCCCGCGGGGTGATCGCCACGGACGCATTCCAGATGGGGGAGACCGTCGCGGTATTTACCGCAGATCGGAACTTTATCGGGCTGGGCGAAGCCCTGATGAGCTCCTCACGGATTGTGCCCGGGGAGAAGGGACTGGTGCTTGCCCCCCGGATGATCTTCCCTGAACCCGATGCCTACCCGGCAGTCTGGAGAGGGCACCCGGCTGATGCTGGAAATGCTTAAGTCACCCGGATGCGAATAGGTTAAGGCAACTTTTGCTGAGGTAGTCTAGTCTGGGAAGGCGCAAGATTGGAAATCTTGTGGGAGTAATCCCTCGGGAGTTCAAATCTCCCCCTTAGCGTTTATTCTTCTGATCGTCTCTGTTGATCCTTCCTGCTCAATATCCGGCCCATCGCATGGCACCGGCAGGTGGAGAGCTCATTTCCGGCAAAAAAGAGAGGAACTGATTACCCGTTCCTGCGGATCCACTCTGCCACCCAGTCACCGACGGCACTGGTGGTGCCACTGCCACCCATGTCACGGGTGACCACGCCTTCACGAATCGAGGCCTCGATTCCCCGCACTACCGCTGCTCCTGCCTCATCCTCACCCAGGTGGTCGAGAAGCATACCGCCGGCCCAGATGGTGGCAAACGGATTTGCGACGTTCTGACCCTTGTACTTCGGTGCAGACCCGTGAATGGGTTCAAACATCGAGGTTCCCTGCGGATTGATGTTCCCTCCCGGCGCCAGTCCGAGACCTCCCTGGATCATCGCTCCGAGATCGGTGATGATATCACCGAACATGTTCGGGGTCACCACAACATCGAACCACTCCGGGTTCTTCACAAACCACATCGTGATCGCATCAACGAAGGTGAACTCTGTGGAGATATCCGGATTCTGAGCAGCAACATCCCGGAAGACATCACGCCACAGGCCGTACACGTCAGAGAGGACATTGGCCTTATCCACGGAGGTGACTTTCCGGTCTCTTCTCCGGGCAGCATCAAAGGCATACTCGATGACCCTTCGGGATCCTTCCCGGGTCACCACCCCGATCTGGTACGCAATCTCCTCGGCATCACTCTCGACATCAAGCCCGAACTTCACCGAGTACATGGTGCGGAGGACCTCGAGCTGCTTCTTCTCAGCCCCGGTGAACCGGGACCCGATCCCGACATAGAAGTCCTCGGTATTCTCTCTGACCACCAGGAAGTCGATATCCCCGGGCTTTTTCCCGGCAAGCGGGGTCTCGACCCCGGCGAGCATCCTGACCGGGCGCAGGTTCACGTACTGATCAAAGGCGAACCTGAGATTGAGCAGGATCCCTTTCTCCAGAATCCCGGGGGTGACCCGGTCATCGCCGATGGCACCAAAGTAGATCGCCGGGAAGGAGGAGAGGGTATCGATCTCCTCCTCGGTCACGAGTTCCCCGGTTTTAAGATACCGGTCCGCTCCGATACCGAAATCAGTCCACCCGATCTCAAATCCGAACCGTTCGCCTGCTGCCTCCAGGACCTTCTTTCCTGATTCGATGATCTCAGGGCCGATCCCGTCTCCGCCAATGACCGCTACTTCGTGCATAACTCATCACTCCGAATCTGCCGTGCATACTCCACCAGTCCCCCGGCATCGATGATCCGCTGGAGAAACTCCGGTACCGGCTCAATATCAAACCGTTTCCCGGATACCTCGATGTACCCGTCTGCAAGATGGGACACGATCTGATCCTCTTCGCCTATCTCAGCGGCACGCGGACAGATGACGGGCAGGAGCCCGACGTTCACACTGTTCCGGTAGAAGATCCGGGCAAAGGATACCGCGACGACCATCCGGATCCCTGACCCGGTCAGCGCCATCGGTGCATGCTCCCGTGAAGAACCGCAGCCAAAGTTCCGCCCTGCCACGATCACGTCCCCGTCCCGGGATTCCCGGGAGAATTCGTCACGGAAGCCTTCGAACGCATGGTCAGCAAGGCCCCGGGGATCGTTGATGGTGAGGAACCGGCCGGGGATGATCGCATCAGTATCGATGTTGTCCCCGAACTTCCATACTCTCATTCAGCGCACCTCCCGTGGATCAGTGATCTCCCCATACAGGGCCGTTGCTGCCGCAGTGGCAGCTGAGCCGAGGTATACCTTCCCCTCGGTCGAACCCTGTCTCCCCTTGAAGTTCCGGTTCGAGGTGGAGAACGAGACCTCCCCGGACGCGATCAGCCCGAAGGATCCGCCCATGCAGGGACCGCAGCAGGGCGCCTCGACGAGTGCACCGGCCTCGACGAACCGTTCAATGATCCCTGCACGCAGGGTTTTGAGATACTCGGTACGGGAGGCCGGGATCACCAGGACCCGGACCTTCTCAGAGAAGGAACGGTCCCCGAGGACCTCTGCCGCCTCCTGCATATCCTCAAACCTGCCGTTGGTGCACGATCCGATGAAGACCTGGTCCACCGGGGTTCCGGCGATCTCGGTGACATCGACGACCTGGTCCACGTTGTGGGGAACAGCCACCTGGGGAACCAGGTCAGAGACATCATACTCCCGCCATGAGGAGAACGTGGCACCCTCGTCGCTCTTCAGGTCTCCGGCCGGACATGCGGCTCTTCCCTGCAGATACTCCGCGGTGAGACGGTCAGGCGGGACGATCCCGGCCTTGCCCCCCATCTCGATCGCCATGTTACAGCAGGTCATCCGCCCGGCCATCGGCATGGCAGCGAGGGTTTCGCCAGTGAACTCAACCGCCTGATAGGTAGCCCCGTCGACCGTGATATCCCTGATAATACGCAGGATCAGATCCTTGGCACCGACCCGCCCGGCAAATCGTCCGGTCACCTCAGCTCTGATGGTGTCAGGAACCCGGAAGTACAGGCAGCCGAACCTGAGGGCAAACCCGAGATCGGTCGACCCGACCCCGGTGGCAAACGCCCCGACCGCCCCGTAGGTACAGGTATGGGAATCCCCGCCAACGACGATGTCGCCCGGGCAGACCCTCCCCTTCTCGAGCGTGACCTGGTGGCAGACCCCTTCCCTGATATCATAGTTGAGGATCCCCTGGGTGTTCCCAAACTCACGCATCTTCCGCTGGTTCTCTGCAGCATTCAGGGAATCTGCGGGCGACTGGTGATCAAAGAGCATGATCACCTTCGAGGGATCAAAGACCCGCTCCCCGCCCATCTCGTAAAACTTTTCGATTGCCAGCGGTCCGGTGATATCATGCATCATGGCCCCGTCCACGGGTGCCATCACCACCTCCCCGGCAGTCACCTCCCTGGTGCAGTGCCGGGAGAATATCTTCTCAACGATTGTCTGTGCCATTGCGGTATACCATATTCAGTGCGTTCACCATTGCTTCTGCCGATGCCAGCACGATGTCATCCCCTGACGCTGCCGCGTCGAACAACCGGCCTTTCTCATCTTCCACGACCAGGGAGACGTGCGCAATCGCATCACTCCCCTCTGATATCGCAGAGACATTGAACTCTTTCAGGACCGGGTGCCAGGGGACCGTGCCGATCATCGCCCGGATAGCCGCATCAACCGGGCCGTTCCCGGTGCTGCAGCAGACCTGTTCAACCCCGTCGATCCGTGCCCGCACCGTGGCAGTCGGGATGATGTGGTTGCCGGTCATGATCCCGATATCCACCAGGTCAATATGCCGCACGGCGACCTGGCTTCCGGTGACGGTCTCGGCGATCTCATAGAGATCGTTCTCAGTGATCTTCTTTCCTTTCGAGGCTATCTGCTTTACTTTCGCGACGATATCATCCATCTGCGATTCATCGGGGGTGATCCGGACTAGGCCGAGCATGTCCCGGATCGCATGCCTGCCGACATGTTTGCCCAGTTTCAGCCTCCGGCGGTGACCCACCATCTCAGGGGTCATGATCCCGGGCTCGAACGTGCTCGAATGGGCCAGTACGCCCTGGGAATGAATCCCGCTCTCGTGCGAGAAGGCATGGTCACCGGTGACCGGCCAGTTCGGCGGAACCACCAGTCCCGAGAACCGGGATACCATCCGCGAGGTCTCAACCAGGCGTTCAGTCACGATACCGGTGGTATATCCGAAGATAGACTCGATGATCATGGTGGTGCATGCCAGGTCGGCATTCCCTGCCCGTTCACCGATCCCGTTCACCGTGACCTGGACCTGGTCAGCCCCGGCCTCAACCGCGGAGATCGTGTTCGCGGTTGCCATCCCGAAGTCATTGTGGCAGTGGACATCAATGGTGCAGTGGATCCGTTCCCGCAGAGCTGCTATCAGGGCCTTCATCGAGGTGGGGGTCGCCACCCCGACCGTGTCAGGGACATTGATCGCGGTCGCCCCGGCCTCAACCGCAGCCTCGTACACCTCTATCAGGCCGGGCAGCGGGGTCCGGGTCGCATCCATCGCCGAGAAGATGACCTCGCCGATGTGATCCCGGGCGTACCTGACGATATCACCGGTGATCGCCACGACCTCATCATGGGTCTTGCGGATCGTATGGGTCCGCTGCACCTCGGAGGTCGGAATGAAGACATGCACCATCCCGACACCGGCGTCGATGCACCGGTCGACATCCCCGGTGACCGATCTGGCCAGGCCGCAGACTACCGATTCCAGACCCTCTGATGCGATATCCCGCACCGTGGCGAACTCTTCGGCCGAGGACGCAGGAAAACCCGCTTCAATGACGCTGACACCGATGGCAGAGAGTTGCCGGGCGATCTCAATCTTATCAGCGGTGGTAAACGATACTCCCGGGGTCTGTTCCCCGTCACGCAGGGTTGTGTCGAAAACAGAGATCTTCTTGGTTGTAGAATTCTTATCGCAGGAGAAAGCGACCTGCCGAGTGCATTACACCGGCGCTCCCTGCCTCAGTATCTTTGTGAGACATGATCATACACATTATTCGGATCCATATTTATGTCTTTGTGCCATGGTGCAGGTTGCCAGTCTCGACTGCACCAGAATGCAGGAAGGAGGAAGCCCCCCTATCGGGCCGGAACCGACTCGCGCCCGAGATCGAAGGCTTTCAGGTTCAGATCGATCGTCTTTCCCGGTACCGTCTGCCGGATCGCCTCCCTGAGTGAGTCAGATCTGAGCGGCAGGGCGGCAGATACCGCACCAAGCAGGACGACGTTCTGAGTCAGGACGCTTCCGGCCGATTCAGCAAGACCCCGGGTATCCACCAGGGTCACCCGGTAATCTGCGAGCATGGACAGGAGCATCTGCTCATCCGGGGATGGAAAGTCCTGCATGTAGACCGAGGTGGGGACCACGAAGTCCCGGCTGGTGTAGATCTCCCCCCCCTTCTTCAGGTAATGGCACATCCGTGCCGTCTCGATCAGATCAAAGGAGATGAGCAGATCCGCAGTGCCGGGTGCAATCAGGGGGCCGAACTTCTGGCCGATCCGAATCTGGCTCTCCACCGAACCACCCCGCTGTGCCATCCCGTGGGTCTCGCCTCCCCGGACCGGGATCCCCTCAAGGACACACGCCTTGCCCAGGATGTTCGAGGTCAGGATAGTCCCCTGTCCCCCGATCCCGACGATGAGGACATCGGTACTCATTCCTTCACCTCCCTGCTGATAGCAGCAACCGGGCAGATCTGTGCACACACCCCGCAGCCGGAACAGAGATCGGTGATCAGGGCAAGCCCGGAGTGGAGTTCAATTGCCGGGCACCCGAACCTGATACAGGCCTTGCACCCGATGCATGCCTCCCGGTTCACCACATACCTGCCCCGGCTGACCTTTGCACGCCGCTCCATGATGACACAGGGATGCCGGGCGATGATCACCTTGACTCCCGGACGTGATTTCGCCTCTTTGAGGACCGCAGTGAACTGGATCAGGTCCGCCGGGCTGACCGTCTCGACAAATCCTGCACCGCAGGCCCGGCAGATCATCTCGAGAGAGACGGCAGGAGACCCTTCCCCGCCTGCCGTCATCCCGGTGGTCGGGTTGGGCTGATGACCGGTCATCGCGGTGATCCGGTTGTCAAGGATCACCACGGTGATCCGGGCGTTGTTATACACGGCATTCAGGAGCCCCTGGATGCCGGTGTGCAGGAAGGTGGAGTCACCGATGGTGCAGACGATATCCCGCTTCTCCCCGGCCTGGGCCATCCCCGACGCCACCGTGACAGACGCTCCCATACATATGGTGGTATCCACCACCCCGAGCTGCAGACCGAGCGTATAACACCCGATATCACTGGGAAAGATCCCGTCGCGGAAGACCTTCTTAATCGCATACATCGCGGTGCGATGCATGCACCCGGCACAGAGGATCGGGGGGCGGACCGGGAGGGCCGCCGGGGCCGCCGGCTCAGGGAAGGTGGCAGAGAGCGGAACACCGGCACCCTGAAGGAGACGGGCGACCCGTTCAGGAGCGAGTTCCCCTTCGTACGGGATATGACCGGTCTTCTTCCCGAGGACCGGAACCGTGCCGGCAACCTGCCTGACAACCTCCTCGATCACCGGGGCGAGTTCCTCGATGACCACCACGAGATCATGATCCTTCACGAATGCAGCCAGCCACTCCTCGTCGATGGGGTATGCTCCGATCCGGGCAAGGGAGACCCCATCAGCGAGGACCTCATCGACATACGATGACGCCACGCCCCCGGTGATGACCGCGATCCTCCCCCTCCTCTGGCACCCGTTGTACCCGAGTTCTACAAGCCGTCTTCGCAGGGCCGGCTGTTTTTCGTTCAGTCTGGCATGGAGAATCCGCGTGTGCGCGGGGATCACCACGTACTGGCGGGGATCCTTTTCAAAGGACGCGGTACGGGTCGATGCCGCGACCGGTCCGAGACTGACGTCGCTCTTCGAGTGGCATATGCGCGTGGTCGGCCTGAAGAGGACCGGGAGAGAGAACTCCTCTGAGAGGGCAAAGGCATCCCGGATCATATCATGTGCCTGCTGGACCGATGCAGGATCCAGGCAGGGTATCCGGGCAAACGCGGCATAGCACCGGGAATCCTGCTCGTTCTGGGAGGAGTGTGCAAACGGATCATCAGCACTGAGCACCACGAATCCACCCTTCACCCCGGTATACGCCGAGGTCATGAGGGGATCAGCCGCGACATTCAGGCCGACATGCTTCATCGTCACCAGAGACCGCATTCCACACCATGATGCTGCCAGTGCCTCTTCAAACGCAACTTTCTCATTCACAGACCATTCGACATACATGGCCCGGTCCGGCATCATGCGAAGAGTATCGATCACTTCTGAAGACGGAGTGCCGGGGTACCCGAAGGCGGTATCCAGTGCAGCCTCACGGCACCCATGGGCAATAGCCTCATTTCCAAGGAGATACTGTACATCCATATCAGTTTGTCCCGGTCGTTCGTACCTGATCTGGTTTATCTTCAAGATATGAACCATGATCTGTTGAGGTCCCGGGGAAGGACCCGGCGTTACACAAGATTTAATAGGGCAGGGCATCAACCTGATTAGAGCCTCTGGGCCCGTAGCATAGACAGGTGGTGCACCCGGCTGATAACCGGGAGGTCGTGCGTTCGAATCGCACCGGGCCCATTCTTTTATCTTCCCTGATCCGGATACCCTGAATACATGAATCTGCGGATCCTTCTGACCGCCGCTGCCGGCATCTGCATCGTATCCGGCAGCTGGCTCTTCATCGACCCGTCAGCTGCGGGCATCCTTGCGACACTCTTCTTCACCCTCATCCTCTCACTCTGGATATCAGCCGATGCCGCCCGCCATCTCCACCCCGAACTCTTCGCAAGCCTCGCGGACGATGCACAGACGATCATCGTCGAGAACATGGGAACGGCACCGGCAGTCGCCGTTTCAGTCAGGCTGATCCCGGACGATTTCAGGTATGAGATCGGTGACCTGGCACCTGATACCAGCCACCGTCAGACTCTTCCGGGAATGATCCGGGAAGGAAAAGCCGCAGTATCCTGGGAGAGAAGGGATAAGGGACGGGCCGAGAAGTTCTTCACGCTCTGCGGGTATACCACCGAGACCGATCCCCTGCGGCCGATCTTTCCGCTCTTCAACTGGAAAGAAAAAGAGTGAGATCTTCCCAGCTACCGGGAGGATCCTGCCAGGAACTGCAGGGTGCCGTCGAGTGAAGAGAGGAGGATCTCCTGCCCTTCCAGGTACTCCTTCATCCCTTTGTAGAGCATGTACAGGGCATCATACCCGTAGAGATCGATCACCTGGCCGGGCGTGAGTTCTCCCAGGTATGAATCGACCATCAGGTCATCGGTACTGTACATGATCTCATAGAACTTCCCGTCCTCGCCGAGCAGGCAGAACTGATCCGTGATCTTCCGGCTCATATTGTCCGGGCGATAGGGGGCCGGGTCCGTGCTCTTCCCCAGGACGAAGACCCGGGACGGATATCCTTCTTGCCCCGTTCAAGGAGGCTGATTCCGGCGGTTTTGATGACCGGCCCGGTGATCCTCCCCATCTCACCGAGCAGTTCGGCATCGCGGGACCTTATCACGGCGGAACGGTCATCGATCGATGCATCAGTCGTTTTGATCAGCTCAATAAGACGGGTATATCCCTGTATTATAATCTCATCCATGGGTTCTCCGAGTGGTGATACCTGTCTGCGGGGAAAAAATAAAAGATCTGCCCGTCCTTCAGGAGATCGGTGAGATGATGATCCCGGTCAGGTAATGGGTCCGCTCACCGGTATACCTGACCCGGTACCGGCCCCCGGCCGGGAGGTCCCCGCTGATGACCACCCCCTGGTAGGACCATGTCCTCCCCATCACGGTCCCCGGCCTGACCTGCTCGGTGATGACGACCTCCCCGCACTCCCCCACCATCTGCTGCTTTTTCTCCTTCAGAATCGCATATCCGGCCCTGATGAGAGCACGGGAGCGTTCCTTACAGACCCGGTCCACCAGTTCGGCATCACGGGAGATGGGCGAACCCGGCCGGTAGGAGTACCGGGTCACATGCAGCATATCAGGCCTGACCCGGGTGAGGAGATCACAGGTCTGGTGGAAATCCTCCTCCGTCTCTCCCGGAAACCCGGTGATAATATCCGTTCCGATGGAAATGCCGGGAACGGTGCTCCGGAGCACCGCGACAAGGTCCAGAAATCGGGCTGCAGTATATCCCCGGTTCATCCGTGAGAGGATTGCATCAGATCCGGACTGGACCGGCAGATGAACGAACCGGAAGAGATGATCGCCGGTGAGGGCCCTGGCAACCCCGTGGATGACCGGGGCCAGGGTTGCCGGGTTCATCATCCCCAGCCTGACCAGAAAATCCCCCTCCATCTGATTGATATCCTCAAGAAGGGAAGGGAGGGAGGGGTCCCCCAGATCCGATCCGTATGCACTCAGATCCTGCCCGGTCAGGCGGATCTCTGCTGCCCCCTGTGCGGCCGCCATCCGGATCCGGTCACAGATCTCAGCCCGGGGCGTGCTCCGGATCCTTCCCCGGGCAACCCGGGTGATACAGTACCGGCAGCTGCCGAGGCAGCCCTGCCCGGCCTGTACGATCGCAACCGGGACGGTGATCCCGGTACCCGGGCCGGATGCCGCATGAATCTCCTCAGGGAGGAGAATACGGACTGAGGGAAACGCATCAAGGATCTCCCCCCGGGCCAGGGGGAGACAACCGGTCACCAGGACGGATGTACCGGCACCGGTCAGGTCACGGATCAGGCGGATCATCTTCCGTTCGGTCTTCGCGATCACCACACAGGTGGTGAGGATGACCTCGTCGGCATCACCAGGGTCCTCCACCATACGGCAGCCTGCCTGCCCGAGGATATCACGGAGGCGGGCTGAATCACCTTCATTATAGGTGCATCCGAACGTCCTGATACAGATCCGCTTCCCTGCACGGGAGGCAGCCCATGCGGGCAGCGGAGAAGGGGAGAGGCCGGCTTCCATCATCCTACCCGTATGCGTCCGGAAGAGAAAGGAGCAGCGGCTGATACCGGGAAGGGAAAGCTGTTAAATTCTATTCGGCAAATATGTAGGCAATGGTCAGAATAGGGCTTCTGGGCTGTGGAAATGTCGGCAGGATCATAGCAACGCACCAGGAAGGATTCGAGGTCGTTGCCGTCTTTGATCAGATGCCCGATCATGCAGAGGCACTGGCTCAGCTGACCGGTGCTGTGCCTCATTCTGACTTTGAAGCATTCCTTGATGCTGATTTTTCGGTCTGTGTGGAAGCCGCCTCGATTGCGGCCGTCCGTGCCTACGCCCTCCGTATCGCTGAGCGGGGAAAGGAGATGGTGATCCTGAGCGTGGGAGCCCTGGCAGATACCGCCTTCCGGACCCACCTGGTGGAGGTTGCCAGGGAGAAGGGGGGCAGGATCCATATCCCCAGCGGGGCGGTCATGGGCCTTGACAACCTGAAGATCGGCCAGATCAGCAGTATCGAGAGTATCCTTCTCAGGACAACCAAGAGCCCCGAGAGCCTGGGAATGACCGTCACCACCCGCACCCTGGCATTCAGGGGCAAGGCGAACGAGTGTGTCAAACTCTTCCCGAAGAATATCAATGTCTCGGTGGCAATTGCCCTGGCAGCAGACCATGAGGTGGATGTGGAGTTGTGGGCTGACCCTGAGGTGGATCGGAACATCCACGAAATCCTGGTAAAAGGGGAGTTCGGGGAGGCATACACGAAGATCACCAACCTCCCTTCTCCTGACAACCCGGCGACGAGTTACCTCGCTGCCCTCTCGGTCCTCTCCCTGCTGAAGAACATCCACAGTCCGCTGGTGATCGGGGCATGACCGGACCCGGTATCGTGGAGCAGATACGGGCACTCACGGCTGAACTGAACGCCGTGATCCTGGCCCACAACTACCAGCTGCCTGAGATTCATGCAGTCGCCGATGTGATCGGGGACAGCCTGGAGATCTCGCTCGCTGCCCGGGAGACCCGTGCAGAGATCCTCGTCGTCTGCGGGGTACTCTTCATGGCCGAGACCGCCAAGCTTCTCAATCCTGACAGAACGGTACTCATCCCGGTGCCTGATGCCGGTTGCCCGCTCGCCTGCTTCCTGACCCCGGAGACCATCCGGGAGTACCGCAGGAAGATGCCTGATGCAGCGGTGGTGGTCTATGTCAACAGCACCGCCGCCTGCAAGGCAGAGGCTGACATCGTCTGTACCTCAGGGAACGCCGCCCGCATCGTCAGTTCCCTCACCGAGGACCGGATCCTCTTCGGTCCTGACCGGAACCTTGCATCCTGGGTCAGCAGTGTGGTCACCGGAAAGGAGATCATCCCCATGCCCCCGGACGGACACTGTTATGTCCACCAGACCTACTCGGTGATTGACATCAGGAAAGCCCGGGAGACCGGGGGAGTGATCATCACCCATCCCGAGTGTCCGCCTGAGATCCGGGATCTCTCTGACATCGTCGCCTCGACCGGGAAGATGGTCAGTATCGTCAGGGAGCGGCCGGAGAAGGTCTGGCATATCTTCACCGAGGAGGGGATGGCCAAACGACTCGCATCCCTCTTCCCTGACCGGACCTTCCACCAGCCCGGCGGAGTCTGCACAGATATGAAGAAGACGACGATCACCGATCTCCTCACCTGTCTTCAGAGACGGGAGACCGGGATCATCATTCCTGAAGGGATTCGCGACGCTGCCCGCCGGTCGGTGGACCGGATGCTGGATGCGTCATCATGACCGTCTATCCCCTGATCCCGCTCAGCCGGCTCCTCACCTACATCGAAGAGGACGCACCCTTCGGGGATATCACCTCGCAGGCGATCATCACCAGGCAGACCTGCATGGCCGGAATCATCGCCCGGGAGGAACTGATCCTTGCCGGTCTGGAGGAGGCAGCAGCCCTCTTCTCCCATTTCGGGGTGGATGTTCACCCGCAGAGCAGGGACGGGGAGCGGGTCAGGGCAGGAACCACGGTCCTCTCCCTCTCCGGGTCCGCCCATGCCATCCTTCTTGTTGAACGGACTGCCCTCAACCTGATGGGAAGAATGAGCGGCATCGCCACCCGGGCCAGGGAGATGCAGGATATCGTCTCTTCCATCAGTCCGTCCTGCCGGGTTGCCGCGACCCGGAAGACGGCTCCCGGCCTCAGGCTGGCTGACAAGAAGGCGGCCATGATCGGGGGGGCGGATCCCCACCGGTTCTCGCTCTCTGACGCGATCCTGATCAAGGATACGCACCGCAGCCTGGTCCCGCTCGGGGAGGCCGTGCGGAGGGCACGGGAGGCGGACGTCTCCCACCTGATAGAGGCAGAGGCTGAGTCTGCAGAAGAGGCCCTCGAGGCTGCCCGGGCCGGGGCGGATATCATTCTCCTTGATAACATGACCCCCGGGGCGATCCGGGAGTCGATCACCCGGCTCGAAGAGGCAGGACTTCGGGATTCTGTCAGGATCGAACTCTCGGGAGGAATCACCCCTGAGACCATCAGGGAGTATGCCGGCACCGGTGCTGACCGGATCAGCCTGGGGATGCTGACCCATTCGGTCAGAAATGCAGATCTCTCTCTTGAGATCCTTGCCGGATCCTGACATCGGCAGGATCTTCAACCAGGATCTCCCGTTTCCCGCGGAAGGTCTGTACCACCCCGCAGACTGAAACGATCTCCCCGACGGCCGGTATCTGCAGACCGTACGGTGACGGAATAAAGACCGGAACACCGTTTACGGTGAGGATCAGATGATCCCCGGAGCTGACCGGGGTCACCCCGCTGACCGTCCCGGACCAGCTGACGAGGGTGCCGTCCGGAAGGGACGGGGTATAGGGCTCTGCAAACGACTCCCGGCCGACCGTTTCCAGAATGAGCGACCCGCAGATGCAGACAAGGGTCACTCCTGCAAGGATCAGGATCGGAACGAGTTCCTGCCTCTCAGGCACAGAGAGTGGTTACGACGGGATACCCATAGAACTATCGGTTTGAATGCTTTCCGGCCCTGAACCGGGGAAGTTTATAGACCAGGACCGCAGAAGTGTGTACATGCAAACAGGTCAGTATCGGTTCCGTACGCTCCCTGCACTCATCCTCTTCCTGTGTATGGCTGTATTCTGCGTCGTTTCTGCCCAGCCTGCCGAGATGAGCGGGGAGATCACCAACCCGGAGATATCGCCTGCTGATTCGGGGAAGACCGATCTCTCCTGGACGAAGGTCCCCATGACT
>CAZSVH010000012.1:0-18294 GCA_964610235.1 uncultured Methanospirillum sp. | reverse complement strand
CTAATTCTCACGCTTCAAAACGTCATATACCAACGGGTATGCCGGTTCAGTCCGGGGATGGCAGTGACAGGAACCACCGTGATTTTACCGGATTTCATTCCAGAAAGAACTGTCCTCCCTGGATAACCGGCTGAAGAGATGGCCGGGTCTCTGGCTCTTCGTTTCGGCGACCGGGTTTCTCTGCATCTTCCGGAAATATCAATATCTTAATCAGTTTCTCTATTCAAATGGTGAGTATTCACCGTGGTTGCAGATATCAGGTCAGTTGAACAGTATGAGTGGCTTGTATACCTCTTTAACGGTTTGACATTGCTATTTGTGGGTCTCTTTCTTATCGGGAGCATGCTCGGTTCGGCAAACTCTGAAAAAACCCTTCCCACTCTTGTCGCCTCTCTTGCCTGTGTCGTGATGTCGTTGTACTTCTTTGCTGAGGCGTTTTTTACAAAAAATCGCGAGGAGTTTTCCCTCGATCTGAACTCCCTGCGAACCCGGAGATAACCTCACTGGGAACTCCAACCCAGTTCTGGAAGCGTTATCTTATTCGATTGGCTGGTTCTCTCTCCCCATTTGGTGCAGGGCAGATAAAGCTATGTCCTCTTTTTGCCAGTACTCATCCTGTGCCGGTGAAGGGCTGTGTGAGAGGCTCTGTCTGATTTCTCTCGTATGGACATATCAGGGTTTTTGCATCCCCTGAATGCCGGCCTCTACGCCCGTGATAATTCACCGTTGCAGCTTCTTCACTCTTCCTCCTGGTATCCTTGGTAAAAAACTCCATTTTTCAAGGCCCCGGGATAAATTCCGGATTCCGTGAGACTCACGGGAAAACAGATCCTTGGTTGATCTTCTCCTGATTGAGGAGTAACCGATAACGTTTCTGATGGGATCTTCCGGTGTCAGAATGATTTCCATCCATGTCAGAGGGGATCAGATCTCCCTGAATTTCCATGAATACCCGGAACCTGAGGAAAACAGTCTGTACAGGGAGGAAGTCGCGGGATACAGGATGAAAAGAATTAGATTCTGATGCAAACAAAGAGCAGATGATAAGAATAGTGCTGATATGGGGATTCGAACCCCAGTCCTCGGCGTGAAAGGCCGAAATGATTGGCCGGACTACACTATATCAGCGTATGCCTCTATATGTAGGCCGTGAGAGTATAAAAAATTACGGATGAATCTGATCTAAACGATCGACGTCCCTTCTTTCTGAACGACGACCTTGAATGATTCGATCATCTGGCGGGTGATCGGCCCTGGTTTTCCTGTGCCGATGGATCGTCCGTCGATGAGGGTGATCGGTGCAATCTCGGCTGCCGTGCCGGTGACGAAGACCTCGTCTGCCGTGTAGAGGTCGAAATATCCCATGTTCCGTTCGCTCACGCTGATCCCCAGGTCACGGGCAATCTCGATAGCAACCAGCCGGGTGACACCCCGGAGATTGTTCAGGGTCGGGGGGGTGATGATCATCCCGTTCTTGATGACAAAGATGTTATCCCCGGATCCTTCCGAGAGATACCCGTTCGTATCAAAGAAGATCGCCTCGTCCCCTCCCTTGTAATTCGCCTCTATCTTTGCCAGGATATTATTCAGGTAATTCAGACTCTTGACATTGGGTGGCAGCGCCTGGGCAGGGTTTCTCCTGACAGATACCGAGACTGCCGTGAGACCCTTCTCATACAGATCCCCATACATGGCTCCCCACTCAACGGCGATGATGACCACTGATGTCTTGTCGCACTTCCGGGGGTCGAGCCCGAGATCTCCGATTCCCCGGGTGATGATCGGTCTGATGTAGGCATTGGTCAGGTTGTTCTTTTTACAGGTCTCGATGATAGCGGCAGTCATCTCTTCCTTGGTGATGGAAGGCTTCAGATCAATGGTCTTGGCAGAGTCATAAAGACGGTCAAGATGTTCGGTGAGTCTGAATATTCTCCCTGAGTATGCACGGATCCCCTCAAAAACCCCGTCACCATAGAGAAATCCATGATCAAAAACTGATATCTTTGCATCTTCACGGGAATAAAAAACACCGTCAATGTAGATCTGCATGGAGAGAATTCTGTCACTATTCAGGTTAATACGTATCCTTCCTGTCGGATGAGATAAACATTACTATGCCCGGGTTTTCTGCATCCGGCACGCTGTGCAGAACCGGGCGAGCATGCGACGGGATGAGACCGGATGCAGGTGTGTGTATGAACCTAGGGTGTTTCCGGTCACAACCCCGTCCCGAAACCCGTCTATCCCGATACCGCGTTCGAGGGTGAACCCGTAGGTGCTACCGGGAGGAAGCCTGACCTCAGAGTAGTGAAATGCATGGCCACGGAAGGAGTCCTCACCAAACGGGGTAATAGCTGAACTCTTTCCGATAACATACCTGACCACGCGCCGTGCAGGAATTACCGACTCTCCCGGGAAGACTCCGCACATCTGAAACCGGTCCCCTTCATGCAGGCCGTTCCAGTCACGGGTGAACCGAATCGCGTTACAGAGGTACATCAGGCCGCCGCATTCACCATACACCGGTATCCCTGACCGGGAGGCCTGGAGAATGGCATGGCGCATCTTTTCATTCTTTTCGAGTTCTTTCCCGAAGTACTCGGGATACCCTCCCCCGATGATGATCCCGTCGACGGGAGGAAGGGTGTCATGGATTGGGGAGAAGAAGACGATATCAGCACCGTTCGCGGTGAGGACCGGGTAGAGGTCAGGGTAATAAAAGTTAAATGCCTCATCACGGGCGATCCCGATGGTGATGTCAGTCTTCTCTGCTGGTCTGAAGATATCTCCGGTGTACAGGGGAATATCCCGCTCATCAGCCAGGTCCAGAAGGCGAGGGAGATCGATCCGTTCTCCGACCGATTCAACCATTCCGTCGATCTGTGTTCTGAACTCCTCATCCGGTGCCCCTTCCAGAAACGGGACCAGACCCAGATGGCGCATCTGCAGCGGGGGAGTATCCAGGCGTGGTATAGCTCCGATGACCGGAACACCGCAGTAGTGTTCGATCGCGATGGTCGCCTTCCTGATATGCTCCTCTCCTCTGACATTGTTGAGGATCACCCCTGATATGGTGACCCCGGGATCGAACCGGGAGAACCCGGTGAGGAGGGCGGCGGCACTACGGGTGATGCTCCTGGCATCGATGACAAGGATGACCGGTAAGGTCAGGAGCTTGGCTATGGAGGCGGTGGATCCGGTATCGGTAAGAGGTTCTGCCCCTTCGAAAAGTCCCCTGACTCCTTCGATCAGTGCAATATCGGCACCCTGACATCCATGGGTAAAGATCTCCCTGATCTCTTCCTCTGACTGTACGAATGAGTCAAGGTTCAGGCAGCTCCTCCCGGTAACCGCGGTGAGATAGGAGGGATCGATATAATCCATGCCTACCTTAAAGCACTGGACGGTGCAGGCCCGGGAGAGGAGGGCTGCGATCGCGACGGTGATACTAGTCTTCCCTGCCCCTGAACGGTCACCGGTTATCAGGATCGTCTTCATGCAAGGCTCCGGAGCACGGCTCCGAATTCACTCTCTACAATGGATCGCACCCCCAGCGTCCGGGGGTGGAGATCGACCTCAACCATGACATGGGCATGCCCCTGGTCTTTCAGAGGTGCCACCTGGCGGGGTCCGTTCGTTACCGAGAAACACTCGATCCCGGTGAGGTACTCTGCCGGGATGGCATGCGGAACCCCGGTTATCAGGGCAAAATCCGGGTGCTGGTCCGCGATCCATGCTCCCAGCAGATCACCGGTGGCACCGTATTCGTCCGGTGCCCCCTGGCTGATATACTCCAGTCCGCGTTCTGTCAGCTCCCGGGAGATCCGTTCTACATCACGTCTCACCTTCGGCAGGCCCCGTTCTTCCAGATTGAGAGAGTAGGTGATCCCGGCATCAGGAACCGCATCATGAAGCCCGAGGAGGATATCCGCGAACATATAGGCAGTCTCTTTCTTGGCATTCATGACTGCAACCCCTTTTTTTCCTTCTCTGACCAGATCAAGGAGCCGGCGCCCTGCCTCGTGTTTGAGGTCACCGCGAGAAGGTTCGATGTAACTCTTCACTGCAGCACCCCTGAGCCGCTCCACCTCGTTTGCCTTTCTGAGCAGTTCTTTCTGCCTGGTCAGTTCATCACCGGATATCCACCCGGCCCTGAACGCCGGTTCCAGGGTGGCGATCACCCCGTCAATATTCTCAGTGAATCCGGCATGGATATCCACGGCGATCGTCCCGGTGTTCAGGTCTGCCATCTCGACTGCTGCCTCCAGGTCCTCACCGATGATTAGGGAGACACAGGTCCCGATGACTGCCATCCGGGTGGGAGAGAACTCCTCTTCTGCGTATCTGAGGACCTCGATAAGCCGTTTCTGCCCTCCAAAGACGAATTCATTATCCGAGAGTGAGGTCGTCAGGACCCGCATGCCATCCTCCTCGAGCAGACGGGCATGCTTGAATGAACACCCGGATGGTCCGTGGAGGACAGAGACGTTCACTTCAAGATCACGGGCGGTGTAGAGGGCAGCAACAATCGAACTGGGTCTGGGTTGCATGTATTTCATGGTTATCTCCAGGTTTTGACAGAAACAACGATCACCGGGGAGGGCAGGTTCTTTGCAGCAGCGATCCCGTCCGCAAGGGAGGCAGCGGTACTGTATGGGATTTCCTGAGAGTGGCAGGTCCTGAGGATCGAATCCATGTCCATCCGCTCATCTCCGGTGATGAGGATAACAGCTGCCGGTCCCTGCCTGATGGCCGTGATGATCTCCGGCGCCGGGAAATTTTCACATACGGCACGCTCCTCCTGTCCGATCACCAGAGTGAATCCGCCGGGCTGATTCTGCATGCCTGCCACCCTGATGGCATCAAGGGTCGTGGTGAGACATGCTCCTGAGGATGCATTGTCGATGATGGTCTTCTCACCTTCTTCCATTATCCTGAGCCTGCCGGGGATGGCGGTGAATCGGGTTAATCCTGCCGGACTCGATCCCAGGATACGGGCCGCGGCGGCGGCGAGCATGAGGGGCGTCTTATATCCCGGAGAGAGCAGCAGAGGGTTATCAAGAGTCTCTTCCCTGCCCTGGTCGTCCTGCCAGATATACCGGGTGCCTGATATGGTCCCGTATTCATCTGCTCTCGCTGCGTGGTCATGCGGGATATCCACTCCCGGTGGAAAGAGGATTCGGGAGCAACGTATGCAGCTCGCCTGCTTGATCGCCCTGGCACTCAGTCTTCCTGAAGCAACCCGGTACTCATCGTCAGAGGTGAGGATTCCCAGGTCTGCGATTCCGGTCATTCCCAGGGAGACCTCACCGATGAACCAGTCACCCGGGCGGAGCAGGGAGGTGGCAGTGATGAATGAGGCCGGGGTGATACTCATACGGGTAATCAGTTCCTGGTCCGGGTACCGGAATGTGCCCCGTGAGGTGTGGAGGATCCCGCTCCCCGGTAGGAGAGATGCGAGGGCGGTTGCTGTCGTGGTCTTGCCACGGGTGCCGGTGATCTCAATCACCGGACCCCGCCCGTTCCCGGGCCCCTTCATGCGGGTGTTCAGGATCCACCGCACCGCCTCGTGATGGGTGATTGACGGGAAGGAGAGGGTCCGAAGCAGATGATCGGCCGGGTCGAGATGCACCGGGTGGATGACCAGATCATACGTCCCGGATGCAGCATCGGCACGGGAAATACTCCCGGGAGCTGTCAGCGTGCCCCGGTATACATCAACCAGGTCGACCTGATGTCCCTCTTTTCGGAGGGCTTCACCCAGAACCGTCCCGCCATGAATGGTATCGAGAACAAGAATATGCATAGAAAAATCAGATGAGTGAGAGTGCCTGCCTGGCATTCTCGGTCATCAGATCGGCAAGGAGCGGGTTCGGGCCGATCGGATCAGCATAGACCAGGGGGATCTCCCGGTTCTGTAAACTGAATGAACCCTTTTTCTGGCCTGATGTAAGGCCGAGCAGTCCGGGGATATCTTCATCAATATGCACTCCCCGGGCAAGGAAGAGGGGCACAACCGCGAGAGATTCAAGATCCTCGGTCCTGAAGAGGTCCAGTGCCTGGGCAATGGATGGCTCATTGAACTCCATGAATCCGCATTTGACAGAGTATTCCGGGTTCCGGTCAGAGATGAGGGCAGCAGTCCGGGTGATGAGATCCTTGTTATACTCCTTCTTGCTTCCATGTCCCACGAGGAGGATACCTACTTTTCCCATTAGGTTAAGGTAACACTGCCAGCGATAAAATAGTTATCAAATGTGTATCTCTCCTCTTCTTTTGTATACCTGCTCAGGTAACATCTCCACCCGTCCTCCCCGGGCCGGGGTGAGCGGGGTGCGAAGATTCATTTTTCCCGAGGAAGATGTATAAAGGCATATAATTTGAGGATTTTCATGGAGAATATGTATGATCTCCGGATCGGTGAGCGGGAGATCGCTGTTCCTGTTGCGGTATCATCGATGGCCGGCATTACGGACGGGGCATATATCAGGGATCGTGCCCCGTTCATTGGAATTGGGTTTATCGGTGGCTATTCAATCGATGAGAAGACAATTGCGGCTTCACGGGAGATGTCAGATGCGGGTCGGGATGAGTTCCTTCCCCGTGACCCGGCAGCTGACATTGCCGGCCAGGTTGCCCTCGTGGAGGGTGCCGGGGTCATTGCAGGGATCAATATCCGGGCCTCATCTGCCGGTTCGCTGGTGGAACTCGCAACCGCCCTGGGTGACGGACCGATTTATGAAATAGACGCGCATTGCCGGCAGCAGCCGATGATCGATGCCGGGAGTGGAGAATATCTTCTCACCCATCCTGAGATTCTTCTCTCCTATGTCCAGGCTCTGAAGATTGCCGGAGTGCTTGTGTCGGTGAAGATCCGGGCAGGGGTTGCAGAGAATGACGTCGAACTGGCCCGGCTCCTCTGGAAAGCCGGGGCTGATGTTCTCCATATCGATCTGATGGATTTCGGGCATCAGAAGGTGAAGGAGATTCGGAATGTCTGCCCGATCCTGATCATCGCCAATAACGGAGTCACCGATTTCGAGATTGCAAAGGAGTTGTATGCACACGGGGCAGATATGGTCTCCCTTGCCCGCAATTCAGACCCCCGGACCCTCTCTGTCATTCGTGACGGGGTTGAACGGTTTACCCGGGAGCATGGGTGGTATAATTCACCCAAGCAGCTCTGCCGTGGCGGGGATATCAGATCACTCGCCTTCTGCTGCATGCCGGTCAAGCCCTGCCCCCTGCTTCCCACCCTGGAGAGCCTGAAGATCTCTCCTCAGGAATTCGTGGATCTGAAGACTGAGGCAGTGAAGGGAACGATCCTCGAGCATGGATCCGGGACCTGTTTCGGAAGTCTTGCCTACTGCTGTAAAGATACCACCCCGTGCATGTTCAGGGACGGCACCCTCAGACAGGAAGGGGTGAAGAAGATCTCATACATGCAGGAGAAGCGGGCATTATCAAAGAAGATCATGGACTACCTCTTCTCTTCATGACAACCCCTCCTCTGCTCTCCCGGACAGAACTGGCGCAACTCGCCATGATGCTCGAGGTCTGTGCCTGGCAGAAACCCGGGAACGTGGATCGCCTCCACGAGTATCCGGATACCTGGCTTGAACATTTCCTCTCCTCCCTGATCTTCTGCCGCCCTGCCCTTGAGCATGCAGAAGAGGGGGTAGGGCGGGTGGGAGCTCTGATCCGGGAATCGGTGATCCTCACCGGAAGGCATCGGGGAGGAAACACTCATTTTGGAGCATTTATACTCCTCATTCCTCTGGTAATGGGGGGAGATCCGGATGCTGCATCCCGGCTGGTCAGACAGACCACAATCGATGATGCGATCGCTTTCTACGAAGCATTTGCCCATACTGCGGTCAGAGTCATAGAGACCGATGATCTTGATGTCAATGATCCAGCGGTTGCCGGTGAACTGGTCAGCAGGGGGATGACCCTGTATGACGTGATGGCCTACTCTGCCCCCCGTGATATGGTGGCCGCAGAATGGGTGCGGGATTTTGCTCTGACCCGTCGGACGGCAGATCTGCTCTTCAGTGACGGGAGGGGACGGGCAGCGATTCCGTCTGTTTTTCTGAGGCTGATGGCAGAGGAGCCTGATACATTCATCGCCAAGAAGTTCGGACTGGATCGGGCACGGCAGGTCCGGGACCGGGCAGCCGGGGTCCTGTCAGGTGAGAGCGGGGTGGATGAGTTTGATGAATACTGTATCAGGGAGGGGATCAATCCCGGATCCCTTGCGGACATCATGATAGCCGGACTCTTCGTCGCACTGAGCCAGGGGTGGGAATGGGACCGGTGAGTCTGTCTGTCCCCCCCCTGATGCAGGAGGGGATTAATGAGATCATTGCCTCATGCCGAAATAATGCCGCACCGATGGGGATCATCTGCCGGAACGGGACGCTGATGATGGCGGTATTCCGGACGAGCCATACCGCCTCGCTGGTCGAGGAGGAGGGCCGGTTTGTGGCAAATATCCTGTATGATCCCGTGGTGTATGTCCGGACAGCATTCGGGGATCCCGACCCTGACGAATTCATCACCTGGATGGTGGACGGGCACCTGGTCTTCAGACTGCGTTCCGCCCTCTCCTGGGTGGTGTATGAGGCAGAGGTGAAGGAAAAAACAGCAATGAAGATCCTCTTCTCCTTAACTCCGGTTGAGACGGTTTCATTTGATATCCCGGCCTTTCCGGTGAACCGCGGATTTAACAGCGTGATCGAGGCTGCTGTGCACGGGACCCGGTATATTCATTCACGCGATCCCAGACGGAAGTTGCTGATCGATCATCATGCGGATCTGATCCGGCGGTGCGGGGGAGAACGGGAACGTGAGGCCCTCCGGCTTCTCCTTGCGTATATTGCATGATTTCCTCGTTTTGGGTTGATTGTTCCCTCTTCTCCCCGGACTGCTGACTTGCAGTTCCCGGGATTTGGGATGATACAACAATGCATATATCATTCCTGCATTGATTATCAATAGCTACCCGGAATACTGCCTGTGTCGGATCAGGGGCAGATACGGGAGGAGATATATCATGTGTCAGAATACCTGTTCAAGCATGAGTGTGACTGAGATCACTGCCAATCCAGCCCCCCTCGGCCTTCTTGGCTTTGGGATGACGACAGTCCTGCTCAACCTGCATAATGCCGGGTTCTTTACCCTGGGTTCGATGATCCTGGCGATGGGTCTGTGTTATGGCGGGACAGCCCAGATAATCGCCGGTATCATGGAGTGGAAGAAGAACAACACCTTCGGGATGACCGCATTCACCTCATACGGGCTCTTCTGGATCTCCCTGGTTCTGATCCTGCTTCTTCCGGCCAGTGGCCTTGTTAAGGATTCAGGGGGAAATATTGCGATGGCGTCATACCTTGGTATGTGGGGTGTCTTCACCGGAGTGATGTTCATCGGGACACTCCGGGCGAACCGTGCCCTCCAGTTTGTCTTCGGGTCGCTGACTATTCTCTTCTTCCTCCTTGCGATCGGTGACATTACCGGCATTGAGGGTATCACCCGTCTTGCCGGCTTTGAAGGAATCATATGCGGATTCTCAGCGATCTATGCCGGACTTGCCCAGGTTCTGAATGAGTCGTATGGAAGGGTTCTCCTTCCCCTCGGCCCGGTCTAAATTTTTTCTCTCCTGCAACAGGTCCTGATGATCAGGGTCTGGCAGATCCAGAACGTGGCGCCGGTGGACGAAGGGCAGTTGCGATCTGCTCTTCCAAAAAAAAGGTTCAGGTTCTGAATCGGTGACCGTTTCCATGGCCTCCTGTTCCCCGCCCGTCTTCTGACCGGCCGGACTGCATGCCGGTTCCATCTCTGGGCGGGGTCTGGTTATTCCTGCATTCAAGGCGCGGGCAGTCCGGATTCTGGCTGATGCCGGGTTTTTCGGTATCAGATCCGTTCTGAAACATCTTTCCATATCCGCCCTGCCCGGCTGCTGATGCCGGAAGCACGACGGTGAGGGCGATGAGGCCCGCGATGAGGAACAATACGATTGCTTTCATTTTTTATCCTCCGCTTCTGCGGTTACATGAATCCATACCACCTGGCAGAAGATAAACACCCGGAATGGGATCAGTTCCCCCTTTCAACCCCGGGGTTACCGGGGGGAGAGATGATATGAAGGGGGAACCAATGAAGAGATGGGCTGGATGGTATGAAATCTGCGAATCCGGATGACCGGACGATCCTCTCTGGATCTGATCCCGAGTTCATCGCTGAATTATCAGAATACCTCGATGTTCTGGCAAGTCCGGTACGACTCCGTATCCTCTCTTTCCTGGGCAGGAAACCCCGTACCGTCAGGCAGGTCTCCCGTGAGATTGAGACCAGTTATGAGAATACAAAAAAGCACCTGGCCCGTCTTCTCTCCCTCGGGCTGATCAAAAAGGAGATCGGGGTTTCTGAGGATCCGGGGAACCAGGGACAGCCGGTTTTTTACTACTCACTTCTCCCGGGATGTCTAGCGCAGGCTTCGCGGAATCTGGCGATCTTCACCTCGGTATCCGGGATTGGGGGGTCAGGATTGTCTGAAAAGATAGAATTGTGTGTGAAAGGACTTGTGGACATTACCCCGGGCCCGGTGCTTTTTCTTGTCAGCGGACCTGAGTGTGGACGCTGGTATGAACTGAGGGCTGAGGTATACCGTATGGGAAGAGGCGGGGAAGGAGAAGAGGCCGGGTATCCGGAGCCGGTGATCCTCCTCGGAGACGGATACCGGTCGGTCAGCCGGGTCTGCCGGCCCCATGCATGGATCAGGAAGATCTCCGGCATATGGATGATAGAGGACGGGATGAGCAGGGGAGGGACGTATGTGAACAATCGGCCAATCTCACACCAGCCGGTACCGCTCGCCGGAGAGGACCGGATTGAGCTCTCACCCGGATCCCTGGGAGCTACCCTTCTCTTTCGCTCCACGGGCTCGGAATCCCGGTAATCCATGAAGACGACCATCATTACCTCCAAAGGACGGTCAGGTGAGGAGATGGTAACAGATGGTCAGGGAACCCGGATCCCTGACCTGCTCCTGTCAGGTCTGTACCTGTTCTTTCTTCTCAGCCTCGTCTCCCAGCCGGTACGTCACGGATCCGGATGGATGGGGAACGGAATGGGAGGGGGGATGGGGACTGCTATCAGTCTTTCTGCGCCTTCCCTGCTTATTCTCTTCTCCCTGCTTATCATCATCCATCTCCTATCCCTCGTTCCGTCACCCCTGCCATGGCATCTGGTCATGGCTGGCGGGCTCGGGATGATCCTCTCTGCCACCCTGTGCCTCAGCCTCCTCTTCTTCGTCCAGCCGTCAGGCCATCTGCTGGAATCTGCCATATCTATCCCGTCACTCGTGTATGCAGCTCTCCTGGGATCATTCCTCCTGGGACTGTACCGGGTGATTAGACTGGTGAGGGGGCGTCGTCTTCCTGAAAGAGCAGTGATTCAGGATCCCGGATCCCTCTTCCCGCTCCCGGAGAGCCGGTACCGGAATGTCCGGCTTCTTGCAGAGGGGGGTGTTGGGTTGATATGGTATGCTGAACAGGTTGATGATGATCTGCCCGTCGTGGTGAAGGTTCCCCGGCATGATGATGAGAAGACCGGCATATCATTTATGCAGGAGATCAGCGTCTGGAAAGATCTTGACCATCCGCATATCGCGACGGTCATAACTGCGAATATTCTTCCGTTTCCCTATATCGTGACTGAGTACCTTCCCGGTTCTCTGGCTGAACGGGAGAAACCGGTTCCGGCTCAGGGAGCAGTCTGGATTATCCGGTGTGTGGTCTCGGCGCTTGTATATGCCCATGAACGGGGAGTTGCCCATTGTGATATCAAACCATCAAATATCCTCCTCACCCGGGAGGGTATCCCCCGACTGACTGACTGGGGGCTTGCCCGGACGGGTTCTCCCCGATGGTCGGTATCCGGCTTTTCTCCCCGGTACGCGGCACCGGAACAGATGTCACTCTCTCCTGCATGCGGGTTTGCGACTGATATCTGGCAGATCGGGATGGTGTTTGCAGAGCTGCTGACTGGCAGGGCAGACGTTCCTTCCGGAACCGAACCGATCTTCTCCCTCCCTGGGAATGCTGCCTGTCTCCCGGTAATCCTGCGGTGCCTTGCAGCGGATCCTGCTTTTCGGTACTCCTCTGCCACCCTGCTCCTCAATGATCTGGATCGGCTGATATCCCTGATGCCGGATCGGTGATGGAGAGACCCGGTTCCCTCCCGAATAATACCCGGGTTGAAAAACCCGGAAATTCTCAGGAATGTCAGTGTCTGAATGAACCCGCAGTGGGATCCAGCAGCCGTCAATCTCTTTGAAATGCTCGGCATTCAGAAGAGGCTCTGAATCTGCCCGTCTTCTCTCAGGTGAGATTCGTGTTTTTCTTCCCTCCGGGTTACCCGGTATTGCTCATCAGGTCTTATCCTGGTGCCCTGTGGGGGGTATCCGGGGTGACGGGTATGCCCGAATGAACCGCAGGGTGAGGGAAGGATGGCGGAGAAGGGAAACAGAGCCGGAGCGTTCAGGATCCAATCGTAAAGGATTCTGACGGGACGGTGATCTCAAAGCGTGCTCCCTCTCCGGGGGTTCCGGTCTCTGTGATGGAGATTCCGGTGAGTGAGAGGATCTCACGGGCAAGGAACAGACCGAATCCTGTGTTTTTCCCGTATCCACTGGCAAATATCTTCTCCTTTTCCTGGGCAGGAATCCCGATTCCGTCATCCTCCCAGAGGATCGTCAGACTCTGGTCCTGGATGGATGCTGATATTGTGATCGTGGTTACGGACTGTCCGTACCTGATCGAGTTATCGAGCAGATTATAAAAGACGCGTTCGATCATCGGGTCTGCGAAGAGGGAGATCTCCGGGATATTCCTCTTCAGGGTTATCCCTTCTGGAAATGAGGAGAATGTGAGGATGTTATCGAGAGCGATCCATCCGGGCTGGTCTGAACCAAGTTTCTCATAGATCCGTGAGAATTCGATGAGTGACTGGACTTCACCGATTGCCAGGTATATCTTCTGAATGTACCCGGTAATCCCGGGATTATCTGTCTCTGCCTCGATGAGGTTCAGATACCCGGAAAAACCAGATATCTTATTGATGATATCATGGCGGGTGATACTGGTAAGCAGGTTGAGCTGCCGGTTCGACCTGCGGAGATTCTCCTCAATGATCCGGTAATCCGTGATATCCTGGGTGGCGCCATAGGTCTTGAGAACCTTTCCCTCTTCATCTGCGGTGACTCTGATCCGGACGGAGACGTGGCGGATTTCCCCATCACGACGGATGATCCGGTGACTGGAATCTGAGCAGTAGGATGGGTCGCTGTTCTCCAGTGCTTTTTGGCCTTCCATCATAACAAGGGAGAGATCAGCGGGGTGGACAAACTCCCGGGTATACGTTCCGACATCCATCAGGTATCCTCCTTCACGTTCTGCTGTGGTGCCATAGAGATCATAAAACCGGTCATTGAAGGTGAAGACCTGGGTTGGAACATCAAACTCCCACCCGGCCAGTCTGGCGAGATCCATCGCATCGGAGAGCATCTGTTCGTTATTCACCAGGGTCTCCTCTATTCGGGTGCGTTCAATATCTGCCCCCGCTTTTATGGCAATGATCTCAATGATCCCGGGGGCATACTTGTCCAGAGAGAGCGGGGTTCGGGAGAAGATGCCGAGGATCCCGATGGCTTCTCCTCCGGGGTTTCTGATTGCCTCCCCAATAAATCCCCTGAACCGGTTTGTGGAGATGAACGAACAGCCGGGAAACCGGGTGCTGATACCATCCGGAATCATGGTGAACCCGCTCCTGACAACCTCTTCACCGGGTGATCCCGCAAAGGGAGCAGGAGGGGCGCTGACCCGGGTTCCGTCGAGGATCATGGAGAGGATCTCCAGGTTCTCTCCATCCTGGGTGATTGTTCCGATGAAGACGCAGTCTGCAGAGAGCCATGATCTGATGCTCCCGGTTATCCGGTCCAGGGACTCCTTCCCGGTCGTCTCCACGATAGCGGTGACGATGGCGTTCATGGCCGATTCAGCTGATTTCAGTCTGGTGATGTCTTCTATGGCAGAGAGGATCCCGGGCTGTCCGTGGATATCGACCAGTTGGGAGGAGAAGAGGACATTCCTGATCTCACCCCCTTTGGCCCTGCAGTGCATGTCCAACCCAGACACATGACCCCGTTCCCTGATCTCTTCAGAGAGGTGTGTATACTCGTCAGGATACGGGAAAATTCCGATCTCTCCTGGTCTTTTTCCGATAATGTCACTGCGGCTGAATCCGGAATTCCTCTCAAACGCTTCGTTCACATCGGTAAAAAAACTGCCCGGGAGATCCACGAGGGTCAGGGGGACGGGATTCTTCCTGAACATCGTGATATACTTCTCTTCGGATTCGCGAAGAGCCATCTCTGCTGCCTTTATACGAGTGATATCACGCATCGAAACCTGGGCTCCGGCGAATATCCCCTCATAAATCACCGGGATGACATGAAGGTTAACATATACCGGTGTCCCATCGCGTTTCTGGATCTGAATCTCACAGTTATCAACCAGTTCTCCCTTGAGTGTCCTGCTGACCGCTGCCTGGATCTCGGGGCCGCTCTGTGAGAATATCGTCCGGAGGGCGAATTCCGGAGATCTGCCCACCATCTCTTCAGGATCAAATCCGATGATGGTTCGGGATGAGGGGGAGACATAGGTTGGTCTCATTGCATCGTCAAGGATGAAGATTAGATCCGGGGAACGCTCTGCGATTCCCCGGAACCGCTCCTCACTTTCCCGTAATGCCTCGGTCATCTTCTGTTCACGGGTGACGTCCCTGATGATCGATCCGAACCGGTATCCCTTCTCGGTCTGTATGGGAAAGATGGTCTGCCTTGAGAAAATCCTGCTGCCGTCAACCCTGACCGTTTCTATGATTCCGGACTCACTGAATTCCGTGAGACCGGTCCGGAGTGCCTGCTGCATCTTCTCTTTCAGATCTGCCAGGTACCTCTCACTGCGCTTCTCAGGGGCAATCATCCGGAATGCCAGGTCCCAGCTGTTCTGCCCGAAGGCCTCCTCCTTGGCAATTCCGGAAAACCGTTCTGCCGCCTGATTCCACTCGATGATCTTCCCTTCTTCATCGATGAGAAAGACTGCATCATCGGTCGCCTCGATGAACGAACGAAGCCGGAGTTCACTCTCCCGCAGAGCCTGAATGTTTCGGGTATACTCTGTTGCATCGGTGGAAACCCCCCTGAACCCGGTCAGTGTCCCATCAGCACTGATGATGGGATAGGATCGGCAGTTGAGGATTCTGCCTGTTCCGTCTTTGTGGACAGCCGGGAGATCAAATGTGGAGAGGCCGGGCTGACGGGTGGGGATACTCTCAAGTATCTCCCTGATATGCTCTGTTCCTTCCGGACTGAGGATCGAGAAGAACTCTCTTCCGTTGAGTTCTTCAGGGGTATACCCGATAATCTCAGTGCTCCGCGGACTGACATAGGTGAACACTCCTTCACGGGTCACCTCCCAGATGGCATCGGGGATCGTCTCGATGATGGTGCGGTACCGTGACTCGCTCTCCTGGAGTGCCTCCTTGGTCCGCACCAGTTCGTTCAACTGTTCAATCCGCTCAGCTTCGGCCCGTCGTCTCCGGACCGACTGTTTTATTTTGTGTGCGAGCTCGGCGAACTGCGGTTTTGGGGCCCCTCCCTTCTGGAGATAAAAGTCAGCCCCGTTATTGATCGCCTCGATCACCACCTCCTCTCTTCCCCGGCCGGTGAAGAGGATGAATGGAATATCTCCATTCTGCTCCCTCACGGCTTTTAAAAAACCGATACCATCCATACCGGGCATCTGGTAATCAGAGATGATGGCATCGTAGGATGGGATGGGGGCTGATTTCAGGGCATCCTCTGCAGACTCCCTGATCTCAACTCTGAACTCTCCCGTCCTCTCCAGAAAGAGTTTTACGAGCGTCAGCAGGGCTTCTTCATCATCAACGTAGAGGATGGAGACCGGGGGAGGAGTGGCCGGCTGCGTCCCGGAGGTCTGTTCGTCGGATCCTGATTGAAGCATGTTCCTTCTTCCCGTCCTCCTGGTGCCGTGGCAGTCAGGAAGAGATACCGGATTACTAATGATTGGAGCGGGGCTATTTATAACTTGTATGACCCGGAATGAGAATAATCTTCAGGGATGGCAGGGTCTCTGCCCCGGTGAACCCTGATTGAATGACGATGAAGGAGTCAGCAGGGGTTCACCGTGAGGAACCAGCTCCCGGAGAGGGGGAAGAGGGGAGAGTCCTCCCTTCCAGGCTCATGCCCGGGTCAGGGAGATACCACTGATGCATATCCTGACCGGCTCCCCGTCTCCTGTCTCAATCGCGAAGAAGAGACCTCTGGCGATACCAGGCTGGAATTCTCCGGCCCCTTCAAGGGATTCGAATGATGACCAGGGAATACTGATCTCCTCCCCGTCTGAATCCGCTCCCGGTCCGGTGATCCGGGAGACCCCATATCCGGTCTTTCCTTCCGACCCCTGTGCGTCGTAGAGGACCAGGGAATAGGGTACCTCATCGTGATCGGCGGTAATGGAGAATGAGATCCCCTGGTACTCAGACCAGTCCTGTGGTTCATCAGCCAGGGTCTCGACAGTTGCCCATCCACCCGGTATCACGGTTACCTCCAGGCAGAATGAAGCGGGTTCATCACCTGAAGTGAGGGAGATTCCGGATGCTCCGTCATCATAGACAGTCCAGGGTCGTTCGATCCTCCCATCTGGTGAGGTCACGAACCCTGCATCTGCAGTGGTTCCGGTATGATTCTCCTCTTCCATTATTCCAGGCTCCTCCGGGTCTGTCAGTCCGGGGATGGCTCGATCCTTCTCTTCTTCTGATACCACCTGCTCTGCCGGGTGATCCGGTATCACCGGTTCCAGGGTCCCGGATCCTTCAGGAACGGATATTTGATGTGGGGCGGTATCTCCGCTCATCCACCGGTTATAGAAATAATTCAGGAGCGGTACAAATTCTCGGGTCGCTTTCCGGTTTCCCGCCTGAGACGGGTGAGGATCTTCTGTCGGAAACGCGAGGGTATTCCCATGACTGGTCTCATAGATGACCGTATCTCCCTCGGCGGTGTGATGGTTATCCGGACTACTCAGAACCGCATGGAGGTCAAAAACCCCGACATTTGTGCCCGGGTAGGAATCAAGCCATTCTTCAGTCATCCACCTGCTGAACGCCTCTGCTGATGCTGCATGATCAGATGAGAGTTCCGGGGGAGGCGTCATGGCAATGAAGAGTTTATCTGGGTGCTGCTCAAAAAACTCAAGTAACCGGGTATACACATACTTCGCTCCCCCAACCGTCATATCCGGCCCTTCAGAGACCGGGTCGGTCGGATTTCCGGCGAGGTTTGAATTCGGGTAGCAGGATTTGAAGAGGATGATCCGGTTCTCCCCGCCCGGATCTGACATTGGACGGTTGTAGTACTCATATCCGGCCGCATCATCGCGTGACTCGGAAAAGAGTGCATCCATATACCTGTCACGGCCCTCTCCCAGAAACCATTCCGGCCAGTCGACAATGTCAGTCCGATCACCGATCCCGTCCGGCCCCCACCCATAATAGGTATCACTCACAAAGTAGTTGTTCTCGCCAAGAGCCCTGGCAAGACCTCCGTTCTCGTCTGCAAGCCAGTGTTCCCCGACCGAGTGATGGATAAATACGAGTTTTACCGGCTCTGCAGGAGGGGTGGTATCTGCACCGGTTCCCGGTATGATCATCAGGGATGCGGTGAAGGTAAGCAGGAGCATCCACACGATACCATGAATGTTCATGGGTGGTCATTATCGTGATCATACCTGATATATCTGTCTGGCTGATTCCTCAGGATCTGATGCCTGGCGCCAGGGGAATATCGTGTTTGATTATGGTTATCAGCGGCTTTCTCTCTCCTGGCATCCCGTCTCCTCTCGCCTTGTCTGATATCTGATTCAATGGAGGAATCCCTGTCCAAGATATCCCGGCTCTGCACCATAACGGCTGCCGGCCGGATCGGGTCATCCCATTAGCAAAAAAGGGTGCCTGGTCAGAATCACTTCCGTATCCTGCATCCGGACTCTGCGGGGAGAGAGACGGGATGGTCAGAGTGAAGGTCTCTGGTCCGGTACCTTGTCTCCCATAACGGGTGTTTCTGCAGTCTGTCAGGCAGACCGGATCCTCACGATCTACGGAGGTCAAACCGGTCAAGATTCATCACCCTGACCCAGGCGGCGATGAAGT